>JANMCE010000254.1:0-45749 GCA_031360915.1 Actinomycetes bacterium | reverse complement strand
GGCGCGCATCTCATCGACATGGTGGGCGCTGACGAGGCCAGGTGGAATCGAAACGTCACGGTGCGCGCCGCCGGTGTCGGTGAGCAGGTCATCAAGATCACCGCCCTGCAGATAGTTGCGATACCACACGAAGTTGATGAGCCGGCCACCCGTTTCAACCGAGCCGTCCAGCCCTGGAATCGGGTACACGAGGATGTGGCTGTTGGCGTAGACAAAGTACGAGAGTGCATCGCCGAGCTGCAACACGCTCGACGGATCAAGCAGCGATTCCGGAATCATGCCGCGCCAAGCGACATAGCCGGCATAGTGTCGCGTCGCGTTCGGCACGAGCTCAGCGCGGAACTGAGACGTGATGCCGTCGGCACACACGAGGAGGTCCACCTCCTCGGTAGCCCCGTCGGAGAAGTGGACCGTAACCGAATCGGTGTGCTCGGTCCGGCCAACGACCTCCCGTCCAAGAAGGTAGCGATTTGGTCCGAAGCATCTGAGTAACGAGCGGTACACCGTGTTCCACGAACTCAACCGGTAGCGATGCTCAATGTCGTGCGCGCTCGTTCCATCACGGTTGAAGTACCGGATGTGATCGGTTGAAATGCTGATGTCATCGAGATCGACACCGGCGCGCTCGGACAGGTAACGCGAAGCATCGGGGAGGAAGCCGATGCCAGCACCGCGCTGCTCGAGCTCTGCGCCAGATCGCTCATAGATAGTGACATCGAAGCCCGCGTCTCGCAGCAGAAGCGCGCTGGTGAGGCCACCGAGCGAACCGCCTACGACGGCGACTCGACCAGTGGCTACCACGGGCGCGGTGGGGTCACGGTGTACCGAAGGTTGCCACCCGATCAACGTTGGCGATGAACAACACGCGCCGCTCGTTGATGGCCGGGTCACGCAGACCGTAGGGCGGCGGCTGCTGGGTGTACTTGGTCCAGATGCGATCGAGCTGTGCCGTGACGCCAGGACCCTTCTCGGGGTCGTCTTCGGAAATCTCCTCGACTACGGTCGATTTGATGCTAATCCAGTGGTAGGCGTTCTTCGGATTGACGAGCAGCATCGACAGTTGCGGATTGTTGCGCACCCAGTCGATCTTCTTGCGGTGCGAGGCCAGGTTCAGCAGCACCTGTGAACCGTCGTAGTCGAACCACATGGGTGTCATGTTGACCCGACCATCACCTCCGATGAGGCCGAGCACAACCGCGATGGGCTCGTCGAGCAGCTGCTTGTAGATCGGGTCGAGATCATTCAACGACTCGATCGAGTCGTGTGAACCGACGGAGAATTGGTCGGGCTGCAACCCGGCCGAGACGTCGAGAAATTTGGCGACTTTGATAGACACGGCGTGTACCCCCAAGGTGACGGACCGATGCGGCGATCGCACGAGAGAGGAGCATACCCGTTGTGTTCCCTCGCAGACACCCATGCCAAGGGCACATCGGTGAACCCACTCGTTCTAGGCTGGCGAGATGACCACCGATGCGGCGACGTTCCAATTTGCTAGCGGCGCTCGGCGAACCAGGCGGCAGATGGCAATCGACCTCGTGGCTGCATGGAAGGATGCCGGTACGAAGCTCGTCTTCGGCGTGCCAGGAGGGGGTTCGAATCTCGATGTGGTCGGCGCAGCCCAGGCCTTCGGCATGCGTTTCGTGTTGGCGCACACCGAGAACGCGGCAGCCATTATGGCCGGGGTCGTCGGGGAGCTGACCGGCTCGCCCGGTGCCTGCGTGGTGACTCGTGGACCGGGAATCGCCTCGGTGGTAAACGGTGTTGCCCAGGCACTGCTCGACCGACAGCCGATGATCGTGGTGAGCGACTGCGTTCCGGTCGAGGACTACCTTCGCATCCCTCACCAGTGGTTGGCCCAGGTTGCCCTGATGGCTCCTGTCACGCTCGGTTCATACACGTACGGAAGCGATGAAACGGACCTGCCGACGCTGGCTGTCGAGCGAGCGCTCGGCGGCCAGCCCGGTCCGGTCCACGTGGACTTCGACCCGTCAGCAGCTTCGCAAGAACCACCTGCTGGTCCGTATCCACTGTCGTTCGTTCCGGCTCCGGATGACATTCTGGCGTTGTTGGCCCCCAGTCGGCGAGCGGTTTTCGTCGTCGGAGTCGGCGCGCTGTACGGAGGTACCCACGCGGCTGAGCGAGTAGCGGCGGCACTCCACCAGATCGGTCTCGCGCATCACACGCCGATGCTCACCACCTACAAGGCTCGCGGTGTCGTGGCCGACAGTGCACTGTGGTGTGCAGGAGTTGCCACCGGCGCCACGATCGAGTCACCCGCTCTTCATGCTGCGGATCTCATCATTGGGGTGGGCCTTGACCCGGTCGAACTCATTCCTGCCGACTGGCCGTACGCTGCGCCCATCATCTGGCTCGATCCATGGGGCATCGACAGTTCGCCCTACTTCGTTCAGCGCCAGCTCGGAGACCGTCCTGATGATTTGCGTGAGCCATGGGCTGTCGAGGGTTCGCCCTACTTTGTCAGTCCCCAGCAAGCGTCTCGTGACGGTGCTCTCGTCGCGTCTCTTTCGGAAGTAGCTGCTGGGCTTTCCACGACATGGGACGATGACGCCGGCCGGATATTTCGTCAGCAGTCCCTGGCCGAGCTGGCTGTGGCGGTGCCGGGCGTTGTTGGGAAGGTCTCACCGCTCGATGTCGTTCGGACGACGAGGGCCGTCGCGCCGGCGGGCACTATCGCGACGGTGGATGCAGGCGCTCACATGCTGCTGGCCGTGCCGTTTTGGGAAGTCGACCAGCCTGGTGAACTGCTGATTTCGAGTGGACTGGCAACGATGGGTTTCGCCCTGCCCGCCGCCATTGCTGCGGCTTTGGTTTATCCGGATCGCGCCGTTGTTTGTTTCACCGGCGACGGTGGCTTGGGCATGGTTCTGGCCGAGTTGGAAACGGTCGTGCGGCTTGACCTACGGGTCATCGTGGTGGTGTTCAACGACGCGACGTTGAGTCTGATCGCGGCAAAGCAGCAGCCGACCGACAACGGCGGCATCGACGCTGTTCGCTATCACCCAATCGACTTTGCCGCTGTGGCGCGAGGAGTCGGGATGAACGCCGACTCGATCACCTCGACCACAGATTTGCAAGATGCGTTGAGGCGGGCACTCACCGCCGACGGCCCCACCTTGCTCGATGTCGCCGTCGATCCATCCAGCTACCCCGCCGTCCTCGACGCAGTACGTGGTCCACGTCGTTGACCGGACGATCCACCGAGCAGGATCGGCTGGATGATCTTTAGCGCCGCGTGAAGGGTGGCGCGGCTACGCGGGGCAGCAAGCGAGATGCGAATCCCTTTCGGCGGCTTGGGTCCGACGCCAAGCACAGAACTCGGTACGACCAGTACTCCAGCTTCGAGACAGGCTGCTGCGATTCGATCGGGCGAACGATCTAGCCTGATGTACCGATGCGGGGCGGGAGCGTGATCGGTTCGGCCGAGCAGTTGGTCAGCGATGCGCCAGCGCTCGCGAATCTCGTTGCGCTGCCACGTCGTGCGTCGTTCCGCGGTGCCATCGAGCGCCCAACGAGAGAGCACCTCGATGGACGCTGTTGATACGCTCCACGAGGTCAGCTGTACTTCGGCTGCGATCGGGCTGATCAGCTCGGACGGTCCGGCGAGCGCGCCGATGCGAAGACTCGGCTCGATGGTCTTCGACACGCTCGTAAGCACGATGGTGCACTCAAGCACGGCGCTGGCGAGAGAGGCAGAGTCGTGCAGCGATCCGTAGACGTCATCCTCGATGACGGTGATTCCGTTGCGTCGAACAACGTGGGCCAGGTCGAGGCGCCGCTGATCGGACATGCAAGAGCCCGTCGGGTTCTGCAGCGTCGGCACGCACACCAGCACCGTCGCCGAGGTACGGCGCGCCTGTCGAGCAAGGTCGTCGGGTATGAGACCTTCCTCATCAAGTCGCACCGGAATGAGTTCAATCCGAAGCTGACGAGCGGCCGCTTTCAAACCAGGAAAGGTGAGCTCCTCGGCGAGCACCCGGCTGCCGGGACCGGCGAGACTCAGTAGTGCCGCGAACAGCCCGTGCTGGGCCCCAGCCGTCAAGACGAGATCGCGATCGAACATCGTGATCCCTCGTGCGTTCAGCAGGCTTTCCATCGCGAGACGCCCTCGCAGCAGACTTGCGGCCGACGGATAGCCCTCATGCACACGGTGAGCGGCGCTCAACGCGGCAAGGGCCAGTTGAAGATCGTCGCTATCGGGGTTGACCGCAGGTGAGTTGGCCGACAGGTCGATGATGCCGTCAGCACCTTTGCCCGAGGCGGTTGCGGCAAAGAGCGCAGCGTCGGCCGAACCGGCCAGCACGAATGTCCCGCGTCCAACTTGTCCAGCCACAAGATGAAGCCGAGCCAACTCGGCGTACGCCAGGGTGATGGTAGAGATGGCCACTCCGGCATCTCGGGCAAACGCCCGATGGGTCGGCAATCGCTCGCCCGGGCGCAGCGCCCCGGACCGAATGGCGCGACGAATCTGGTCGACCACGTCGAGATACTTCACCCCGTTGCCAAGCGGATCGGGTCGCCAGCTTGTTGTCACGACCTAACTCCCTCCGAAAGTGTCACCCAGACAATGAGCTACTTGACCAAGACAATAGCAATCGTCAGACTCGAACCATGACGATCTGCACGCTCGAAGAACTGCACGCGGCGACGGCGATTGTGCGTCGGTACTTTCCGGCTACTCCGGCGTACTCGTGGCCGTTGTTGAACGAGGCCGTTGGTACCGAGGTATGGGTGAAGCATGAGAATGCCACGCCGACCGGGGCCTTCAAGGTGCGCGGTGGGCTTCTGTACGCCGACACGCTCAAGCGGGAACGTCCCGACGTTCGCGGCATCGTTTCGGCCACTCGGGGAAACCACGGTATTTCGCTCAGTTTTGCCGGTAGGGCCTACGACATTCCCGTCGTGATCTGCGTGCCGGAGACCAATGCGCTGGAGAAGAACGCTGCGATGCGTTCGCTCGGCGCTGAAGTGGTGATCGGCGGCGAGGATTTCGATGCGGCTCGTGCGCGATCAGCCGAGATTGCAGCCGAGCGGGGCTACGAGATGGTGCCGCCCTACCACCGTGATCTGGTTCGAGGCGTGGCCACCTACGCCGTCGAACTGTTCGATCAGGCCGGACCGCTTGACCGGGTGTATGTGCCGATCGGAATGGGCTCTGGATGCTCCGGGCTCATCACAGCCCGCGACCTGCTTGGGCTGCAGACCGAGATCATCGGTGTGGGTGTGGAAGGTGCACCCGCTCAGGCACTGAGTTTCGCCGCCGGTGAGGTTCGCACGACCGCCGCAGTCCGCACCTTCGTCGACGGCGTGGCCACCCGCTCGCCCGATCCGGTGTCAGCCAAGATCATCCGTGAGGGCGCGGCGCGAGTGGTGGCCGTCTCCGATGACGAAGCCGCCGCCGCCATCCGTCTGCTCTGGTCCACTACTCACCATCTCGCCGAACCGGCCGGGGCACTTGCGCTCGCAGCAATGTACAAAGAGCGTGAGTCAAACGCCGACAAGCGCGTCGCCTTCATCCTCTGCGGCTCCAACATGGACACCACCATGGCCGCCGAAGTTCTCTCGGGTAAGACGCCCGGGTTCTGCTGAGAGTCCTACTCGATTGAGGCGAGCCACGACAGGATCGCCTGCGTGTGCTCGCCCACGGCGGGGACCGCGCCCATTTCTACATCGACACCGGTGATGTCGAGGGGTGGGCGCAACATGGTGAAGGATCCGTTGGGAGTCTCGACGTCTTGCCAGCGTTGGCGGGCGGCGAGTTGGGGGTGGGTGAGAACGTCGCGCATGTCGTTCACCTTTGCCCACGGGAGAGCCGCTTTTTCCATTCGGTCGACAAGGTCATCGGCAGTCAGCGTTGTAAGGCGATTGATGATGAGCTCGTCGAGCTCGTGGTTGTTGGCCACGCGCTGCGAATTGGTGTTGAAGCGCACATCGGCAACGAGCGAGGACAAATCAAGGGCATTGCAGAACGTCTCCCACTCGCGATTATTCTGAACGACGAGCACGACGTCTTGGCCATCTGCGCACGGAAACGGACCGTACGGCGCGACGGTTGCGTGGCGGGCACCGGCGCGACGGGGGAGTCGGTCGAACTGACGGGTGTAAATGGTTTGATGGCCAAGCCATTCCAACAGCGAGTCGAAGAGGCTCACCTCAATGTGCGATCCAACGCCGGTGCGACCGCGTTGGATGAGAGCAGCAAGTGTGTTGCTGTAGGCGTACATACCACCCGACACGTCGGCCACGCTGAGGCCGACCTTGGCCGGCTGTTCGGGCGTACCAGTCAGGCTGATCACTCCGGTCTCGGCCTGAATCAACACGTCATAGGCTTTGCGATCTCGGTAGGGACCATCGGGTCCGTATCCGGAAAGCGACACCGTTATCAACCGAGGGTTGCGTGAGCGCAAGATGTCGGGAGCGCAGCCCAATCGGTCGGCGGCACCGGGCGCGAGATTCTGGAGGAACACGTCGGCGCGGTCAATGAGGCGATGCAGCGTTCGCTGATCGTCGGCATCCTTCACGTCGAGCGCGATGCTCTCCTTCCCACGGTTCAACCACACAAACCAACTCGAGTAGCCCTCGCCCACAGCGTCGTCGTAGTGGCGAGCGAAGTCGCCCTCGCCGTGACGTTCAATCTTGATGACGCGAGCGCCAAGGTCGGCCAACTGACGAGTTGCGAACGGAACGGCAACGGCTTGTTCGAGGGCGACCACCACGATGCCGTCAAGCGGCCTACTCATCGGGCAATCCCAACCGTGCCAGCACGGCTGCGTGCAGGTGCCCGTTGGTGGAGAGCGCGCTGCCGCCATCGGCACGGCGTCGACCACGCAGATCGGTGAAAGTGCCTCCAGCTTCCTCCACAATTACCAGCAGTGCAGCCAAGTCCCACGTGTTGACGACGGATTCGACGGCGATGTCGAACGCGCCTTCGGCCACCAGTACGTGCATCCAGAAGTCGCCCAGACCCCGTTCGCGCCAGACCTCTTTTGTGAGTTTCACGAGCGCGTCACAGCGCTCGGGGCTGCCGAACGAATCGAACAGAGCGACACCGGCGTGCGACAAGTGCGCTTCTCCGAGAGAGGAGATGGACGACACATGAATGGGGTTGCCATCGGCGTAGGCACCGAGGCCTCGGGCTGCCCACCAGCGACGACCGAGGGCGGGTGAGGAGGCAACACCCACAACCAGTTCGCCGTCGGCCTCCAACGCAATCAAGGTGGCCCAAATCGGGACACCCTTTACGAAGTTGGAGGTGCCGTCGATCGGGTCAATAATCCACTTGTATCGCGCATCAGGGCTGCCCACCAGACCGTCCTCCTCGCCCAGCACTGCATGGGACGGCCGATGGGCCGAGAGGTGAGCTCGGATCGCCGCTTCGGTTTCCCGGTCGGCCTGCGTGACCTCGGTGCGGTCTGCCTTGCGGTCGACGCGAAGATTCACATTGCGGAAGTACGGCATGGAGACGGCGTCGGCAATATCAGCGAGTTCGAGCGCGAGCGCCAGTTCAGCGGCGTAGTTCACCGGTGCTCCAGTTCGGCCACGGCGGCGGCGTAGGCGGGGGTGGACATCAAGTTGCGGCAGCGTTCAAACCGACCTACGGCGTAGGCCCAGAAGTCTTCAACCGGGTTGTCGTTCACGTGTTGCACGATGCCCCACAGGCTCCACAAAACGTCGGACAACGCTTTGTAGATCACCATGCGAGCGACCTGGTCCGGCGCCGGAGATCCGTCGAAGTAGGCACGCATCAATGCGTCGTCCTGTTCCTCGTCGAGCCATGCCTCCACCGAGAAGTCGCCCAAATCCCACATTGGGTCGAAGTTGCCCGAGTATTCGTAGTCGATGAGATACATGCGGTCACCGATGTCGAGGAAGTTCTCGCACAACGGATCGCAGTGCGACGGAACGAGGCGCACCGGGTGCTTGGCCAACAACGCCAGCGCTCGGTCGGCTTGCTGCTCGACGGAGGGCCAGCCTTCGGGGAGGGGTGCACTCTTTGCGACGAGCATGGCTTTGAAGTCGGCGATGACCGGTGCAACTTTGAAGTCGGTGGTAAAGGGTTTGGGGATCTGATGGAGTCGTCGCATAACGTCTGCTGCCCGCCGAACCGCACCGAGGTCGCCGAACCTCTCGGGTGACATCGTGGTGGAGTGGTCGATGAACTTTGTCACCATCAACCCATCGCTGACGTCGAAGAAACGCACCGGGACGTTGACGCCGGCCTCGGCGGTTCGCAGCGCAGCGACCTCCTCGGCATGGCGATCGATGTAGTCGGATGTACCGCGTCCGGGGATGCGAATGACGACGTCTTCATCCGGCGTGCTGACGCGGTAGTTGACGTTGGTCAGACCAGCGAGTCGGGTAGCGGAGGCCAGCGATGCGCCGATCATCGGCGAGATACGGTTGATTGCTTCTTCGAGATCCATCACCCTCGCAGTCTGCTGTTACTCGGATCGTAGAGCGGACCGTCGTGGCGGGTTGCCCGAATTGGTTCGCCGTACACTTCGATGATGAAGTCTGTTCGGTCGGCCAGCGCCACCGGCACGTACCCGTAGGCGATGGGCTTACCTACGGAGTGACCGAAATTGGCGCTGGTCGTGAACCCCACCACCCGGTCGTCGGCAATGATCGCCTCACCGCCCACCGGGTACGCCATTGACTCAAGGGTAAACGTGCAGAGGCGCTTGGTCACACCTGCTTTTTGCTGAGCGACCAATGCAGCTCGCCCGCAGAAATCTCCCTTGTTGAGGTTCACCCGCCAGCCAAGTCCGGCTTCCCACGGCGTCGTGTCAGGCGTGACATCGGTGGACCAGTAGACGTAGCCCTTCTCCAGCCGCAGACGATCGATGGCCCGATAGCCCACGTCGGCAATTCCGAATGCCGCCCCAGCCGCACCCAACACGTCGTAGACGTGACCGGCGTATTCGGTGGGGATGTGCAGCTCCCAGCCCAGCTCGCCGGTGTAGCCGATGCGCAGCGCCAGTACCGGAGCCGATCCAACGGTGAGGTCGCGGGCCTGTGCGTATCGGAACGCTTGAGCCGAGACATCGTCTTCGCACACCGACTCCAAAACCGCCCGGGAAAGAGGTCCGCACAGGTTTATGACGGCACGCGACGACGTGAGGTCACGAATCTGCACGCTGCCGTCGGCGGGCGAGTTTGCTCGGATCCATCCCATGTCGTGGGCGCCAAAGGCCGCACCGGTAACGACGTACCAGGTGTCGGGCGCAGTGCGGACCATGGTGAGGTCGCACTCGATGCCGCCCTGCTCGTTGCACAACTGGGTATAGGTGACCGAGTTGACGGCTTTATCCATATCGGCAACCGAGAGCCATTGCACGGCGGCCACTGCACCTGGTCCGCTGATCTCGAATTTGGCGAACGAGGTCTGGTCTACCAGAGCCACACCAGTGCGAACGGCCCTACATTCCGCACCGACGGCATCGAACCAATTCGGTTTGGTGAATGACGGCTCGTCGACCGGTTGGACACCGGCGGGTGCGAACCAGTTCGGCCGCTCCCAACCTCCGCGTGACCCGAACACGGCACCGCAGGCACGGAGCGTTTCGTGCAAAGGGCTGCGGCGAATGCCTCGCACCGATGTCCTCTCCGACCCGGGTGCGCTGAGCCTGTAATGGTGGCCGTACAACTCGACCGCACGTGGATACATGAAGTATTTGGTGGTGTGATGGAAGGCGAAGCGGCGCACGTCGAGTGGCCACAAATCGAGCGACGGCCGACCCTCCAGCATCCATTCGGCCATCATCTTGCCCGCGCCACCGCCGGCCGCAATGCCGTACAGAAAGCCGGTGGCGACGAAGAAGTTGTCGAGCTCCGGCGTGCGACCCATTACGAAATCGGCGTCGGCCGAATAGGGGATTGGCCCGTTGATAACCGTGCGAATCCCGGCCTGCTCGATACACGGGGTGCGTTTCACGGCCATCAGCGCAAGTTGTGCGAAGCGGTCGAAATCGGGTTCGAGCAGCTTGCGCTGAAACGGTACGGGAATGCCGTCTTGGGCGAAGGCCAGCGTGTCGGGTTCGTAGCCGCCGACCAGCAAGCCTTGGCCATCGGGCTTGTAGTAAACGAGGTGATCGGGGTCGCGCATCGTGGGCATACGGCGAATGTCTGCCGCGTCCAGTTCCGCTATCGGGCCGGTCAAGATGTACTGGTGTTCCACCGCGAACGCGGGCACGCGAACGCCGGCGAGACGGCCGATTTCGTGGCCCCACATGCCAGCCGCGTTTATCACCATCTCGCACGCGATGTCCCCCTGGTCGGTGTGCACGGTGGTGACGCGTCGACCCTCAACGGTGATGCGAGTGACCTTGGTGTCTTCCACGATGGTGGCACCGCGCATCTTGGCGCCTTTGGCGATTGCTTGGGTGACGCTGGCCGGATCGATGTAGCCGTCCGTTGGTAAGAACGCTGCGGCCAGAACATCGGCGGTGGACATGAGAGGGAACAGAGCCTGCGCCTGCTCGGCCGAGATGATC
The DNA here is from genome assembly GCA_031360915.1 of Actinomycetes bacterium. Taxonomy (GTDB): domain Bacteria; phylum Actinomycetota; class Acidimicrobiia; order Acidimicrobiales; family Ilumatobacteraceae; genus JANMCE01. Next base: position 35,235 of record JANMCE010000254.1, on the reverse strand, counting down.
TCCATCGGCAGTCCGAAGCTCTTGGCCATTGTCGTGAGCCGCTTCAGTTCCAGCACCCGATCAGGCGAGCACGCCAGCCGCAGCGACCCGACTTCGTTCCAGTCGACGGCCTGGCCGGTCTCGGCTTCCAGACCTCGGTACATTTCCACTGACTGCTCCAGCATGCGGGTGGTGTTCCGCGACGAACGCAGCTGACCGACGAGACCCGCGGCGTGCCAGGTCGCTCCGTCGGTGAGCTTGTGCTGCTCGACCAGAACGACGTCCTTCTCACCCATCTTGGTGAGGTGATAGGCAATGCTGCAACCAAGAATGCCGCCGCCAATAATCACGATCCGAGCGTGCGTCGGAAGTGCCATGATCAGCTCCTCACCTTCTCGTTCGACGGATCGAACAAGGGCTTCAGCGACACCTTGGCGGGCACCCGAACGGTTGCGACCTCAAGCTCATAGGAGCCGTTGAGCACGTAGTCGGCCGTGACACCGTCGGCGTTGCGCACGTAGCCGTATCCAATGGATTGGTTCAGCGTGTATCCGAAGCCGCCGCTGGTCAGCCAGCCGACTCGCTCACCGTTGCGATAGATCGTCTCGCGCCCCAACAGGATCACCCCAGGGTCGATGGTGAATGCCGCCAGCATCTTGGTGACGCCTTCGGTTCGCTGGGCTTCAAGTGCATTACGACCCTTGAACCCGATGTCGGTCTTTGTCTTCGCGGCCCAGCCCAAGCCTGCCTCCCGGGGTGTGTGGTCAGCGCCGATGTCGGATCCCCAGGCGCGGTAGCCCTTCTCGAGACGCAGGCTTTCGATAGCTCGGTACCCGGCGTTGACCAACCCAAACGGTGCACCGGCATCGTGCAGCAGATCGAAGACGAGCGTTGCTGACTCGACCGGGATATGAAGCTCCCATCCCAACTCGCCGACATAGGTAATGCGCAGCGCCTGCAACTCACAGCCGCCGATACCGATCGTCTGGAACGTGCCGAAGGGGAACGCTTCGTTGGACAGATCGGTGTCAGTGAGCTTGGCCAGAATTCGACGCGCGCTCGGACCGAACAGTGACAGCACCGCGAGCGATGACGTGACGTCGACGAGTTGGGCGTTCATGCCCGACGGAATATTGCGTTGGATCCAATCAAAGTCGTGGGTGGCAAAACCAGTGCCGGTGACGATGTAGTACTCATTCCACGCAGTACGGCAGACGGTGAGGTCACACTGGATGCCGGCCCTGTCGTCAAGCATTTGGGTGTAGATCACCGACCCGACGGGCCTGTCGATGTTGTTGGCACAGATCCAGTTGAGCACCCTGCTGGCATCGGCACCTTTCAGAACAAATTTCGCAAAGGAGGATTGATCGAACAGGGCAGCCTGCTCGCGGCATGCCTTGTGCTCGCGACCTACAGCCGCGAACCAGTTGGGCCGCTGAAAGGTGTAGACGTCGTTCGGGGTCTCTCCGTGCTCAGCCAACGCAAACCAATTGGGCCGTTCCCACCCGAGCTTCTCGCCGAAACAGGCGCCGGCCTTCTTGAGCCGCGAGTAGAGCGGTGACCGACGAGTGGGGCGGGCGCTGTGGTGCTCCTCGGCGGGCCAGGCCATGGTGTAGTGCTTGCTGTACGCCTCAAGCGTGCGACTGCGAACCCAGTCGGTGTCACGGTGTGGCTGACCGAAGCGGCGGATATCGACGACCCAAAGGTCGTAGGGCGCAACTCCCTTGTGCACCCATTCGGCCAGTGCCATGCCAGCCCCGCCGCCTGCCGCTATACCGAACGCGTTGAAGCCCGCTCCGACGAAGAAGTTCTCTACTTCGGGAGCCTCACCCAAGATGAAGTTGCCGTCCGGTGTGAAGCTTTCGGGCCCGTTTATGAGTTCGTTCACTCCCGCTGTTTGCAGCACCGGGACACGGCCCATGGCCAGGTTCATGGTGGGCTCGAAATGGTCAAAGTTCGATTCCAAGAGCTTGAACTGGAAGTCCGTCGGAATGCCCTTCTTGGCCCACGCGATGGGGTTCGGCTCGTAGCCGCCCATCACGAGGGCGCCGACCTCTTCCTTGTAATACGTGAGTCGATCAGGGTCCCGCAGCGTCGGCAGATCACGGGTCACTCCCGCAATCTGGTCAGTGATGATGTACTGATGCTCCACCGACACCAGCGGCACGCTTACGCCGACGGTCGCGGCGATGGCACGGGTCCACTGCCCGGCGCAGCACACCACCGCGTCGCACTCGATACGACCGTGCTCGGTGATGACGGCGTGTACCTTTCCGTCGATCACCTCGATGCTGGTCACTTCGGTGTCTTCGAGAATAGTCGCGCCGGCCAGGCGTGCGCCGCGGGCTAGGGCCATGGTGATATCCGAAGGGCTGGCCTGACCATCGGTGGGTAAGAACGCGGCACCCACTACATCATCCACCTGCATGAGTGGCCACATATCCTGAGCCTCGCTCGCCGACAGCAGATGCATCTCGAGGCCGAACGACTTGGCGGTAGTGGCTTGGCGTTTCACCTCGTTCCAGCGCTCGTTGTTGCAGGCCAGACGAAGCCCACCGTTCATTTTCCAACCGGTAGCCAAGCCTGTTTCTGCTTCGAGAGATCGGTAGAGTTCTACCGAGTAGCCCAGCAGCTGGGTGATGTTGGCGCTGGTACGCAACTGACCAACCAGTCCGGCTGCATGAAAGGTCGAGCCGGAGGTGAGCTTGTGCTTCTCCACCAATACCGTGTCCGTCCAGCCGAGCTTGGCCAGATGATATGCGGTAGAGCAGCCGACAATCCCTCCGCCGATGATTACCGCTCGTGCCGACGTCGGTTGTTGCACCACTAGCGAATCTCCTCCACGGGTACGCAGTTGACTGTTTGGTAAACGTAGCCAATCAGACCGGCGCTCGGCAGATTGGCATCCTCTGGAACGACGTGAACCCTGCGCTCATCTGGTCGGGGCTATCGTCACCGCATGGTGGCGGCGTGAGGCGGGCGCTCATTGGAGTGCTTCCGGTCGTTTTCGTGGCCAGTATTGACCCATCGGGCTGGTCCCCGTTCGGCCCGCTGCGGAGATCACCATCGTCGATGACAACGCAGCGACGCTTGTCTCGATCGGCGAAAGCGACCTGTTCAACCAGACCAACCAGCAGCAGGCGGAAGCGACCAAGAGCATGCGCATCCTCGACTCGCAAGATCGAGTTACGTGGTCTGCGACGAATGTGTCTGATCTGGTCGATCTGAGCAAGGTGCCGGTGATTGCCGTATCCAACCTCATCGTCGACAAGGACCGCTACATCGTGAACCTGCTTGTTGCCCGCACCGATGGTGGGCCGGCCGACACGATCACGTTCGTCGGTCGGCGCGACTGACGTCGTCGTCGTGGGTGAAGCGGGCGGCGCGCTTGTGGGCGCGCCGCTCAATGTGCGGACGACGGCCGACCGGTCGAACCCGTGCAGCCTGAGCATCAAGCGATGCGTAGAACCAACGTTTGCCCAACTCGGCCAAGATCAGATAGGTGCCAATCAATCCGAGGAGCACCAGAAAGAAACTGATGGGCAGAGAAGTGAAGCCCAACGGCTCGGCCAGCGGCGTGAAAGGCAAGACAGCGCCGACGGCCACGCAACTGATGATCGCCACCAGCAGAGGAATGCTCGGACGACTACGGAAGAACGGCACGCGGTGGGTGCGGATGACAAAGATCACCAGCGTCTGGGTGGCGAGTGATTCGACAAACCAGCCGGTTCTGAACTCGTGTGATTTCGCGTGCAGGAAATGCAACAGGATAAAGAACGTGGCGAAGTCGAAGATCGAACTCATCGGTCCGAAGAAGCCCATGAACCGGCGGATGAAATGCAGGTCCCATTGCGACGGCCGACTCAGCATTTCGTTGTCCACATTGTCGGTCGGAATGGTCATCTGGCCGACGTCGTACAGCAAGTTGTTGAGCAGGATCTGCGAGGGCAGCATCGGGAGAAACGACAGAAAGATGGATGCTCCTGCGGCCGAGAACATGTTGCCGAAGTTGGACGATGTGGCCATCAACACGTATTTGATGGTGTTGGCGAAAATGCACCGACCCTCCTGAATGCCATCCGCGAGCACGCCGAGATCCTTGTCGAGCAGCAAGATGTCGGCCGCGTCCTTCGCCACGTCGGTGGCCGTGTCGACCGAGATACCCACATCGGCGTGATGCAGCGCGAGCGCATCATTAACACCGTCGCCCAGAAAGGCGACGTCCTCCCCGGCGTGGCGGGCCATGCGAATGATACGGGACTTCTGATCGGGATCTATGCGGGCGAACACCGACGTCGTCGCTATGGCGAGCATCAGTTCATCGTCCGACATCGACACAAGGCGAGAACCGACCAGTACGGAGCTGGTGTCAATGCCCAGGTCTCCGCACACCTTGCGTGCGACTCGCTCGCTGTCGCCGGTGATCACTTTGGTGACAACACCAAGGTCGGCCAGGCGTCGAATCGAGGTTCCTGCGTCCATCTTCGGTCGGTCGACGAAGACCAGGAAGCCTTCGAGGTTCAGTTCATATTCTAGGGACGGTGAAGAGGTGGTAGCGGTCGCAACAGATTTTGTTGCAACTGCAATAACCCGGGAACCGGCGTCGAACAGCTGGTCGAGGAACGCTCGTGACGCGGGTGTTGCGTCCAGGCATCGATCAAGGATTCCTTCCGGTTCACCCTTCGCAACCAGGAGATGGGTACCGTCCGGAGCGACAGCGATAACGGAAGACAACCTTCGTTCGTGATCGAAGGGTGCAGCGTCCTGCCGGATCCAGGCCAAGGCGTCAGGAGTCAACGCGCCCGCACTGTCCCACAACGCCACATCGAGCTGGTTACCGCTCACGGCCCTACCGTCGGTCACCGTTGCTTCGTTGCAGACAAGACCGAGCAAATGCGCACGAGCATCGTCGACACCGTCTGGACCGAGCGAGCGTTCAAACGTGACACGGCCTTCGGTCAACGTGCCAGTCTTGTCGGTGAAAAGCGTCGTGATGTTGCCCAGGTCCTCGATGGCGACAAGTCGCTTGACGAGCACTTTCTTGGCCGCCAGCCGACGCGTCCCTCTAGAGAGACTTACGGTGACGATGGCGGGCAGCAGTTGCGGAGTCAGACCGATCGCAATTGCTAGCGAGAAGAGCAGCGCGTCAACGACGGGTTTGTGAAGCACGACGTTGATCACGAAAATCGCAGCCGTGAGCATGCCCGCCACCTTCACCAGAAACATCGAGAACTGCTGCAGGCCAATCTGAAAGCTCGTCTGTGCGTGACGTTCCCCCAGCCCAACGGCAATACGGCCGAATGCCGTCGCGGCGCCGGTTTGCACGACCACGCCGCTGCCGCTGCCCTGGCTAACAACGGTTCCCATCAACGCGCAGCTGGCGAACGCGGTTTCGCCCTGAACTGGTTCCGATGTCTTCACCGCCGGGAGTGATTCGCCCGTCAGAATTGCTTCGTCACACTCAAGTTCGTGCGCGTTGAGCAGTCGCATGTCGGCCGGGACGATGTCACCGAGCTTCAGCGCGACGATGTCTCCCGGCACGAGGTCGGCAACATCGATCAGCGTCGCCTTGGCGTTACGGATGACCGTGGCATCGTGGCGGATCTTGCTGTGTAGTTCCTCGACGGCCTGCTCAGATCGATACTCGTTGAAGAATCCCAACCCGACCGAAAGGGCGACGATGACGGTGATGATCAACGCGTCGGCGCGATTGCCGGTCCCACCGGACACGAGCGCGGCAGCGAGCAGGAGCAGCAAGAGCGGATTGCGGAGTTGCCGCACCAGCACTTGGCCCGGTCGGGCGCCATGGGATCGAAGGGCGTTGGCACCGAACTGGTTGCGCCGCGCAGCCACCTCATCATCGGTGAGGCCGGTGGCCCGTGTCGCGAGCGCCTCCATCGCACCGGCCGCAGTCTGGGCCGCGACCGATGCGAACTCGACCTGGGGGGCGGCCAGGGCGTGGACGGCTAGAACGGTCACGCGCGAGCGAGGGGACACTTGTGCTACACGCGGCGCATAGCTTGGAGGGGTTGAAGCGGATCGGTGCGTTGAGCCACTCGTATGCGGGCGTCGACGGCGAGCACTGATGATGGTGTGGCGATAACCGGGTTCAGGTCGAGTTCGGCGATCTCGGGTACGGCCGCGGTCAGCAGCCCGATGCGGGTGATGACATCGACGATGTCCTCGATCGGGAGCGCTGGGTGCGACCGATAGCCACTGAGTTTGGGTGCGAGGCGTAACGACATGAGAAGGTCGTGTGCCCGTGATTGCGTGATGGGTGCAACGCAGATCTGGCGGTCCTGCAGAATCTCCGCGTCGGTCCCTCCTGCGCCTACCACCACGATCGGGACGCTCGTCGGCGCATTGAGTCCGCCCACCAGAACCTCGACCCCGGGAGATGCCTGCTTCTGCACCAGGATCGAGGACAACCGCGTGCCGAAATGCTTGACCATGCCTGCTGCGATTATCCGGGCTTCGTCGGCGCTTTCCACATCGATGGCGACGCCACCTTCGTCACTCTTATGCAGCACCGATTCGCCCACGACCTTTAGGACGACCGGGAAACCGATCGAGGTCGCGGCCCGGGCTACCTCATCGGCCGTTCGCGCGGTTTGGTAGGCGGGGACCGGCACGCCGATCATGCCGAGCAGTTCGAAGATGTCGCCGGGTTCTAGCCAGCCCTCCCGCAGCTGCGCCAGTTGGCTGACGAAGCGTCGAACTTCCACCCAGTTCACGTCGAGCGACGGCAGAGAATCCTCGTTCTGCTGTAGCCAGTCGTGCCGGTCGGCGGCGCGGGCTATTACCCGCACGGCCCGCTCCGGAAACGGATACTCAGGCAATCGCAACGCAGCCTCTGTCGACTCCGATGGAATCACCGTGAGCGTCGTTGGAACAGTCCGGACCGTGCGGCCGAGCGCGGTGCGAAGCGGCTCGGCAGCCCCGGCCTTGAGCGGTGTGATCACTACTGCCACCGCGTCGACCTCGCCTGACGCCGCAATCATGTCCACGACATCGGCGAGTGCGTCGGGGCTGATGGTCGCGAGAAGGTCCACCGGATTCGCGGTCGAGGCCGCGGTGGGAACTTTGCCGGCGATGGCATCGCGGAGACCGGGGGACAGCTCGGGATTCGACAAGCCATTCGCTTCACACGCGTCGGCGGCAAGGATGAGCAACCCTCCTGCGTTGCCGACCAGCGCCACCCGGCGACCGTGCGGGAGGCTCTGCAGATCGAAGAACGCGGCCAAGTCCAACAGCTCTTCCAAATTCTCGGCACGGGTGACGCCGGCGTGCTCGAACAATGCGTCTGCCGTCGCAGCGGGAGCCGCAATGGCGGCGGTATGGGACTGCGCGCCTCGCGCTCCCGCAGCGCTGCGGCCACCTTTCAACACGACCACTGGCTTGATGCGCGCCACGGTGCGAGCTATGCGGGCGAAGCGGTCGGGGCGTCCGATCGATTCGAGGTAGAGGAGGATCACCCGCGTAGCCGGGTCGTCACCCCACGCGCAGAGCAGGTCATTGCCGCTTACGTCGGCCTTGTTTCCCAACGAGACGAACGATGAGATGCCAAGCCCCTGCCGGGCGACCTCGTTCAGCAGAGCGAGGCCGAGGCCACCGGATTGTGAAGCGAATGCGACGGATCCGGGGCGAGGCTGCACTGCCGCGAACGTGGCGTTCAGTCCGACTCCGGTCGCGATCGCGCCGAGGCCGTTGGGGCCGATCATGCGCATCCCGTAGCGACGGACTACCGCGACGAGTTGGCGTTGTTGCTCGACGCCTTCGGGCCCGCTTTCGGCAAACCCTGCCGTCACTACGACCAGCACGCGCACGCCTGCCTTTCCGCATTCTTCGGCCACGTCGACAACCGCGCCGGCCGGGACGGCGATGATCGCCACATCCACCGTTCCCGGAACGGCTGCGATCGAAGCCACGGCCGGAATTCCCGCAATCGTCGAAGCGGTCGGATGAACCGGATGCAGCATGCCGGTAAACGAGGCTGCGACGTTCTTCAACAAAACGAAACCGGCGCCCGAACCCGAACTACTCGCCCCGATGACTGCCACGACTTCGGCGTGCAGCAACGGGTCGAGAGACGAGCTGGTAGCACTCCACTCCCGTGAATGCGCCCGCTCCTCCAGCAGCGATTCAGCCGTGAGATCAAGCTCTGTACGCACCTGGATACCCTCGGGCCAGAAGCGAGTCGTGAGGCCTACGGACTCGAAAACTGTGCGCATAGCGTCGTTGTCGGGCTCCATCACGGCCGTCAATCGGTTGAATCCGGCTGCCAGCGCGATGACGGCAAGGTCTTCCAAGAGCAGCGTTCCAATGCCGAGATGCTGGAATGCGGTATCGACGGCGAAGCGGACCTCGGCGTCGCCATTTTCGTCGCGCGCATAGTGGGCGCGAGCCACAACATCTTGTCCGTGCTCGGCCACCAGGTCCATACGCTGAGACGGGTCAGCCCCTTCGGTCCGCGGTCGAACCGTTATGGCGCGGCCATCCAAGAGCAGAACATCCCGAGCAAACGCAGCCAACTCCAGCGTCATGGCGCCCCTTCTTCGTCGTTCCGTAGCCTCCAGAACGACGATGACGGCCGGTCGTCGTGAACGCCAGGGTCCTTAGTCCCGCCGGAGGTACTGTTTGGTAACAGCTTCAGTTGGGGTGAGGGTATGGGGATGGATCCAGCGATATCGGTACGTGGCTTGTGGAAGGTCTATGGACCCCACGCCAAGCAGATTGTCGCGTCTGCGGACGCGGACCTGCCCCGTGCCGAACTGGAGGCCAAGACCGGGTGCGTCGTCGCCGTGCGCGACATCACCATGGACGTGAAACCAGGTGAGACATTCGTGGTCATGGGACTGTCCGGCAGCGGAAAATCCACCCTGGTCCGCTGCCTCACCCGCCTGATCGAGCCCACTGCTGGCACGGTGAACATCGGCGGCATTGACGTGACCAATGCCTCAACCGAGCAACTGCTCGATGTGCGTCGTACCAAGGTGAGCATGGTGTTTCAACACTTTGGTCTGCTGCCGCACCGCAGCCTGATCGACAACATTGCCTTCGGGCTTGAGGTGCGCGGTGTCAACAAGATCGAGCGCAGGGCTAAAGCTGAGGAGATCCTTGATCTCGTTGGCCTCAAGGGCTTGGGTTCACGCAAGCCGGACCAGTTGAGCGGTGGCATGCAGCAGCGTGTCGGTCTCGCTCGGGCACTCGCGACCGACCCGGACATTCTGCTTTTCGACGAGCCGTTCTCCGCCCTCGATCCGCTCATCCGACGTGACATGCAGGATGAGGTCATGCGGCTGCAACGCGAGGTGAACAAGACCATGGTGTTCATCACGCACGACCTCTCCGAAGCGCTTCGCCTCGGTGATCGGATTGCCATCATGCGCGACGGCGCCTTCGTGCAGGTCGGCACTCCGCAGGAGGTGGTGTCGGCCCCTGCCGACGACTACGTTCGCAACTTCGTACGGGACGTCCCGAAGTCTCACGTCGTACCGGTCGAGTCGATCATGTCGCCGCCGCACGACAGTTCGTACGGAGCGTCGGTACCGGTCGGTACCAAGATCCGTGACGTGGTGCGCCACCTGGCCGGAAGCGAACTGCCGGTTCGAATCGTCGACGCTGCGGGATCGACTGTGGGCTCTGTTGATCGCGTTGCCGTCCTGACCGTCATCGCCGGCGAAGACCTGGTGAGCGCGTAGCCATGGCCGTCGCGCTCGCTCCGTCGCCTTCGATCGTCTCCAATAGCGTGCGCCGCTCTGCGCTGGCGGTCATTCTCGTGGTCGGGATTGTGCTGCTCGGCCGGCTGACGGGCGGCAAAGCCAGACTTGCCGATGTACCAACGTGGCTCGACGCCCACGTAAAACCCCGCACTGACATCATCTACAAATGGGTCGTGCTCAACAACCAGAAGCATTGGATCTTCACTCGCATCTTTGATCCAATCGCCAGTGTGCTCAAGGCGGTGAACGATGCAGTTTTCTGGGTGTTGAAGTCGCTTCGATGGCCCGGCCTGTTGGCTCTCAGCGGCTTGGTCGGAAGCAAGACCGGCGGCCGCCGAGCAGCCATCGCCGGCGTGCTGGGCCTGGCGCTATGCGGGGTGTTGGGCTTCTGGGACGAGACGGTGGTGAGCCTTTCGCTCATGACTGTGGCCGTTTCGGTTTCGCTACTCATCGGTGTGCCACTCGGCATTTGGGCCGGGCTCAACGACCGCGTGAACCGCGTCCTTCGCACCATTCTCGACACCGCCCAGGTGATGCCCGCGTATGTGTATCTCCTCCCCATCGTGGTGCTGTTCGGCATCGGCAACGCGCCCGCAATCGTGGCCGCAGTGATCTTTGCCGTAGCGCCTGCGGTTCGACTCACCAGTCTGGGACTGCGCAGTGTGCCCATTGTCGCCAACGAAGTTGGTACCTCGTATGGCTGTACGCGCCGCCAACTGTTGGCCAAGGTACAGCTCCCTATGGCTCGTCGAGCAATGTTGCTCGGTTTGAACCAGGTGATCATGATGGCCTTCGGCATCCTCGTCATTGCGGCACTCGTCGGTGCTGGTGGTCTCGGTCAAGCTGTGCTCGCTGGTCTCCAGAAGAATGATGTCGGCCGTACCTTTGTGCCCGGCCTGGTCATGGTCTTCGCCGCTGTCGTTCTCGACCGCATCACCACCGGCCAGCGACATGCGGTGAAAGCAGATTCGCTGGCATCCAAGCTCGCTTCGTTCTTGCCGAACCGTGGCGCGCAGATCGGTGCGGCGTTCATCGGCATCGTGCTCCTAGCCATCGGTGCCAAGCTGGTCGGTGCCAACAGCTTCCCGGAAGCCTTGCAGGTGAACATCACCAAGCCGATCAACTCGATGGTCAGGTGGACCAATGGCCATGTCCGCAAAGGCGTCCCCGTAATCGGCGGCACCACACACGTGAACGAGGTCCTCGTGAAGGGCATCCTCACACCGTTGCGAGACGCCTTTCAGTACACGGCCTGGTGGCTCGTGGTTCTGCTCGTTGGCTTGATTGGCTGGTTGAGCGGCGGTCGCCGACTCGGGCTGCTTTGCGCTGCTTGCATGGTTGGAATCGCTGCCCTGCGCACCTGGAACCTTGCCATGGACACGCTTAGTCAAGTGCTGCTCGCGGTGCTGATCAGCATCGTGCTGGCGGTGCCGATCGGCATCTTGGCTGGTCGGTCGGACCGGTTCGAGCGAGCCATTCGCCCGCTCCTCGACGCCGCGCAGGTGATGCCGCCATTCGTCTATCTCGTGCCCGTCATCTTTCTCTTCGAAGTTGGGCGCGTGCCTGGCGTGATTGCATCCGTGATTTACGCGTTGCCACCCGGTATTCGTCTGACCAGTCTTGGCCTTCGCGAGGTCTCAGCCTCTGTGCGCGAGGCGGCAGTGTCGTTCGGTGCCACACCGAGACAAGAGCTGTTCAAGGTGCAGCTGCCGCTGGCGTTGCGTTCCGTGATGCTGGGTATTAACCAGACCATCTTGATGGTGCTTTCGATGGTCATCGTGGCCGCGCTCATTGGGGCTGGAGCACTCGGCCTTGAGACGGTGTACGGGCTGACGAAGAAGGAGATTGGCCGCGGGCTGTCCGGCGGTATGAGTATCGTGTTGTTAGCGATCGTTCTTGATCGGCTTACGCAAGCGTGGGGCTCTCGGACAGCGGGTCAGAGCCAGGCTGCGTCGTAGGCGTTGCCGCCAAACAAGCGTTCACTAATTTAGGGGAAGACAAATGAAGCAGTCATCGAAGAAGGCAACACGGCTCGCCATCGCAACCGCGCTGGTTGCCGGCCTTGCTGCGTGCGGAAGCACCAGTGGAAGCGGATCGAGCGCTAAAGGTGCGCCGATAACGCTGGCCGTCAATCCTTGGACGGGCTCGGCGGTCAACGCCAACGTGGCCAAGGTTGTACTTCAGTCCAAGCTTGGTACCACGGTCACACTTACCGATATCGACGAAAACGCCACCTGGGTCGGCATGGACAAGGGTGACATCGACGCGGTGCTTGAACAGTGGCCATCCGGTCACGGTCCCGACATGAAAACCTACATCGACGAAAAGAAGACCGTCGTCAATCTCGGCGTGCTCGGCCCGCAAGCCAAGATCGGCTGGTACGTCAACGACGCCGCTCTCGCCGCCGACCCGAAGGTCGCCACGTGGGAGGGGTTCAAGGACGCAGCCACCGCTGGCAAGTTCGCTACCGCCGAGACCGGAAGCCAGGGCCGCTTCCTTATGGGTGACCCCAGCTACGTCACGTTCGATGAGCAGATCATCGCCAACCTCAAACTGCCCCTGAAATACACGGTTGCTGGTTCTGAGGCTGCGCTTATCACTGCCATCAAGCAGGCCGAGACCGACAAGAAGCCAATCCTGTTGCAGTTCTGGCAGCCGCACTGGTTGCAGTCGAAGGTGAAGCTCACCGAGGTGAAGCTGCCGGCTGTCACTCCAGCGTGCCTTGCCTCTGCTGACGCCAAAGACGGCAAGTACGCCTGTGACTACGCTCCGGATCCCATCTTCAAAGCTGCATCGGTGAAACTGGAGAAGAAGAACGCCAAGGCGCTCGCCTTCCTCAAGAAGTTCACGCTCACCACCGACCAGCAGAATGCGATCGCCGCCATGATCGACGGCGACGGCATGAAGGCTGACGCCGCGGCCAAGCAGTGGGTGGACGCCAACGCCAAGATCGTTGACGGCTGGCTCGCTAAGTAGACGTTTCAGCTGGAGCGGCCGTCGGGGCAACCGGCGGCCACTTCTTCGCGTCTGGCCTTCGGCGCGCTACGTTCGTGGTCATGGACACTCCGGCAACGCTTCGCATGGTGGATTCGATCTCTGTCATCACCATGGATGACGGCAAGGCCAACGCCCTCTCCCCGTCAATGTTCGTTGCGCTGAATGACTGCCTCGATCAAGCCGAAGCGGCCGGCGGACCGGTCGTGCTACTCGGTCGGGCTGGCCGCTTTTCCGGGGGCTTCGACCTCAAGGTGTTAGGCGGCGGGGGAGAGGAAGCGAAGGCACTCTTGCGTGCAGGTTTTGAACTCTCGCACCGGTTGTTGTCCTTCCCGACGCCGGTGGTGATGGGGTGCACCGGCCATGCCATTGCGATGGGTGTGTTTGTGTTGCTCTCGGGCGACTATCGCGTAGGTGCCAGCGGATCGTTCAAACTCGCGGCCACCGAAACCGCACTCGGCATGACCATGCCCTACGCCGCCATCGAGATTTGCAAGCAACGTCTGACTCCCGCTGAATTCAGCCGGGCCATCTTGCTCTCGCAGTCCTACACACCGGAGAAGGCCGTTGTTGCTGGGATCCTCGACGCCATCGTTCCCGCTGACGATGTCGAGTCGTCATCTATCGAAGTCGCAACCCAAATGGCTGCGCTCAACATGCGCGCCCACTCGGCATCCAAGATGCGCATCCGAGGCGAATCTCTCGCCGCCATCAAAGACGCCATCAACCAAGACGCCGAAGAGTTCCGCATAGCGCCTTAGTGGTGAGCCATTCGCGCAATGGTGCCCGTGCATTCGCGCGATAGAGCCGAATCGGGCGATCAAGCCGGGCGAAAGGGGCGTAATGCGAGAAAGAATTCGCCCCATCGCGCGGATGTAGCGTCAGGAGGTTCGTGGGAGCAGTCACTGCCCCGGTTTCAATCTGTGTTGATCACAAATGCTACGAAGGCGACGGCACTGATTCGCAGCCAGGATCGCCCCAACTCTCAGGGAGTCAGCTGGCTCTAAGAATCGTCGACAAGCTGCCGTCGAAGCGGGTCCTCGTCGAGGTGAAGGCCGGAAACCTCCAAGCAAGCGTGAAACAAAAGCCGATCGAATCGGAACTCCTAGGGAAAGGCTGCGGGAAAGCAAGGTCTATCAACCTTCGCTACGACGAGTCCTCAAAGTCTTTGGTCCCCGCGTGAAGAGACCCCTACGACAGGGAGCATCTGACAGATCGATCGATCCCACTTCAAAAGAAGAGTGGTATCGTGTAAGCATGAGTGGTACGTATGTTGTGACGATGGGTGATCGAGGCCGCTTGGTGGTGCCGGTTGAGCTGCGTGAGCACGCAGGGCTGGTGGAGGGTCGTCAACTCGTGATGCTCGAAACCTCTGGCGGAGTCGTGCTGCTCACTCGCGAGCAGGCCAAAGAACGTGTGCGCGCTGATTTGGCCGGGCTTGACCTGGTGACCGAGCTGTTGTCCGAGCGTCGACAGCAAGCAGTTGCAGACGACGCTGCATGAACGTGTTTGATGCCTCGGCTCTTCTCGCCTTCCTGCAGGGCGAAGACGGAGCCGATGTGGTTGAGACTGCACTCGAGGAAGGTGGAATGTGCAGCGCCGCCAATTGGTCGGAGGTAGCGCAGAAGATACTGAGCAAAGGTAAGGATTGGTCGCTGGTGAAGGGCTTGCTGAGCACGTTCGAGTTGTCGGTCGAACCTGTCATAGTGACCGACGCAGAGTGGGCTGCCAAACGATGGCGGAAGGGTGAGGCGCTGTCCCTCGGTGATCGGCTCTGTCTCGCTCTCGGTCGTCGAAAAGCCGCGACCGTCTGGACGGCCGATCAGGACTGGGGAGACGAGGCTCCGATCAGGCAGATTCGGTAGCTCGGATTCGTCGATATCGGAAGAGGGACAGGGCGGCCGAAAGCGCTGCGGCAAGGGCGGTGATGCGTCGGCTGAGCTGATTGGATTTAGCGATGTCGGCGAGTGAGGGGGATTGGCCGCTGGCATGCAGGATGATGCGGTGTTCGATGGTGTCGCCGTACCGATTCGTGCCTCCAAGTTTGAGATCGAGCGCCGCGGCGAACGCCGCTTCAGAAACCCCGGAGTTCGGCGAAGGGTGCTGTGGCGCGTCGTTGCGGACGGCGTGGGCTATCTGTCGACGCCGCCCCGGAGTGACGAGAACGACGAGCAGTGCGGTGATTCGGGCGGGGAGCCAGGCGGCGAGATCGTCGAGGCGGGCGCAGGCGCAGCCGTAGTTTTCGTAACGACCGTTGTGATGACCGACCATGGCATCCATGGTATTGATGGCACGGTGGGCCAGGACAGCGGGAGCACCGCCGACAACGCCCCAGAACGCCGTGGCCATCGCAGCATCGACGGTGTTTTCTGCGACCGACTCGATCGCTGCTCGGGCGATCTCGGACGCGTCGAGTTGGCTTGGTTCTCGACCAACCAGACTCGGGAGCAATTGGCGAGCCTCATCCAGGTCAGCCGCTGCGCCGATTCGTCCGGCGACGTCGCGCAACATCTGGCCGCCAGTGGCGACAGACACGGCAACGAACGTAGCCGCGGGTCTGCCTATAGCCCGGCGAAGGAGGAAACCAGCTGCGAGGCCGAGCGCAGTTCCGGTGAGTGCGTGGGCCACACCTGCTGCCCGTGTGTCTCGGTAGAAGCGCCTTTCGTAGCCGAGCATGACTGTGCCGAACCATGCGACCGGATGAACGCGGTTCGGCGGCTCGGGCAGGAACTCATCGGCAACAAGGCCGAGTGCGACGGCGACACTCACCGGGCCGCAGCGATTGAGGCGAGTACCCGCTCAACCTGGTGAGGTTTGGGAAGCGCAATGCGAACGGTGGTCGGCATGCCGAAGCTTCTGCAGTCACGGATCACGATGCCGGCTTTGGCGAGGGGCATTCGCAGATGTACCGCGTCGTGGACGAGTACCCAGTTCGCACTTGACGGTGTTACGTGTAGGTCAAGACGCTCCAATTCGCCGGTGAACTTTGCACGGAGTGACGCTATCGACATCGCCCACCCGGGCAGATCGGTAACAGCGAGGAAGTCACACATGGCGGCGAGGGCCAGCCCGTTCACGCTCCAGCGGGGCTGCAGCGCTCGAATGACCTCGGCGCTTTGGATGTCGGGAGCGATTACGTAGCCGAGGCGCAAACCGGGGCAACTCCACAGTTTGGTGAGTGAGCCAAGTCGCCAGCTCGTGTCGTCCCCGCGAGTCCACGCCCCGGTGGCAAGGGGATAGAAAGCCTCGTCCCACACCGCGGCCCGTTCCCCGGGTGCAGCGAGTGTGCCGAGCGGGCTGGCCGGGTTCGATCTCCACCGACCGGCATGCTGATCAACCGTGGCGAGATGACGGCGGTAGAGCGAGAAATCCGGCTCGACAACGGAACCTTTGCCGAGATGGGCCGCGACGAGAGCGATGGCTTCAGCGCCGCCGTTGGTGAGAACGAGTCGCTCACGGGAAACTCCGGTTGCGTCTGCGAGCACCTCGGTAGCGGCGGTTGCATCGGGGTAGTCGTGCAGCGCCGAGAGATGGCGGCTGATGATCTCGGATGGGTCAGGAGCGAAGGGGTTCAAGCTGGCCGAGAGGTCGATGAGGTCGGCAGGGTCGAGCCCAAGCTGATGGGCGACGCGCCGAGCATCACCACCGTGCGGTCCGGGGTCTATGGCAGTCACTGCTGTCTCGCGACCCGGCCCGACTGACGACGAATCGTAAGGGCGTCGAGCACCAAGCGCGTTGCCAGGCACGCACCGACACCTTCGCCGGCACGGAGCCGCAGATCGAGCAGTGGCTCAAGCCCAAGACGGCTGAGTACCAGCGTATGAGCACGTTCACGGCTGCGTTGTCCGGCGATCAGATGCTGCGCAACCGCTGGCTCGATAAGCACTGCACAGAGCGCGGCGACGCTGGTTGCAAAGCCGTCGAGCACGATTGCTTTGCCCGACTCGACCGCGCCGAGGACGACACCGACGAGGTACGCGAACTCTGGTCCGCCGAGGCTGGCGAGCAGTACGGCAGGATCGTGAAGGAGATCACCGTGTTCGGCCCGCGCCCGACGTACTGCTGCATCGACCACCTCACGTTTGCGGGCGAGCATCGCCGAGTCTGATCCAGAGCCGAGACCAACGACGTCTTTGCTTGTGGCCTTCAGGAGCACAGCTGCGAGTGCGCTCGCCACGGTGGTGTTGCCGATGCCGACCTCGCCGGTGGCAACGATGCTGCGAGCGGCAACGCCGACTGCTCGACCCTCAGCCATAAGGCGGTGAACCTCATCGAGCGAGAGGGCATCCGAATTGAGTAGGTCGCCGAAACTGCAGCCAGCATCAACGATGACCGTTTCCAATCCAGCGGCTCGGGCGGCAACGACACCGACTGCTTCACCGGCGTGGGCTGCGGCGAGCACGTCGGTGGTGACGTGACGACCGAATGCGCTGACGCCGAGGTCGGCGACGGGATGATCGCCTGCGACGAAGACGAGCGTCCCCGCCGTGGCGTCGCCATGGCCGAGGGCGAAAACCCGATCAACGGCGCGGTCGAGGAGACCGAGGGAACCGAGTGGTGTGAGGAGCGCATCGTTGTCGTCCCGAGCATCTACAACAGATGCCGGCAGCGGTGCCCGTAGGCGCGACACGGGCGCGTCCGGGGCGTCATCGGACCAGTGTTCGTGGATCACAACGTCGGAAAGCGGCAGCCGCTTCGACCAGCCCCAGCGTTCGAGACCAGGCTCGGGCGGTCGCTCGTCGGGCCAACCGAGACACAGCCAGCCAAGGCTCTCAACCCCAACGGGTAGTCCAATGAGTTCGGCAAGATCGGTGGGTTGGAAGAGCGTGACCCACCCCAGGCCAAGCCCTTCGGCCCGCGCTGCCAGCCAAAGGTTTTGAATAGCACATGCACACGACCACATGTCGGCATCATCGAAGGTATTGCGGCCCAACACACCAGCACCGGGTGTGCGTCGGTCGCAGCAGACCACGATGCCGACGGGGGCTTCTCGGATTCCCTCAAGCTGAAGGTCGAGCAGATGGCGGGCGGCGTCGGGTTCGAGTTTCGCCGCTTGCGCCAGGCGTTCCTGATCGGCCAACAACGCAGCTCGCTCGCGGGTCTCAGGTTTGGTGACGACCAGGAAACGCCACGGTTGCGATTGCCCAACGGACGGAGCGTTGTGACCCGCTGCGAGCACGCGCTCAAGCAGCATTGGGTCGAGTGGGTCGGGTCGGTAGCGACGAATATCGCGCCGAGCTCGAGCTATGTCGTAGAAGGCCTGACGGTCCTCTGGCGGGAACGCCCAGCCATTGGGTGCCGCAGCGCGATCGGCGGCCGACGTGGCGTCGCCGATCAGCGGAACCGGACGGGGCCAGGTGGTCAATGGCTGTGCCCGTGCCCGTGCGCGTGATCGTGGGCATGGTCTTGACCGTCGTGCGAATGACTGCCATGCGAATGGCCGCCGGTGCGGTGTTCTAGCGCAAGATGCGAGTGGCCGACACCGATCGGTTGACCGACGCGATCCTCTTCGCCGGGGAATGGCAGACGGTACGCGCAGGTGTCGCAGCTCATCATCACCTTGCCCTCATTGGCCTCGCGGTAGCGCTCGAGAATGACCGGCACCAGACGTGGGTCGGGTCCGAAGTAGCCGGCGTCGATGATCTCGATGCCTCGCTCGGCGGCAAATGCCCGCTCATCGGCCAAGATGCGCTGCACGAGTTTGCCGTTGCAGATGAACC
Source organism: Actinomycetes bacterium (assembly GCA_031360915.1). Lineage (GTDB taxonomy): Bacteria > Actinomycetota > Acidimicrobiia > Acidimicrobiales > Ilumatobacteraceae > JANMCE01. The sequence goes on along the minus strand of JANMCE010000254.1, from coordinate 16,820 downwards.
ATGAGAACACGGTGAGTTTGGTGGCACCGAGCTTGGCGCACATGTCGAGGGCCTCGGGTACTCGAGGCCCGGTGACGCCCGAGAATCCGGTGATGACGAACGGCGCCCTTTCGAACTCAGCCATCAACCGCGACGCGCGGCAGGCCTCACCGTTGGCATCGGGGTCAGACGTGCCGCGGGCAATGACCAGCAACGGATTTCCCGTGCCGCCGACCTGGGCAATGTTGTCGTGAGCGATGGCGCAGAGGGCGTGATCGACCCCGAATGGACGGCCGTACACGATGGGCATGTTTGGGTACTTCAGGCGGGCTTCCATGACCACGGCGGGAACGTCGCTCTTTGAATGACCGGCGGCCAGCAGCATCATCGGCAAAATAGTTATGCGCTTCACCCCACGGGAGACCAAGCGATCAAGGGCAACACCGGCGGGAGGGTCACTCATTTCGAGGTAGCCGACTTCCACCGCGAGGTCGGGTCGGGCCGCGCTGACATGCCGGCCGATCGTGGCCATCTCACTGCCGCTTACACGGCAGTACGAACCATGCCCGACGAGCAACAGACCGTCAGCCGCGTCAGCCCGGCCCAAGGTGGGGTAGTGGCCGGGCCGCGTGATCTGCAGCAGCGGAAGATGCGGAACATACATTGGTGAACGACCTTACGAAGGGGAAGCGAGGTGAGTACGCACGACGTCCTCGATGCGGGTGGCACCAAGGTCGTCGATATGGAGGTGGATGGCGCCCATGATGCGCGCCAGCTCAGCAGCAAGACCCAGCCGGGGTGCGCCGGTTTCGGCATCGATGACAATGGCATCGAGTGAACGGCGGGCGATGTCGCTAGCCACGTGCTGCGCGGCCGCAAGCGGGTCGTGGCCGTTGTCGGCATGGGTGGCGCGGCCGTCGGTGATGATGACCAAGAGCGGAACTCGACCGGGGTCGTTGCCGGGAGCCGTGGCCATCTTTAGGGCGGTGCTCAGACCGTCGGCCAGCGGTGTGGTGCCGCCTATTGGAAGATCGACTAGACGGGTGCGGGCGATCTCGCCGCTTGCGGTCGGCTGCAGTATCACCTCGGCCCGTTCGCCCCGCATGCTGATGAGAGCTACTCGGTCGCGGCGCTGATAGGCATCGGTGAGCAGTCCGAGCACGGCGCCCTTGGCGGCTTCGATGCGGTCGGTAGCGCCCATCGAACCCGAGGCGTCAACGAGGATGATCAAAAGGTTCCCGGCCTTCGTCGCACGACGGGCCTGGCGCAGGTCATCGGCATGAAGAGTCTGCGTGCCGGTCTCGGCTCGCCGGGTTGTTACGGCGACCGCGGTGGCGGTGGTGGCGAGATCGGTGAGGGCAGTACCGACCGGTTCGGTGCCTGTGATGCGACCGCGCAGGCCGACCATGGGGGAGCGCCGACCCGACGCCGGCGACGACCGATGCGCGTGGGTGAGGAGCGACGGTGGCGTGAGCGGTAGGGACGGCGCGCGCTGCTCGGTTTGCCATGACGACGGACCGTCCTGCGGCTCCGACTCGGGTGGCGGTGCAAGCGTCTGGTCGAGAGCATCGTTGATCTCATCGTCGCTCATGGTCGGTGCATCGAACGGATCGCGATGACGACGATGGGCGAGCACCAGATGCGCAACGGCACGCAAATCATCAGTCGTCGCAACTGCTCGACCGTCCCAACCGGCGAACGCCGCTGCAGCTCTGCAGAGCACGATGTCGGCCCGCAGACCCTCGGCCCCAACGGCCACGGCAAGCGTGCTGGCTGCGAGCAAGACATCGTCGGGCACGGTTGCCGACTGGGTTTCGGCCAACCGCTTACGCAGCGCGTCATCGGCGACCCGGTCCTCGAAAGCAGCTCCATCGCGGTCGTGCGAGAGTCGTCGCCGCACGGCATCGGCTCGTTCACTCGGGACATCAGAGGCGGAGATGGTGACCGAAAGGCCGAAGCGGTCGAGGAGCTGCGGGCGGAGGTCGCCCTCCTCGGGGTTCATGGATCCGACCAACACGAAGCGAGCCGGGTGCTGATGGGCGATACCGTCGCGTTCTATGCGGTTCACACCGCTGGTGGCGACATCGAGCAGCACGTCGACGAGATGGTCGGCGAGCAGGTTGACTTCGTCGACGTACAGCACGCCTCCGTGCGCGTCCGAGAGTAGGCCGGGACGCACCCGCTGCTCGCCGCTTGTCAGCATCTCGGCCAGGTCGACGGAACCGACGACGCGATCTTCGGTGGCACCGAGCGGTAGCTCCACGAAGCGAGACTCACCAGGCAACAGCGCAGCCAGGGCGCGGGCAACGGTGGTCTTGGCCGAACCCTTCTGGCCACGAAGCAACACACCTCCGATGGACGGGTCGATGGCGCACAGCAATAGCGCGAGTTTGGCGTCGTCCTGACCGACAACGGCGGAGAACGGAAACGTCACCGGCGCTCCTCCCAACCTTCGGCTTCAAGCAGCGCCGATCGCAGTGTCGCCAGTGCAACGGCTGATGCATTCCACATCTCGCGCTCGTTGGCTTCAAGCAGTCGCTCGGCGATGGAGCGCAGCGCCCAGGGGTTCGATTGCTCGAAGAACTTCCGCACGCCCGGATCAGCGACGTAGGCCTCGGTGACCTTCTCGTACATCCAGTCTTCGACCACTTGTGCGGTGGCGTCGTAGCCAAACAGGTAGTCAACCGTGGCCGCCATTTCGAACGCGCCTTTGTAGCCGTGGCGTTCCATTGCCTCGATCCAGCGCGGGTTGATGACTCGGCTGCGCACGACGCGAGCGGCCTCTTCGGCCAGCGCTCGTACCCTGGGGTTGGACGGATCTGCACTGTCGCCGAACCATGCTTTGGGTTGCTTGCCGGACAGGGCACGGATGGTGGCGACCATGCCGCCGTGATCCTGCATGTAGTCGTCCGAGTCAAAGATGTCGTGCTCTCGGTTGTCCTGATTTTTGACCGCAACATCGATGGCGGCGAAGCGGCGCTTCATGGCGGCCTCGGCGGGAACGCCGTACCCAACTCGACCGTACGAGTGACCCGACCAGGCGATGTAGACGGCGGCAAGGTCATCATCGGAGCGCCAGTTCCCGCCCTCGAGCAGAGACAAAATGCCCGAGCCGTAGCCACCCGGAGCGGGGCCGTAGACGCGGGCATCGGTGCTGGCTGAGGCGCGCACGTAGTTGTGGTTGTGGTCCTCATCGAGTGCGGCGACCAGTGCGACGGCATCATCGATAAGCGCAACGAGATTGGGGAACGCGTCGCGGAAGAAGCCCGAAATACGTACCGTCACATCGATGCGAGGGCGACCGAGTTCGGCCAAAGAAATGGCCTCCACGCCGGTGACGCGACGGCTCTCGGGTTCCCACACGGGGCGGACGCCGAGCAGCGCAAGCACTTCGGCCACGTCGTCGCCCTGGGTACGCATAGCTGCGGTGCCCCACAGTACAAGGCCGACGGTGCGCGGGTACGTGCCCTCTTCGTCAAGATGACGTTGCAGCAGGGCGTTGGCCAGGTCTTGTCCGACCTGCCACGACAGCTGCGTGGGCAGCGCCTTCGGGTCGACCGAGTAGAAGTTGCGACCGGTGGGTAGCACGTGCGCGCCGCCTCGGGTGAGCGCGCCGCTCGGACCACTCGGTACGTAGTGACCGGCGATACCGGCCACCAGATTGTGCACCTCGTCGGGCGTGTGCGAGAGCAGGGGAACGAGCCGGTCGCAGATCCAGGCAACCGTGGCCGGGTCATCGTCGGATGCAACCCATCCACGCTCGGCCGCGGCTTCCACCAGTCGGCGACACTCGGCCTCGACCGCATCAACCTCGACACGATGGTTGGCCGCGAGGTCGATACCAAGCTCGGCCGCGACCACGGCCCGGAGCGACGGAACTTGGCCCTGCGGCAGGCGAGTCGCGGCGAGGATTGTTTCGATCAGCGCATCATCCTGTGGAGCACGGCCCATGATGTGCAGACCGCCGCGGATCTGCGCGTCTTTCAGCTCACATAAATACCCGTCGACATGACCGATGAGATCATCGAAGCCATCGTCTTCGAAGTCGGCTTCGGTCGGGGTCTGGTCGAGTCCGAGGTCACGGTTGAGGTTGGCCTGCACCAACAACTCCCAGATGCGAACTCGTTGGGCCGGCAACTTCTTCGGATCGAGCGCGGCGAGTTGTGAGTGCTCATCAAGCAGCTGTTCTAGCTTGGCCAGATCGTCGTAGGTTTCGGCTCGCGTCATGGGTGGCTGCAGGTGATCGATGACCACCGCGTGGGCGCGACGTTTGGCCTGGGTTCCCTCGCCCGGATCGTTGACCACGAACGGGTAGAAGAACGGCATGTTGCCAATGGCAGCGTCGGGGAAACACGAACCGGATAAGCCGACGCTTTTGCCGGGCAGCCATTCCAGCGTGCCGTGTTTGCCGAGATGCACAACCGCGTCGGCGCCCCACACGTCATCCAGCCAGCGGTAGAACGCCAGATAGTGATGAGCCGGCGGCAGCGTGGGGGAGTGATACACCGCAATCGGGTCATCGCCGTAGCCGCGAGGCGGCTGAATGGTGACCATCACATCGCCGAGGTCAAGGCCCGAGAACACCAGCCCGTCGTCATGCACGCGGGCCGTGCCGGGTGCCTCGCCCCAGATGTCGGTGACCGACTGCTGTGCGCTGTCGGGCAAGGTCGCGAACCAACGGTTGTAGGTTGCGGCATCGAGCGCGCCAACTGACTTGGCCAGCTCAACTTCGGACAGCGTGTCGGCGTCGTACACGAGGGTGTCGGCCAGTTCGGCCATGAGCGCATCACCGTCGGCCGGGATGCACGTGACGTTGTGGCCCGCGTTCCGCAGCGCGTGGAGAAGGTCGATGGCCGACGCAGGAGTGTCGAGTCCGACCGCGTTGCCGAGGCGGCTCCGCTTGGTTGGATAGGCCGACAACACGATGACGACCTTCTTGCCCGCCGCTGGCGTGCGTCGGAGCAGAGCAGCCCGGTGGGCAATGCCGGCAACACGAGCGGTGCGATGAGGAACGGTGCGGTAGGCGTATGCGGGTGCGCCAAGCACATCGCCGTCATCGACCAACTCTTTGAATGCAAACGGTGGAGCGATGATGCGGCCGTCGAGTTCGCACCCGGCCACGCCCATGGCCACATCAACCGGTGACATGCCTGCGTCGGAGTCTGCCCACGCAACCGATGAAAGGCTTGAGGCTGGTGCTTGAATGACGGCCACGTCGAGCGCGGCGAACTCGGCCACGTCCCACGCATCACCGTCGAGCCCGCCCGCACCACCCGTTATTCCTGCACCGGCTACGGCGCCGCCCATGGCCAGTACCGTGGTGACAAGAGCGTCGACGCCATGCGCCGCACAGAGATCGAGCGCAGGTACGCGGCCTTCACGGTTGGGTCGTAGCGAGTAGCAGTAGACCGCGAGAGCATCCGATCCTTGCGCGGTCAACTCGTTGCAGAGGTCACTGACGAACTGGGTATTGGCAGCCAGTAAGTGCGCTCGATAGAAGATGACGCCCACGAGTGGCCGGGAGGGATCACGCTCGACACCCGCACGACCAAGGCCTGCGCCTTCCCACACACCGAAGTCCGCGACGCGAGCAGGCGGTGTGAATCCGAAACCCTCGAGCAGCACCGTGTCGGCCACGAAGCGAAGCAGGTTTTCAAGGTTGGGGGCACCACCAGCGGTGAGGTAGCCGAACGCTTCGGTAACCAGACCGGACGACGCCGTGGAGAGCGCGGCGAGTTCGGCATCGGGCACTGATTCGCCACCGAACGCAAGGAGCGGAATGGATTGCTCTAGGCAGCAGGAGCGCAATGAATCGAAGCCAACGCCATTGGCCCAGGCGCCTCGTCCGCCCAGCAAGCGGACAATCACACACCGAACGTCGTTGAGCGCGGTGTCGGCGGCGAAACGATCGGGATGAGCCGCCCGAACGGCTGGGAAGCCCTCGGGCAGTCCATCGGTGATGGTCCGCAGCGTGAGGATTTCGGTGTCGGCGTTGGTGATGAACAGAATCATGCAAAGGCTCCGGCGGGTGTGCGGGAACCAAGCGCCCCGAGGGAAATCAACCGCTCAATGGCGGCCATGTCAACGTGCTGTTCGATGGCATCAGCCAATCGGTCGAACTGATCTTCACGAGCGGCCGCGTACGACACGCCGGCTGAGACCCACGTCTTTCCCGACCGTGCTGCGATGTCGCGCAGGAAGGCGTGGCGGAAGCTGTCAGCCTCGAAAAGGCCATGCATCGTGGTGCCCATGAAGCGGCCGTCGGCAACACCATCAACCGTGCCGTCCGACAACGTGAGCCACGGCGTGCCTGCCATTGGATGAACCTGACCGTGGTGTATCTGGTACCCGTGCACATCATCGGTTCCCACCGAGCCACGGACCTGGCGGGTGACCTTCTGCGGCTCAAAGACCGTCGCAACCGGTAACAGTCCGAGCCCGTCGACCCGGCCCGCGGCGGACTCCACCGGATCATCGATGGCGGCACCGAGCATTTGATAGCCACCGCAGATGCCAAGCACCGTTGCGTTGAGCGTGGCAAGAGCCTCTGGGAAGCGCCGTTCGCGTAGCCAGGCAAGGTCGGCAACGGTGGCTTTCGTGCCGGGAAGGATCAATAGGTCGGGTCGGCCGATGCCCGATGCGTCGTGTACGAAACGCACGCTTACGCCCGGCTCGATACAGAGCGGATCCAGGTCGGTGAAATTCGAGAGCCGAGGAAACGCAACGACCGCGATTTCGAGGGTGTCGGCCAGCGGTGCCTGCTGGGCCCGCGGTCGAGGGCCGGACAGGGCAAGTGAATCCTCGGCGTCGAGGGCGAGATCGTGCAGCCAGGGGAGGACACCAAGCGTGGGCACACCGCATGCGGCTTCGAGTTGCGCGGTGCCGTCGAGCAGCAGGGCGGGGTCGCCGCGGAGTTTGTTGATGACAAAGCCCTTGACGAGTTCGCGATAGTGCGGTGGCAGCAAGCCGACCGTGCCGTACAGTGCCGCGAAAACGCCACCGAGGTTGATGTCGCCAACCACAATGGCCGGAATGCCCGCCTCATGGGCGATGCGGAGATTCACGATGTCGTGGGCCAGCAGGTTGATTTCGGTTGGGCTTCCCGCACCCTCGAGCAACACCACATCGAAGCGATTACGAAGGTCACGAAGCGCATCGAGCACGGTGACCAACAGTTGCGGCTTGTAGTCGTGATACGCAGCGGCGGACATCTCGCCAAGGGCTTGGCCGAGCACCACGACCTGGCTGGTGCGTTCGCCGGTGGGCTTCAACAAGACCGGGTTCATCATCACTTCCGGCTCGATGCCCGCCGCTGCCGCCTGCATCACTTGCGCACGACCAATCTCGTGACCAGACAGCGTGATGGCAGAATTCAACGCCATGTTCTGGGCCTTGAACGGTGCAACCCGCACACCGTTGCGGGAGAGCACGCGACACAACCCGGCCACGAGTTGGCTCTTGCCCGCGTCACTCGTGGTGCCGCATACCATCAATCCACCGGTAAGCGTCACGTAGGTACGTTCGATGATTGGGTGCGCATCCACGCAGCCGTGGCCGAATGCACGAGCGCAAACGCTCCAGCGGAGGCAACGGTCCATCCAATGGCGTGAGCGGGAGGGAGAAATCCTTCCGAAATATGCATGGTGTGGACCCTCTCTCCATTTGCCGGGCGGGGCAGGGGAGGGGCCGGAGCCGATCACCTGTCCATCGAGGCGTGTCGATCAAACGTCGGATCGAGGCGACCGGGCTTAGCCGAAGCCTTTACCGTTGCGGGACAGCGCCGGAATTTCACCGGACTTCGCTCGATACGTCGTGCCCGGCTGATACCGGACGAAGCAAAACCTACCATGCGGCATTCCCGCTTCTCGCCTCCGTGTGGGTACGGTTGGGCCATGGCACGAGCTGGCTCAATCGTCTTAGTCAACACGGGTAAAGGCAAGGGAAAGTCGTCGGCTGCGTTCGGCGTAATGGGTCGTTCGTGGGCCAGGGGCTGGAACGTGGTCGTCGTGCAGTTCATCAAGAGTGAGAAGTGGAAGACGGGCGAGCGAAAGCTGGCCGAGCATCTCGGCATCGAGTGGCACACCATGGGTGACAGCTTCACCTGGGAGTCCACCGACATGGACGAAACCATCGCGAAGGGCCAGCACGCATGGGAGGTGGCCAAAAAGAAGCTGGCATCGGGCGATTACGACATGGTCATTTTGGATGAGGTCACCTACGCCGTGAAGTACGGCTGGGTTCCGGTACAAGACGTTGTGGCCGCCATCACCAACCGGGCTGAGAAGACCAACGTGGTCGTCACCGGTAGAGACGCGCCGCCGGAAGTGATTGCAATTGCAAACACGGTGACCGAGATGGTGAAGATCAAGCATGCCATCGACGAAGGCATCAAGGCTCGCAAGGGCATCGAGTACTAGGTGCTCGGCCCGCGCCTCGTCATTGCGGGGACATCATCAGGAGTTGGGAAAACCACCGTCGCCACCGGACTGATGGCAGCGTTTCGCCGCCGAGGGCTTTGCGTTGCATCGGCCAAGGTTGGGCCGGACTTCATTGACCCCGGCTATCACGCAGCCGCCACCGGTCGACCCGGCCGCAATCTGGACGCCTGGATGTGCGGCGCACCCGCAATGTCGCCGCTGGCCGCTCGGGCGGCACAGGGCTGCGACCTACTGATCGTCGAAGGTGTGATGGGCCTGTTCGACGGAGCTGCCGATGGGGGCGCAGCCTCCACCGCCGATGTCGCACGTCTCCTAGACGCTCCCGTGGTGCTGGTGGTTGACGCCCGATCAATGTCGCAGTCGGTCGCCGCGTTGGTGTCGGGGTACCGGTCGTTTGATCCAACCGTTCACGTAGCCGGTGTGGTCCTCAACCAGGTCGGCAGCGAGAACCACCAGATCATGTTACGTGAGGCGCTGGCCGCAATCGAGATGCCGGTCTTTGGTGTCCTTCGGCGGGATGACAGCTTGGTCTGGCGTGATCGTCACCTCGGTCTTGTGCCCGTCGTGGAACATCCGCAGCGCGTTGCCGAGTCGCTCGGCAAGCTTGCGACGTTGATCGAGCTCGGCTGCGACCTGGAGACCCTTCGCCAACTCGCCCGAGCGGCACCGTCGATGGTGACTGAACCACTCGCCGAACCTCAGCATGTCGGGACAGCACGGATTGCCGTCGCGAGCGGCCCAGCGTTCAGCTTTTGCTATCCCGACAACCTCGAGATGCTCACCGCTGCTGGCGCCGAACTGATCCCGTTCGATCCGCGTCGCGACCCGTTGCCCGCGGGTGTCACCGGCCTGATGGCGGGTGGCGGTTTCCCCGAGGTGTTCGCGGCTGAACTGAGCGAGAATGTTTCTCTACTCCATGACCTTCGACGACGTGTCTCGAACGGCCTGGTGGTGTGGGCCGAATGTGGGGGGCTCCTTTGGCTGTGCCGCTCCCTCGATGACCACAAGCTCGCGGGCGTCGTTGAGGCCAAGGGCAAAATGACCCAGCGTCTGCACCTCGGCTACCGCGCCGCCCGCACGCTCACCGAGACACCACTTGGTCCCGCCGGAACCGAGTTTCGAGGCCACGAGTTCCACTACTCCACCCTCACGCCGCCGGGTGACGCGCTTCAGTTCGAGAGTCGCTTCAGCAACCGCAGCGACGGCTTCGCCACCCCGACGGTGCTGGCCACCTATCTGCACATCCACCTCGCCACCCGCCCCGACCTCGCCGAATCTTTCGTCCGCTCCGCCTTGCCCTAAGCGCGTCGATGCCCCACCAGAGTTGATGTCCGGGGTGATCTTGATGCCACAATACCGTTTTGCGACAGTGTGACCACACTAGAGTCATCTGTATCGGCTGTAGTCAGGAGACCTGATGTCAACGAGCGTGCGCATTCCCGAAGAGACGCAACGCCGGATCGACGCGCTGGCCGAACGGACCCATCGGTCCAAGTCGTTTTATCTGTTGGAAGCCATCAACCGTGGCCTTCCTCAGATCGAGTGGGAGTACGACTTGGCGCAGCGCGCAGCGGACCTCCGAGGCGGCCGGGTCGTTACCGAACCCCTCGATGACGTGGTGCGGGATCTTGGCCTGGACGATTGAGCTTCACCCCAAGCAGCCAAACAGCTCCGGGAGCTTGCGCTGCGCGACAAGCCCACTGCCAAGCGGGTTACTAATTACCTGACCGACATTGGGCAAGCCGATGACCCACGCTCCAAGGGCAAGGGTCTCACCGGGACGCTGGCTGGGTTGTGGCGTTATAGGGTGGGTAAACTGGCGCATCGTTGCGGACATCCACGACAGCACCATGATCATCGTGGCTCTTGACATCGACCACCGATCCCGGGTGTACCGATAGCCAGCGCCAGGTTCGCCCAAACACGACGGCACGGCTTGGTGTGGGGCATGCCCTATGCGTACCCTACGTGGGTGCTGAAGACCTCGGTGTACCTGCCGGACGAGCTGAAAACTGCGCTGGCTGGCCTTTCCCAACGATGGGGCCGGTCTGAAGCCGACTTGATCCGCATGGCACTTGAGCGCTTGATTACCGGTAGCGAGCAAGAGACCACGCCAGCGAGAGCCGTTTCAGCCCCGAAGACCGGACCTCGACTCACGGGTATCGGTGTCGGTCCCGGCGCGGCGGACCTCTTGACCCAGCGAGCCTGCGCCGTATTGGCCAATGCCGATCGCGTCTTTGCACCAACCACCGCCCTTGATGCCATCGGCCGAGCCGAGACCATCGTGCGCGAGGCGGTGCCACAAGCCAAGGTGGAACGGCTGGTGTTCGTGATGCAGGTGGACTCACCGTCGCGAGATGCCGCTATCCACGATGCCGCGCAACGCATTCTGGAGGCACTCGATCGTGGCGAGCATGTTGCGTTCATCACCCTTGGCGACCCAAACATCTACTCCACTTTTTCGTCGGTGGCCGAGCACGTGTCCGCGTCCCGTCCAAACGTCCCGATCGACACGGTGGCTGGCATCATGGCCTTTCAGGAACTGGCCTCCAGATCCGGCACTGTGGTGGTCGACGGCAGCGAACGGCTGTCGCTGGTGACGTTGTTGGATGATGCCCGGCATCTCGATGAGGCGCTGGCTGACGCCGATCAGGCGGTTGTCCTCTACAAGGGCGGCCGTCACCTTCCGGAGGTTGCCGAAAAGCTTCGGGCGCTCGGCCGTCTGGAAGGCGCCGTGGTCGGCGAACTCTTGGGCCTCCCCGGCGAGCGCTTGGCCGCTGTCGCCGACGTGGCCGATCGTCCGGCCAGCTACCTCGCTACTGTCATCGTTCCGCCGAAGCGTTTGCTTCCTACCGTGAAGGCCCCCTCATGATCTCATTCGTTGGCGCCGGACCCGGCGCAGCAGACCTCATCACCATGCGCGGCGCCCAAAAGCTAGCAGCCGCAGACGTGGTCATCTGGGCGTCGTCACTGGTGCCGGAAGCGCTTCTCGACCACTGCCATGACCGTGTTGAGGCGCACGACTCAAAGACCATGACGCTTGAAGATGTCACGGCTGTCTATGCCGCTCACCCTGACGCCGCCATCGTGCGGCTTCACTCCGGTGACCCCAGCGTGTATGGCGCCATTGGCGAGCAGATTGACTGGTGCGTCGAGAACTATCGGGAGTACGAGATTGTGCCCGGCGTGACTTCGGTCGCGGCCGCCGCTGCCGCGCTCCGTAAGGAACTCACCGTTCCTACGGTTGCGCAAAGCGTGGTGTTCACTCGCCTTGCCGGACGAACGAGCGCGTCGATGCCGGCCAACGAAGGCGTGGCTGCGTTCGCTCCACACGGCACGTCACTGGCAATCTTTTTGTCGGCGGCCCGGCCGAAGGAACTGCAGGAAGAACTGCTCGGTATTACCTCTGGCTACACGCCCGACACTCCGGCGGCCATCCTCGAGCGAGTGTCGTGGCCCGACGAGCGCATCATTCGAACCACGGTTGGCAAGCTCGAAGAAGACCTGCTGGCGCTCGGCGCCACCTTGACTGTTCTGGTGCTCGTTGGCGATGTGCTGGCCGACGGCCCGGTTGCGGCGCGCAGTCATCTGTATTCCCCCACGTACACCACTACCTATCGGCTTCGGTCGAACAAGGGTGACACCGTTGGTCGTGCTTCGCGAAACGTGGTGAAGTGAGTTCAACTCACGAACCCGATCTCCCCGAGGAGATGGCGGCCGTTACCACTGGCCTGCGGACTGGTTGGACCACGGGTACGTGCTCGTCGGCCGCAGCCAAGGCGGCCACGATCTGGTTGACCCAGGGTGCGCCGCCTCTGGAGGTTGAAGTCGGTCTGCCCGGGGGGACAAGGGTGAGTTTTCCCGTCGTTGATATTGACCCTGCGGTACCGTTTCGCTGCGCCATCGAAAAGGATGCCGGAGATGATCCCGACTGCACCCATCGTGCCCATCTCACCGCTACCGTGGCATGGGCACCCGAGGGCACCAAACGCACGCACCTACTCGGTGGTGACGGCGTGGGCACCATCACCAAACCTGGCCTTGGGCTACCGGTTGGGGCACCTGCAATAAACCCGGTACCGCAACGCATGATCCGTGCTGCGGTGGCCGAGGTAACAACCCGTCCGGTCATTGTGACGATCTCCGTGCCCGGTGGTGAGGAGATGGCGGCTAAAACCTCAAATGCTCGGCTCGGCATTTTGGGTGGCATTTCTATCCTCGGCACAACGGGCATCGTCAAACCGTTCTCTACCGCCAGCTACCGGGCGAGCGTGGTGCAGCAGATAGACGTCGCGGCCGCCCAGGGGACTGACACTGTCGTGTTAGCCACCGGCAGTCGCAGTGATGACGCAGCCCAGCGGCTGTACCCCCATCTTGATCAGGTCTGCTTCGTTGAAGTTGGAGACTTCAGCGGCATCGCCCTGCGTCGTGCTGCAGGTGCCGGTATCGACAAGGTTATTTGGGTTGGCATGGTCGGCAAGATCGCCAAACTTGCGGCCGGGGTCATGATGACGCACTACCGGCGCTCGAAGGTAGACGGCGAGCTCATGGCGGACCTGGCCCGACAAGCTGGCGCATCTGATGAAGTAGTTGCAAGCGCAACCGATACCGCAACGGCTCGTCACTTCTTCGAGACCTGTGTTGCTCACAACGAGATCGAGCCGCTCCGGCTGTTGTGCGAGCAGGCGGCCGCCAGGTGCAGGGAACATGTAGACGGCGCCATGGAAATCGAAGTGGTGATGGTGGACTTTGATGGCGACCAGGTTGTCGCTCGTGCATAACGACGTTGCCGTAGTTGGGATGCATGGCGGCGAAGTGTTCGGTGCAGCCGCCCGGCTCGCGTTGGCCGAGGCGGACTTGCTCGTTGGATCCGGCCGGCATCTGGCCTACGTAGAAAACACCACCGCCGAACGGTGGGAGCTGCACGGCGCGCTCAAGCCATTCCTTGACCGCATCGCTACTGCCGCTGACGTTGGCCGACAGGTCTGCATGCTGGCCTCGGGCGATCCGGGATTCTTCGGTATCGTGCGGGCGCTCTCGGCCCGCATGGGTGCCGATCGCTTGGCAGTACACCCGGCGCCAACATCGGTGGCCATGGCGCTCGCGAGACTCGGTATGAGCTGGGACGACGTTGTGGTGGTCTCTGCCCACGGTCGTCCGATCGAAGACGCGGTGGCTGAGATTCAGCGATGCGGGCGCGTGGCCGTCCTGACCGCCCCCGCCACGCCGCCAGAAACGGTCGGGGCGCTTCTCCTGGCATCGGGCGCGGGCTACGACGTGGCCGTCTGTTCACACCTGGGCAGCGAGGATGAGCAGATCACCCGCACCGATCTCACTGGGCTCGCGGCAGGTTCCTACGACGGTATGTCGGTGACGGTCCTGACCCGGAGCACACCGAATGCCCAACCGACGCTGCGATGGGGTCGCCCTATCAGCGCGTTTGATCATCGAGCAGGCATGATCACCAAGCCCGAGGTGCGCATCGTGGCGCTGGCTCGTCTCGACCTTCCATCCACCGGCGTGCTTTGGGATATCGGGGCTGGATCCGGCTCAATCGCCGTGGAGGCCGCAGCCCTCGCCCCCGGCCTGCACGTGATCGCCATCGAGCAAAACGAGGACGACGCCATGCGGGTCAAAGCCAACGCTGAGAGCCTTGGCGTCACGTGCGATGTAGTGGTCGGGAGTGCCCCTGAGGTGTTGGCGTCACTTCCCGATCCTGATCGCGTTTTCGTGGGTGGAGGCGGCATCGACGTCCTTGACGCCGCGCTGCTGCGGCTACGTCCCAGCGGCGTGGTGGTGGCCACCTATGCGGCGATGGACCGAGCTGCACTTGCCCACCAGCGTCTTGGTCATCTCACCCAAATTGCCATTAGTAATGCCGCCGCTCTACCCGGCTCGGGCGGCCTTCGCCTGGTAGCCGACAATCCTGTTTTTCTCTCCTGGGGGACCCCGACGTGAACATCCTTAGCGTGACCATCACCAAAGATGGCATCGCGCTCGCCCGACGATTGCCGTACCCAACGCGGCACGGTGATCTAGGCGACACGATGCGCGCCCAATGGTCGCAGGTCGACGGCTTCGTCCTGTTCGCGTCCGTTGGCATAGCCGTGCGCGTCGCGGCGCCTCTACTCGACAACAAGCACGTCGACCCTGCCATCGTGTGCGTAGACGAAACCGGACGATGGGTTGTACCGGTCACCGGCGGGCACGACGGGGGAGCGAACGTGCTCGCCCAGGAAGTTGCCGGTCTCCTTGGCGCTACCGCTGTCATCACGACCGCTACAGACTCGGTCGCCGTTGCGGCGCTCGACACCATGCCGGGCTTCGTTGCCTCGGGCGACATTGCCGGCGTGACCAGACGCCTTCTTGATGGTGAGAACGTGAACGTGCGAAAGGACCTTGACTGGCCGTTCGCGTGGAAATCGAACGGCTCAGGTTCGGCCACTGCAACCGTCGTGGTGACCGACCGCTTGTATCCGCTGCAGGACGATGCCGTTGTTCTTTCACCCCCGAGTCTGGTTGCTGGAATTGGTTCGGCCGCAGGGGTCTCAGCCGAAGAAGTGAACGCCTTACTCGATGCTGCGCTGGCGTCCGAAGGTCTTGATCGGCGGTCGGTTGGTTGCATCGCCACCATCGACTTGAAGGTGAACGAGGCGGGCATTCTCGCCCTTGGTCTCCCCATGGTGACCTTCGCCGCAGAGCAACTTGGCGCCGTCGATGTGCCGAACCCAAGCGACGTCGTGTTCGCCGAGGTTGGTACGCCGAGTGTGTCCGAGGCGGCTGCACTCCTTGCCGCCGGGCCGGGGGCAACTCTCGTTGTCGCGAAGATGAAGTCGGCGATGGCCACCGTTGCCGTTGCCCGCCGGGCGCAACCGCAGGGCCACCTGTCGGTGATCGGGCTCGGGCCTGGGTTGCCTTTGCATCGCACACCAGCGGCCTCGATGGCGGTTCGTAACGCACACGTGTTGATCGGTTTCAATCTGTACGTTGACCAGTGCGAGGACCTCATCACGGCGCACCACGAGGTGATCCGCAGCCCAATCGGAGCAGAGGCCGACCGCTGTCGCCTTGCCCTCGCCCGAGCGGCCGCCGGAGATCAGGTAGCCCTCGTGTGCTCGGGCGATTCCGGGGTGTTCGCCATGGCATCACTGGTGCTCGAACTGGCTCCCGAATACGGCAATCCGCCCATTGACGTTGTGCCTGGCGTGACCGCGGCGCTGGCCGCGGCAGCAGTGCTTGGGGCGCCCCTGGGTCACGATCACGCGGCCGTCAGCCTCAGTGATCTGATGACTCCTTGGACTGCGATTGAGAAGCGTCTGCAGGCCGTCGCCGAGGCCGACCTCGTGGTGACGCTCTACAACCCGCGGTCGTTGAAGCGCACCTGGCAGCTGGAGCGAGCGTTCGAGATTCTTCGAGCCCACCGGCCAGCCAACACACCCGTCGGTCTGGTCACCGATGTTGGCCGCCCCACGCAGCGCATTGTGCGAACGACCCTGGCTGATGCCGACGCACAGCTGGTGGACATGCTCACCTGTGTGGTGATCGGCGCGTCGTCCACACGGGATATCAACGGCCTCATGGTGACTCCTCGGGGGTACCAGCCGTGAACACCGTTACCATCAACGCACTCTGCACCGCGTGTGGCATGTGCATTGTCACCTGCCCCGAGCGTGCGCTCCTGCCGGCCCCCGGCCGACCTGTGGTCATTGATGCACGTTGCACTTCGTGCCTTGCGTGCATCGAGATCTGCCCGGTGAACGCCATCCACGAGGCGTCACTATGACGATTCATCCAATCGAGAAAGAGAGCTATCGGATTATGCGATCCGAGATTGATCTCTCGAAGTGGAACGACATCGACCGGACCATCGTGGAGCGCATCATTCACTCCAGCGCTGATCTCGACTACGCCAACATGACCTTGGTTGGACGCAACGCAGGCAGCGCTGGCCTTCGTGCGCTCCAGGCCGGGGCACCCATCGTGGTGGACGCGAACATGGTCAAGACGGGCATCACCACCCGGGCGTCGCACTGCTACCTCGACGACATCGCCAAGCCCTCGCCCGACCCACTCGTCACCCGGTCAGCCCTCGCCATGCGCCGGGGCATTGAGATGCATCCCGATGGCGCAATCTTCGTGATCGGCAACGCGCCCACGGCCCTCTTCGAGCTCCTCGCCCAAGTGGAAGCGGGTACCGTCCGTCCGGCCATGGTGATCGGCCTCCCCGTCGGATTCGTCGGCGCATCAGAGTCGAAAGAAGCACTGCGCCAAAGCAGCATCGCCGACATTTCCATCAGCAACATCGGCCGCAAAGGCGGGAGCGCAGTGGCAGCCGGAGCCATCAACGCACTCCTGCGCCTCGCGACCGTGGGCTGAACTCTCTATTTCGCCGAAAGCTTTCGG
>JANMCE010000237.1:0-15963 GCA_031360915.1 Actinomycetes bacterium | reverse complement strand
CGGTCGCGTGGTCGCCCCGCTCATCCAACAATGCGAGGCCGCCTACCACTGCGGACCCAGTCGGCTGAGCCCCACCCAGTATTCGGTAGGCCGTGGTGAAGACCGGTCCCATGACAAAGGCAGGGTCGACGTGATTCACGTTGTCGAGGGTGGCAAGGGGATCCCCCGTGAAATCCAACAGCTCGTGTACCGCTCGCCGCCACTCAGCCAACGTCTCATCGGAACGAGCGCTCATCTCGATTCCGTACTCATCGACGCGCCTCCCCCGATCCACGCCAATCACCGTAGCGTTCCGAGGGACTGTGTCAGTTACGAGCTATTCGCGACCGCCACAACACCGTCGCCGCGATCAACGTTGTCGGCCCCAGTTTCCGCATGCGCGCCGCCGGACCACCTCGTTCACGGTTCGAACACCGCCCGTCCACATCACGTCTCGGGTTGGACTATTCGTCGAAGAAGATCTGCTCGATCGGCAACTCGAAGAGTCGGCTGATTCGAAAGGCTAAGGGGAGGCTTGGGTCGAACCGTCCCGTTTCAAGCGCGTTCACGGTTTGGCATGAGACGCGACCTATGTCCGATCGGTAGCTGGACCCGCGCCCGAGAAGGCACGCGAGATCGTGCCGTCCGCTTTCTACAACCAGCCAAACAGGTGTTCCGAGAACTGGCCCGACGGTGCGGCGAACGAGGCCGCATCGGCGACCCATCGACGCTCGCGCTGCTTTCACTCGATGAACTCGGCCAGTACCTCGGCGGCGACGATATGGCAACCACCATCGCCACCCGCCAAATCCTGTACCAGCGCTTCGTCGACGCGACCCCACGATTCTTCATCACCTCTCCAGACACCGTCCCCCTCCATCGAAGAACTCGAAGCCGAACGACCGGCCGCCGCAGCCAAGGCAGTCACCGTCCTGCCGTAGTCACCCGTCACCACCGGTACTGGCCTGCCCTTATCGAAACGCTGTCCGAGCTAACTCGCCGCTCAACACTGGACAGCCGTGTTCCTACGCGACTGTTGCGTCAATTGGCTGGAGGCTGCTGCGAGGGTGCGAACTGAGCTCGCGACGTTTGCGTTCCTCGGTGGCACGTTGGCGGGCGAGGGCGACGGCGACGGCCGCGATGAGGGCGACGCCGCTGAACATCGGGTCGAGCCACTGCACATCGGTCACGAGTCCCAAACCGCGGACGCCGACGGCCAGTACATAGATGGACAGCACCGAGCCCCACACGTTGAACCGGCCAGGCGTGATCTGAGTCGAGCCGAGGAACACCGCAGCGAACGCGGGCAGCAGCAGCGATCCGCCGAACGACAGCGATGGCCCCGCCAAGGACCCGAACAGAACACCGGCAATTCCCGCAAGCGTGCCTGATGCGACGAGCGAGAGCCAGGTAAATCGATTGACGCGCACGCCCGACAACCGGGCTGCGTCGGGGCTGCTGCCGATGGCGTAGAGATAGCGACCCGCGGGAGTGCAGGCCAGTACCCACCACACGAACGCCGCGATGACCAGCAAGTAGAGCACCACGATCTGGAAGCCGAAGACGGTGGTCTGAGTGAGGTTGTTCCAACTCGGCAGGTTCGGAGGAAGTGGTTGCCGATTCTTCGTCACGATGACCTGGAAGGCCGAGATGATCGACCCCATTCCCAAGGTGGTGATAAACGAGTTCACCTTGAGCCGAACGACGATGAAGCCGTTCACGACGCCGATGAGTGCGCCGACCAGCACAGCGATCAGGATGGCGACCGGAATGCCTCGACCGTCCTTCACGAGCTTGACCGCAATGATGGCGGTGATGTTGATGGTGGCACCGACCGAAAGGTCGTACACACCGGCGACGAGCGGCACGAGGATCGCCAGAGCCAAGATGCCCGAGATGGCCTTGTTCGCCGCCACCGAATGCAGCGTCGACATTGTGGGAAACAGCTTCGGCTCCCAGATCGAGAACACCACGATAAACAGACCGAGCAGGTACAGGCCGCTGAAGCGGTCGAAACCGAGGCCTCGTGGCACTCGCAACTTCGTCGGTGCAGCAGTCATGAGCGAGCGCTTTCGGTAAGAGAGTCTGTGGTGAAAATAGCGTCGTCGATGCCGAGGGCGGCACGCGACATGGCGTTCGGGGTCACTTCGATACCGACGAGGTCGGCGACGATGCGACCGGACCGGATCACGATGACCCGATCGCACGCGGTAGCGAGTTCTTCCACGTCGGACGAACTCATCAAGACGGCAGCGCCGGTGCGCGCCATCTCGAACAGCGCGGCATGCAGTTCGGCCTTGGCGCTCACGTCGACGCCCTGGGTCGGCTCATCGAGCAGGAACAACCGAGGAGCACGCTGGAACCACTTGCCAAACACAACCTTCTGCTGATTGCCGCCGCTGAACGACGACATCAACTGGTGCTCAGCGCCCTGCGGCCGCACCGCGAATCGCTCGAACCAACGGCGGGCCTCGGCGCGTTCCTTCGCTCTGCGCAGAAACGGGGTGCGCCAGAAGTGCGCGAGGTTCGAGATGCTGAGGTTCTCCGTGGCCGACATATCCATGAAGACGCCCTGGAGCTTTCGTTCGGCCGGAATGTAAGCGACGCCGAGACCGATGGCTGTGGGCGGCTGCTCGGGCGGAAGCACGTCGGCACCGACCCAAACCGTTCCGGCATCGCGCTTACGGGCGCCGAACAGCGTGGAGCACAGCGCATCGCGGCCCGACCCGGTGATGCCGGCGACGCCGACCACCTCACCGGCGTGCACGGAGAAGCTCAGGTCGCGGAACATGTCGGATATGAGGCCCTGCACGTCGAGAACCACGGGACCGGTTTCGTTGACGGTGAGCGAGCGAACCGAGTGCTCAAGGGCCGAACCGAACAGGTCGCTCAGCAGGTCGTTCTTCGTCAGACCGAGCACAGGCTTGGATGCGACGCGGTGGCCGTCTCGCAGCACCGTTGCGCGGTCCGCGATATCGAACACCTCATCGAGTCGGTGCGTGACGTACAGGACGCCGATGCCACTGCGAGCCACCGAGCGCACGAGATCGAGCAGGTGCACGACTTCTTGCTCGGGCAGCCGGGCCGTCGGCTCATCGAGCACGAGGAGACGCACACTGTCGGAGCCTTCGGAGAGCAGCGCTCGGGCAACGGCCACTCCGGTCTTCTGCGCAGGTGACAGCGCATTGACGAGCATGCCTGGATCGAGATCGAGTTCGACCCGCTCCAGCGCCCGCTCGGCCCGACCGCGAGCCTCACGGCGACGGATTGTGCCGGCCACGGTAGGGAACCCGGCCCCGAAGGCCAGGTTGTCACTGATCGAGGCCGCTTCGACCAGCCCGAGATCTTGGTGCACGAACCGGGCACCGAGTTGGTACGAAACCAGTGCATCACCGAACACCAGTGGCTGACCGCCGATGTGCACGGTGGCTCCCGGATCGGGGCGATGGTAGCCGGAGAGGACCTTGATCAGGGTCGACTTGCCGGAGCCGTTTTCCCCCAGCAAGGCATGTACCTCACCCGGAGCGATCGCGAAGTCGACAGCGTCGAGAGCTCGTCCGCCGGCGAAGGTCTTGGTGAGGGCCCTCACATCGAGGGCCCTCACCACGGAAACATCAACCGACGGATCGGCTAACTCAGGCAACGCCCCACAGCTTCTTGTAGAGGTCCTTGAAGTTGGCGGGCAGGTCGAGCGACTCGCCCGGCGTACCGACGTTGGCCTTGGTGAGCAGGCGCTGTGGGCGACCACCGTCGCCCGCAGGAACTTCCATGCCGAGCGAGGCACGGGCTGCGATGTCGATGATCTGCCAACCGGTCTGGCTGATCGGCTCATCGGACCATGCATGCTCGGAACCGGTGACGAGGTTCTGCTTGTTGGTGATGGCTGGCTCGGCACCCGCCACCTTGATACCGGTGAGGTTCGCAGCCTTGAGCGCGGCGTCGAGCCCACCGAGGAATGCACCGTCGCTCGAAAGGACGTACTTGATGGACGGATCCTTCTTCAGTGCATCGACAACTGCCTGCACGAGGGTACCTTCGGTGAGCTGCGGCACGGTGACATCGAGCGAGGTGACGACGCACTTGGCACAGCCCGCCTTGATGGTCTCACGCATACCGTCAGCGGCATTCTTGAGCACCTCGTAGGCGGGAACGTCCTGCACAAGCACGTGAGCCTCAGCGTTCGAATCCATGATCGCCCAGTTGCCGATGGCATTACCGGACGTCTTGTAGTCGGACGCGATCGACGCACCACCGGGGACCGTCTTGCTGAGGGTCAACGTGGCAACCGCCGCGGGAACGATCATGGTGCCAGCCTTTTCGTAGTCGGGAATGATCGTGCCCCAGAACTCCTGCGGGAAGCCGGTGGGCGTGACCGCCACGGGTTTGTAGTCGAGCGCCTGCTTGAGCGCCGCTATGAGCGTGCTCGGGTCGGACGTCTTCCAGTTGATGACCTGGGTCTTCCACCCAATCGCCTTGGCGGCCTCAATGGCACCGTCGCCGATGGCCTTGCACTGCGGCAGCTCGCACTCCAGGAACACGTAGGTCTGATCGGCCTTCACCTTGCCGGTGAGCGGCTTATCGACACCGATCTTGGTCGGCGCCGCCATGGCTGCCTCAACGGCGGCCTTGGCTTTGGCAACCTCGGGCGAACCGCCCGAAGCGGCAACAGTGGTGTTGCCAGTTGCGGCTTTCGTGGTGTCGGTTGCCTTCGTGGCTTTGCTACTGCCGCATGCGGCGGCGAGCAGAGCGAACGCTGCCGTGCCCACAACTAAGACAATTCCATGACGATTTAGCGAATAAAGACCCATTTCCCCCTCCATCTCTTTGTGCCCGCAACGTGCGGACTCGTGACAGGCATCACATCACAGGGCCATACAAAAGTCAACTGTAGTGTTGACAAAATTGGACTCGACTTCGCGTCGGATCCGCCACCCCAACAGAGCACATTCGTGAACGAGCGCGTTTCATGTGGCCGCGCGGAAGCATCGACTGGGCCGCGTTCTGACGATTGCCGCGTCCGCACCTATCGAGGCGAGCGAAGGGTGCGGTGCAGGGCGGCGCGATCGCGAATCATTCGACCGCTGTTGACGCGGCCGTCGGCGACCGAAACGATGCCGACGCTGTACAGGGTCACGTCGTGCAGGGACGCGTCGATGCCGCTAAAGCCCGACCGGTAGCGGCCGGTCTGCTTGGCATGAAATGCCACGTCGGGCCCGGCGGAGAACAGGTCGGTGATGTCGGTCGTGACAGGTTCGAAGACCAGGGTTGGTTCGCCGGTGATGTGCTCGTCGTCGCGCAGCACACCATCGACCTCAACCGTCATCGCGGCCGACAACCAGGCGCGCACGACCGATTCGGCAGCAGGGTCCGCTGCGGAAGCCTCGACGTCCCACGGGGCAACCGCGGGGGGCGCGATCGGGTCGGGAATGCCGCTCGTGAGTTGGCGGCGTCGGGCGTGGTAATCCTCCATCGCCACACATCCCGTGAGCTGTTCGCCGTTCCATTCGTAAAGCGCGATACCGGACCAGGCCGTGGTGCGACCGCCGGAGCCACCGCTGGCGCCGTGCTCAGTCAATGACACGGCGACCCGCGAGCCAGACGTGATCACCTGATGGATGGTCATCGTGAGCCCGGGGAATTGCTCGAACTGACTCTGCACGGCCGGGAGGTATTCGGCATCCCGGCCGGCGATCATGGCATCGCCGATGCGCAACCGGTAGTTGGGCGCCATGATCTCTCGACACAGCGCAGGGTTCTGGCCGTTGAAGAATCCGACGGCGAACTTGCGGATCAACCCGACGAGCGGTTCCATCTAGTTGATGCCGCGCTCGGCGTCTTCCCAGTACTCGCGACGCAGGTCTTTCTTGAGTAGTTTCCCCGACGCATTACGCGGCAGCACATCGGTGAACCCGATCGATGTAGGGCACTTGTACTTCGCCACACGCGTGCGCGCGAACTCGATCAGTTCGGTGTCCGTCACGTCGTGGCCGGGCCGCGTCACCACGATAGCCCGCACCGTTTCGCCCCACTTCTCGTGCGGGATTCCGATGACGGCAACTTCGGCTACCGCTGGATGATCGGCGAGCACGTTCTCGACTTCGGCCGGGTACACGTTCTCGCCGCCCGACACGATCATGTCCTTGAAGCGATCGAACAGATAGATGTAGCCCTCGTCGTCCTGGTAAGCCGCATCGCCCGTGCGCAGCCAGCCACCGGGTTGAATGGCTTCAGCTGACGCGTCTGGCTTGTTCCAGTAACCGGCAGTCACCATGCCGGACCGCAGCCAGATTTCACCGACAGAACCGACCGCGACGTCGTCGAGCGTGTCAGGATCGATGACCCGAATGTCGACCCACGGCAGGGCCTTGCCGCACGAACGCAGCAGGCGCGCACCCTCCCCATCGGGATGATGATCTTCGGGCGGAAGTGCCACAACCGTGCCGGACGTTTCGGTCATGCCGTAGACCTGCATGAAGTTGCACCCGAACACCGTGAGGGCATGGCGGAGCAGCGTGTCGCCGATGGGGGACGCGCCGTAGCTGAGCAGTTCGAGGCTAGAAAGATCCGCTGTCTCGACGCCGGGCGTGTTGAGCAGCAGTTGCACAACGGCCGGAACGAAGAACGAGTGCGTCACGCCGTAGGCCGCGATCGTGGCGATGATGGCTTTGGTATCGACTTCTCGCATCAGCACCGTGTGACCGCCGTTGGCCATGGTGGACAGCCCGTAGCCGATGCCACCGATGTGGAACATCGGCATCGCCACCAGGTTCACGCTGCGGCTGCTCATGCCCCACGTTTCAGCACCGAGGCGAGCGGTGTACGACATGCCGTCATTGGTCAGCATCACGCCCTTCGGTAGCCCGGTGGTGCCCGATGTGTAGAGCAGCAGGGCGACATCATCGGGTGCGCCCGAAAAGCCGGCGTCGGTCGCCGGGGCGTTATCGCGCCACTCGTCGTACTCGTCGCCGAGCGTGAAAACGCGACTAGCCGAAGCACGGGCTTCGTCACTCAGCAGTGGCTGCTGGCCGGGCCCGATGATGATCACTCTCGGCCTGGCGTCGGCGACGATGGCGGTGATCTCGGGCGGCGCGAGCCGCCAGTTCAAACCGACGGAGATCGCACCGATCTTGTTGCACCCAAACGCCAACTCGTAAAACTCAGGCTGGTTCTTCGCGAGGATCGCGACCCGATCGCCGTGTCCCACACCGAGAGCAGCCAACGCGTTCGCGATGCGAGAGCTGCGCACGTCGAGATCGTGGAACGACAGCGTGTCGCCCTCGAAGGTGAGCGCCGGCGCGTTCGGCATGAGGGCGCCGAACTCACGGGGAACGGATGCAAGGCTAAAGGGCATCGCTATGTGCCCTAGTAGCTCTTCGGCAGGCCGAGGCAGTGCTGCGCCACGAAGTTCAGAATCATCTCGCGGCTCACCGGTGCCGTCTTGTGAAGGCGGGCGATGAACCAGAGATCAGCGAGACCGTATTCGATGGCGAAACCGTTGCCGCCGTGGGTCTGTATCGCCTGATCAAGGGCCTTCAGCGAGGCGTCGGCCGCGGCAAACTTGGCCATGTTGGCAGTCTCACCGGCGGCGGGCGACCCGAGATCGGTGAGTTGGGCGGCTCGTGCGGTCATCAGGCGCGCCTGCTGCACGGCGATGAACGACTCGGCCAGCGGATGAGCCACGCCCTGGTGAGCGCCGATGGGTGTCTTCCATACCGTGCGGTCAATGGCGTATTGCGCTCCCTTCTCGAGGGCGAAGCGCGAGATGCCATTGTTGATTGCGGCGGCGGCCACACGCTCGGGGTTGAGCCCGGCGAATACGTTGCGCAGACCCTCACCTTCCTTGCCGATGAGCGCTTCAGGGCCGAGTTCCACGTCGTCGAAGAACACGGTGAACTGCGTCTCGGGCACGTGCAGCGCGGTCTCAATCGGCGTCTTGCTGATGCCCGGTGCATCGGCCGCAACGATGAACAGTGACAGCGGGCTTCGTCCCGACGCGTCAACCTCCTCATTGCGGGCGACCACCAGGATCGCCTCGGACTCGTCGACCGCCGACGTCCAGTACTTCGTGCCGGAAAGGAGCCAGCCGTCGCCGTTCTTGCGGGCCGTGGTGCTGACGCGGTGGGTGTTGGTTCCGGCGTCGGGCTCGGTGATGGCGAACGCCATACGGCGCGATCCGTCGGCGAAACCGGGGAGCCAGTGCTGCTTCATTTCGGAGGAGCCGTGCTGCCCGATGATAGGCGCACAGATCGACCCGATCACCAGGGACAACATCGGGCAGCCCTGCGCCGCGACTTCTTCGACCACCACGTTGTAGTCGGCCAGCCCGCCGCCACCTCCGCCGTACTGCTCGGAGATGTGCACGCCGAGGAACCCGGCCGCGCCGAGCTCGTCCCACAGTTCGGTGGGCTTCACGTCGCGCTTCGTGCAGTCCTGGAAATACTTCCTTCCGTACTGGGCCACCAGCTTGCCGACGCTCTCGCGCAGGGCCGGGTGATGATCGGCGGTATCGACGAGTTCAGAGGTGAAGAGTGCGTTCATTGGGTACCTCGCGGTCTGCTGCTGGGATAGGGGGATTGGGCGTCGGCGGTGGGCCATTCGAAGAAGCCACGACCCGTCTTCTGACCGAGATGACCTTCGGCGACCAGGCGTTCAAGAATGCGCGGCGGCGCGTAGCGATCACCAAGTGTCGTCGCCAGATGGCGAGCGATGTCGAGTCGGACGTCGAGCCCAACGATGTCGCTGAGCCGCAATGGCCCGATCGGGTGGCGATAGGCGATGAGCATGGCGCGGTCGATGTCGTCAGCCGAGGCAACTCCGTCTTCGAGCATGCGCATTGCTTCGAGAGACGCGATGAGATCGAGCCGCGAGGTGGCGAACCCGGGCGTGTCGGTGACGGTGATGGTCTGTTTGCCGATGGCCGCGGCAATATGCGCGGCGCGTTCGACGGCTGCATCGCTGCTGGCGGCGCCACGAATCAGTTCGATCATCGGGAGCGACCACACCGGGTTGAAGAAGTGCATGCCCACGAACCGGGTCGGATCGGTGAGCGACGCCGCAAGGGTATCGATCGAGAGCGCGCTGGTGTTGGTGGCGATGAGGTCGGGGCGGCGGGCCTCGATCTCGCGCAGCACCCGCTGCTTCAGCTCGAACCGCTCGGGCACCGTCTCGATCACGACCGACAGCCCGACGGGGAGTTCGCCGACTGCACTGACCCGCCGTACCGATGCCGGGATGGCCCGGGCCTGGTCGGCCGTGAGTTTGCCGCGGGCCGCTCCCTGCGCCGCGACTGATGCGAGCGTTGTGTGAACGACTGCGGCTCGTTCGTCGTTCGGTTCCACCACGGTGGTGGTCCAGCCGGCCGCAGCGAAGACATACACGATGCCGACGCCCATCGTGCCGCCGCCGACAACGGCGACCGTGTCATTTCCTGTGTGCATGGCCGCTCCTTCCGATGACTCCGAGATTTTGTTAACACTTGTGTTGACAGCTGATGGCGACTATCGCACAATGGTCTCGGGCAAGTCAACACTCTCCGACCCAACTGAATGGGGTACTGCTGTGAGCCACGACACGCGAGCTGACGCGCACGACGGCGTGCACGAAACCGCCCCGCCCTACGTCGTCGAGGTGCGGCCGAACGTGTTCGCGTACGTGCAGCCGGATGGCACATGGTGGATCAACAACGCTGGCTTCATCGTCGGCCCCAGCGGCGTGATCCTCATCGACACGTGTGCGACAGAGAAGCGGACGCGGGGGCTGCTCGATGCGGTTCGCTCGGTGACCGACGCGCCGATCCGCATGGTCGTGAACACACATCACCACGGCGATCACACCCACGGCAACTACCTCACCGCGCCCGCTGCGATTGTCGGGCAGCGCAAGTGCCGTGACCTGGTGCAGCGAATGGGAATTCACACCTACGACGAAGCGTTCACCCAGCCCGACTGGGGCGTGCTCGAGATGAGTGCGCCCACCATCACGTTCGAATCGCGGCTCGACCTGTGGGCTGACGACACGCTCGTCGAACTGCACGCCATCGGTCATCGGGCGCACACCACCAACGACGTAGTCGCGTGGTTGCCAGAGCACAAGGTGCTCTACACCGGTGACCTGGTGTTCAACCAGGGCACCCCGTTCGTCGTGATGGGTTCGGTACCCGGCAGCATCGCCTCCATTGATCGTCTGCGCGCCTTCGGCGCCGAGGTGATCGTGCCCGGCCACGGCCCGGTGTGCACCCCAGCCGATCTCGACATCATCGAGCGCTACCTGGTGATGGTGCAACGCACCGCCGAAGCCGCTCACGCCGCCGGCGCCACGCCGCTGGAAGCCGCCCGTGGCGTTGACCTTGGCGATTTCGCCCATCTCACCGACCCCGAACGTCTCGTCGGCAACCTGCACCGCGCCATCGCAGAACTCAACGGCCCCGAAGCCAGCGAAGCCATGTCGATCGATGCCGCCATCACTGACATGCTCACCTACAACGGCGGTGGCCTGTTGCGCTGCTGCGCGTAATCCAAAGCCCTATCTTCCTAACCACACGGAGGCTTGCATACCATCCTCACGTTGTTGCACAGCAAAATGTGTATGTCCCTCTATGCAGCACACAGAAGAAGGCAAAGCAGCGCGGCGGTGGATTCCTAGGTGCCGAGGCCGTGGAGGGCGATTTGGGCGAAGGCGGCGCCGATGGTTTCAGCGCTTTCGGACGAGCGTTCGGGGACGAACCAGCGGTTGGTCCAGCCGATCATGCCGATGATGCCGAAAGCGATCACGCGGGCAGACGCAAGCGGGCGGATCGTGCCGTCGTCGATGCCTTCTTGCACGATGGCGATGAACACTTCCTCGTAGCGGCGGTTGATACCGCGCATTTGCTGCGACCACTCGGTTCGGTCGCTTTCCACATGGGTGAGGTTCTCGCGGATGTACACATACAGCAGCGGGTAGTTGGCGCCGTACGAACGCATCAGTTCGGTGACGAGAATGCCAAGCTTTTCGAGCGCTGGAAGCTCGCGGGCGTGTACTTCCTCGGCGGTGGCGACGTTGGCCTCCGACACCTCGCGCACCACTTCATCGAACAGTTCGCGCTTGTTGCCAATGTAGTAGTACAGCGACGCCCGATCGGTGCCGAGTGCCTCGGCCACCGCGCCGAGACTGGTGCCACGGAAGCCCTTCTTGTTGAACACCTCGGCCGCCGCCTTGGCGATCTCACGACGGCGCTCCTGATACGACTCGGAGCCTTTGTTGAGCGCCAGCGTTCGGCGTCGCCCGATCTGGCTCTCGGTTGACTTCTTCTTCGCCGCCACGCTCGGAACCTTATTCGCTGGAGTCGTTGCCACTCAGGTTCCCGTCCACTTTGGTGCGCGCTTCTCGGCGAATGCGGCGGCGCCCTCGCGAGCGTCGTTCGTGGCGAGCACCGACTCGACAAGTGAGCGCTGCCGGTCCCACACTTCATCGACCGGCCATGTTGCAGACTCACTCACGATGCGCTTGGTCATCTGCACACCGAGTGGTCCGTTCACGGTGATAGCGGCAGCCAGTTCGCGCGCGCCGTCGAGCGCGCCGCCCGGTGCGGTGAGGCGATTCACGAGGCCCCATTTCGCTGCTTCGACTGCCGGCAGTCGGGCGCCCGTGAGTGCGTACTCGAGGGCGATCTGGCGGGGAATGCGTTGCGGCAACCGAATGAGACCCCCTGAGCCGGCGACGAGACCACGGGACACCTCAGGAAGACCGAACATTGCATTGTCGGCAGCCACCACAAGGTCGCACGCCAGCACGATCTCGCAGCCGCCAGCGAGCGCGAAGCCCTCGACAGCGGCGATCAGCGGTTTGCGCGGCGGTGTCTCGGTGATGCCGGCCAGCCCGCGGCCGTCGATCTCCGGCCGCTCCCCTTGCAGGAACGCTTTCAAATCCATTCCGGCGCTGAAGTTCCCGCCCGCTCCGGTGAGGATGCCGATCGTGAGCGTCGGGTCGCTGTCGAGCTCGTCCATCGCACTCGCCACACCCGCGGCCGTTGCCGCGTTAATGGCGTTGCGCGCCGCTGGCCGGTTGATCGTGACCACGAGGACCGCACCCTCGCGCGCAACGAGCACTTCGTCAGTCACGGTTTGCTCCGGCGGTGATGGCGAGCGCGGGCTCGGTGACGTAGTGGCCGAGATTGGCAGTATTTGTGGCCTGCCACACATCGACGATGCGGAACGGATTGTTCACAACGACTCGGCCCTTCGAGTTGCAGAAGTAGGTGTTCGAACCGGGGTGGGTCCAGATCATGTGCTCGTGCGCGGCGTCGACGCGCGCGTTGTATTCATCGTGCACATCGGCCCGCACCTCGATGGCACCGACACCGGCTGAGAACATCTGTTGCAGCACGTCGAGCACGTAGTGCATCTGCCGTTCGATCACCGAGATCAGACTGCCACCGTGACCGAACTGGGTGTTCGGTCCGTAAAGGCAGAAGAAGTTCGGGAAGTCGGGCACTGCGGTGCCGAGGAACGCTCGGGCGTCGTCACCCTTCCACACCTCGTGGATCGTGCGACCCGAGCGACCGACGATTTCGAGCGGCACCAGGAAGTGCACCACATCGAACCCCGTGGCCCAGATCAGCACGTCGGCCTCGTGCAGTTCGCCGCTCTCACTCACCACGCCGTTCGACCGTACTTCGATGACGGATTCGGCGAACAGTTCCACGTTGTCGCGGCGCAGTGCGCGGAACCAGCCGTTGTCGAGCAGCATGCGCTTGGCGAACGGCGGGTAGTCGGGCAGCACCCTGGGGAGCAGGTCCTGGCGGTCGCCGAGTTCGGACTCGATGTATCGGGTGAGGGCTCGCCGCATGCCGTCGTTGGCAGCGTTGATGGAGCGGTCGGGGTGCGGCCATTCGGGGTCGCGGGTGAGCACGCTGTGGATGCGATCGTTGAAGGCCCAACTCAGCCGGATGCGATACCAGGCGTGGTAGAGCGGGAACTCACGCAGGAGGAACTGCACCGGCTCGGGAACCGGCACCTGAAACTTCTCGAACGGCGACGCCCACTGTGGCGAACGCTGAAACACCGCCACCGATGCAGCCGTACCGGCAATGGCCGGAACTACCTGCATAGCGCTCGCGCCGGTACCGATCACGGCGACTCGCTTGCCATCAAGGTCGATGCCACCAGCGGGCCACCGCGCCGTGTGCGCCGACGGGCCGGTGAACCTCTCGAGCCCCGGGACGTTCGGCATCTTCGGCTTGTTGAACGCACCGACGGCGCTGATGAGCACATTCGCCAGCAGCGTCTCGGTTGCGCCATCGGGCCCCGCGACGTCAACCTGCCATTCCTGCGAGTCGACCTGATACGTGGCCCGCTTCACTTCGGAACGGAAGCGCACATGCTCGGCCACGCCGAAGTCGTCGGCCACTCGCCGGAAGTAGGCGTAGATCTCATCCCGCAACGCGAAGTACCGAGACCAGTCGTTCGGGGCGAACGTGTACGAGTACAGGTGGCTCGGTACGTCGACACCGCAGCCTGGGTAGCGGTTCTCGAGCCACGTTCCGCCGACCGAATCGTGCTTCTCAATTATCGTGAACGGCACGCCGGCTTCGCGCAGACGAACGGCCGCGCAGATACCCGACATACCGGCGCCGATGATGATCACGCGGAAGCCGGGCGACGGCGCGATCTTGGGTGCGGCGGTTGCGGTCTCGGTTCGATGGGCCAGGTCGGCGCGGATCATGCCGGCGTACTCGGGCGGAACCGTCTCGCCGAGCGACACGCTCATCATCTCGACCAGCAGTTCCGGGTCGGGATCCGCTATGGCGACCGGCGTGCCGTGCCGCCATGCCATGATTGCGTCGAATGCAGCGCTCCTGACCTCGGCCTGAAGTTCGCCGCTGAGCCCGCCGGTATCGTTATCACTGAGACCACGTCCCCGGGTGGGGCGGTACGGGTCGTCGAGCCACCTGCGATCACCGGTGAGCTGGGTGGTGACGAGAAGCAGTGTGGGGATGTTCGCCAGCTCGATCGCCTCGCGCCAGCGCTCGTCGTCAGGCAGTGGCTGGGGTCGATCGTGCGCCATGGGTTTGCACGGTACGCGTCGACTACCGCTTTGTCAACAGAACCGTTGACAGTAAGATTCCGAGCGGCGTACGCTTCGATCACGCTGGGCCAGGGGGCCGGGTCGTGGGGATTCGCACTGCAAGGGATGGAATCGTGACCAACATGTTCTCGCTGGAGGGCAAGACCGCTGTCGTTACCGGCGGCGCACAAGGTATTGGCCTCATGATTTCGCGTGGCCTCGTCCAGGGCGGCGCCAAGGTGTACGTGGTGTCGCGAAAGCAGGCCACCTGCGATGCCGCTGTCGATGAGCTGTCAGCGCTCGGCACCTGCATCGCGTTGGCCGGCGACGTATCGAACGAAGCCGAAACCAAACGACTCGCCGCGGAACTCGCCGAGCGCGAGGGCTCGCTGCACGTGCTGGTGAACAACGCCGGTGCTGCGTGGGGCGCCCCGCTCGACGCGTACCCCGACGCGGCGTGGGAAAGGGTGATGGCCACCAACGTGAAAGGCGTGTTCAACCTCAGCGTTGCGTGCATGCCGCTGCTGGAGAAGGCCTCCACCGCACGCGATCCGGGTCGCATCATCAATGTCGGTTCCATTGACGGCTTCCGAGTTCCCGAGTTCGACAACTACGCCTACTCGTCCAGCAAGGCGGCCGTGCACCACCTCACCCGCGTGCTCGCCGACAAGATGGCGGCCAAGAACATCACCGTGAACGCTATTGCTCCCGGCCCGTTCCCGTCGAAGATGATGAACGTGTCGCTCGAGACCTACGGCGAGGCGTTCATCGAACGCAACCCGTTCGGCCGCTTGGGCGAACCCGACGACATGGCCGGTATCGCGGTGTTCCTCGCCTCACGGGCGAGCGCGTACATCACCGGCCAGATCATTGCTGTTGACGGCGGCATCTCGAACCGTCCCTGGTAAATCGCTAACGGACAGCTGACAGACTCAGTATCGACAAGGAGAACGACATGGGAAAGACCGTCATGATCACCGGGGCTGGCTCAGGCTTCGGCAAGGGCACAGCCCTCGCACTCGCAGCGCGCGGCCACAAGGTCATCGCCACGACCGAGACTGACGCCCAGGCCGCCGCCTTGCGGGCCGAGGCACCGCAACTGCAGGTCGAGAAGCTCGACGTCACATTGTCAGCCGACGTCGCGAAGGCGGCCGACTGGGCCGTTGATGTGCTGATCAACAACGCTGGGGCCGGTCAAACAGGCCCTATGGCCGACGTTCCGCTCGACCGTGTTCGTCGACTTTTCGACGTGAACGTCTTCGGCACAATCGCCGTCACCCAAGCAGTGCTGCCGCAGATGGCCAAGCGTGGTTCGGGTCGTGTCATCATCATGTCGTCCATCGCCGGCGTGATGAGTGCGCCAACGTTCGGGCCCTACGCCATGACCAAGCATGCGCTTGAGGCAATGGGCAAGGCCATGCGCGGTGAGCTCGCACCGTCAGGCATCGATGTCACGCTGATCAACCCCGGCCCGTACAACACCGGGTTCAACGATCGCATGGCCGACTCGATGTGGGAGTGGTTCGGCACGAGCGCCGTCAGCGCACCGGCCACTCAGTCGTTCGACGACCTGCGTACCATGGTGAAGGAAAACCAGCTCGACCCTGTCGAAGTGGTCGACCGCCTAGTGGAACTCGTCGAAGCCGCCGAAACCACCGAAAACAATTTCGTCCCACCCGACATCGTCGCCCAAATGACCGCCAATCTCGGCTAGAACTAACCCACCGCTGACACCGGATCTACTCGATACGCAGGCCCGATACAGCCCTCGAAATGACGAGGCGCTGGATTTCTGACGTGCCTTCGAAGATGGTGAAGATTTTGGCGTCGCGGTGCCAGCGCTCGACAGGGTACTCGCGGGTGTAGCCGTAGCCGCCGAGGATCTGGATGGCTTGCTCGGTTACCCACACGGCGGTCTCGCTGGCCTTCAGCTTCGACATC
>JANMCE010000187.1:0-2940 GCA_031360915.1 Actinomycetes bacterium | reverse complement strand
CGAGGAAACACCATCGATCACTTTGCGAGAATCGACCACGACCAAGGCGACCCTTGTCGACGGCCCCGTCTGGTAGCAACGGCGCTTCACTCATCGAACGAGGCTAGCGGTCTGCGGGAACAGGCCAATGGCAATCTCCGTTAACTGTATTGGCACCCGCAGATACGGTGCCTATCTAGAGTTCAGCCCGTGGCCCGACTGCCCCCACCGAGTCCAGGTAGCGCAGGTGCGCGGCCAGCACGGCGGCGACGTCCTCGTCCTCTACGTCCGGCCCGGAAGCCGACGCAGCCCCAAGTAGATAGCCGATCTCGTCGGTCTCGTCGACGAAGAGCGGCAACTCCAAGTCCTGCCGTCGGTCCGTCACGTCCTCCGGCACCAAACCCTTCACGGAGAGTCGTTCCAGATGCAACAAAACCAGCGCACGCACATCGGCGTGCGACAACCGAGCCTGTGAAGCCGGCGCAATCGAGTCGGCTACATACTGCACGGCAGCGTCCAAAAGGTATGCCGTGCGAGGCGCAACAGTGTCGAGACGACGGGCCTCTCTGCCGACCACGATCAGCGCAATTGCAACGACCAGGACGACAGAGACGACAATCAGGAAGACGGGCAACGGTTAGAGCCCGATGCGTTGGGCCAGCAGTTCACGGTGGTAGGTGGGGTCACCGAAGAGCAATTCCGATGACTTGGCTCGCTTGAAGTACAGGTGCGCCGGGTGCTCCCAGGTGAAGCCGATGCCACCGTGGATCTGAATGTTTTCCGACGCGGCGTGGAAGTACGCCTCTGAGCAATACGCCTTGGCCAACGACGCTACCGACGGCAACTCTTCGTTCATTTCCGACGCGCACCACATGGCGTAGTACGCCGCCGACTTGGCTGACTCGACCTCAAGCAGCATGTCGGCGCACTTGTGTTTGATGGCCTGGAACGAGCCGATCGGACGACCGAACTGCACTCGCACCTTGGCGTACTCAACCGCCATATCGAGCACCTTCTGCGCGCCGCCAACTTGCTCGGCCGCAAGCGCCACAGCGGCTAGATCGAGCACACGGGACAGCACGTTCCAGCCGTCGCCGTCCGTACCGACCAGCGTGGCCGACACGTCGTTGAATTCGAGCTTGGCCTGCTTGCGGGTCTGGTCCATGGTGGACAGCGCGGTGCGGGTCAGCCCTGCCGCGTCGCCCTGTACGTGGAACAGGCTGACACCGGCCGCAGTGCGAGCGGCCACGAAGATGTCATCGGCGATGTGACCGTCGAGCACGAACATCTTGGTGCCGTTGAGCTTGTAGTCACTGCCACTTCCGGTCGCGGGCATGGTGATGCCAGCCTCATCCCACTTGCCGCTCGGCTCGGTGAACGCAAGCGTGGCCAGCGTGAGGCCAGACGCGATGCCCGGCAGATGCGCGGCCTTCTGATGCTCGTCGCCCGACAGCAGCAAGGTGTGCGCAGCCAGCACGGCGCTGGAGAAGAACGGCGCACACAACAGCGACCGGCCCATCTCTTCCAGCACAACGCCGAGCTCAACCCAGCTATACCCGGAGCCACCGAACTCCTCGGGGATGACCAGGCCGGTCAGGCCTAGCTCGCCGGCCAACTGGGCCCATACGGCCTTGTCGTAGCCCTGCTCGGTGTCCATCTGCACCCGCACGGCAGCTTCGTCCGACTTGGCGTCCAGGAACGCCCGAACGGTCTTACGGAGTTCGTCCTGCTCTTCAGAAAAGGCAAAGTTCATAGCCAAAGTCTGCCCGGCCTGGCCGATACGGGCAATCGGATATGTGTACACAGATGTACACTTACTTTGATGGACGAACTCGGCATACGTGATCTGCGCAGCAACGCCGCCGACGCGGTCCGGCGGGCCGGCAACGGTGAGCGCATCATCATCACCGTCAACGGACGACCGACCGCCCAACTCGGCCCCATCACGCCGATCGACAGCGCACCCACGCTTGCCGACCTCGCCGCCCAGGGCTTGGTCACGCTCCCCCATCGTCCGGACCGTCCGGTGTCGTCGCTGAGCATCGACCTTTGGACAGGCGTGCGTCTCGACCGCCTCATCAGCGAAGTACGCGGTCGATGACCATCGCACTCGACACCACCGCCCTCATCGTGCGCCACCTGAACCACCCGGCTCGTCCCGCGCTCGATGCAGCCATGAGAGTCGACCGGGATTGGTGCGCCAGCGCGCTTGCGCTCGCAGAAGCACTCGCCCTCGTCGACCGACTCGCCATCGACCCTGTCACCGCCGACGAGTTGCGCCGAGGATTACGGGATGATTGGGGCCGTATCGCCGTCGTCCCCGTCGACACGTTGTGCCTTGAGCGGGCCAGCGAACTTGCCCGGCTTCACCCGGTCAAGATGTCCGACGCCATCCACCTCGCCGCCGCCGACCGCCTCCCCAAACCAGTTGCATTTGCAACCTTCGACCACCACCAAATGCCCGTCGCCGAAGCCCTCGGTTTCGAGATTTTGTCATCGTGAGCAACCTTGTAACACCCTTTATTGGCTCGCTCGGCCGCTACATGGTTGGCTTCGCTCGGGCTCGCTTTGCTCGGACAATCGGTCGGGCAACGAACTATGTAACACCCCTTCTGTATGGTGTCGGTGAGGAGGTTTACAGGTGTCGGATACATCGGCTGTTGACAACAGATTCGCCCGAATGCGTGCCGCGGAAGGCACGTTTGCCGATGCGCCGCGCCATGTCATCGAAGTCGCGCTGCAGGACTGCAGCAACCTCGCGTCTTGGGTGGAAAGCGTGCGGCTTGCGGCCCTGAACCGTCTGCAGAGTCTGGCCGATGGCGACACGTCCATCGATCCTGAGGCAGTCGCTGCTGTGGCTGCGCGCACGTCACGGCGTAATGCGTCGGCTGCTGCTCGGCGGGCAAAGGTCACCAGCCAGATGCCGACACTGGGCGAAGGGCTA
Source organism: Actinomycetes bacterium (assembly GCA_031360915.1). Classification (GTDB taxonomy): domain Bacteria; phylum Actinomycetota; class Acidimicrobiia; order Acidimicrobiales; family Ilumatobacteraceae; genus JANMCE01. Next base: position 17 of record JANMCE010000187.1, on the reverse strand, counting down.
TCCACCGGGGCCATCAC
>JANMCE010000122.1:0-4482 GCA_031360915.1 Actinomycetes bacterium | reverse complement strand
GAAGGCGGAGTCGGCGAGGTGCTCGACGCCATCCGCGACGTGGCACGCATCGTTGGGTTCGACGATGTCCGTACCGAGATCGGTAGACACCCCAAAGCCCGGCTGCGCTCCACGTTCCTCAGCGGCCAACGTTTGCAGATCAAAGTGGAGATGAACACGTTCGAGCGTTCACCCGCCCGGCCAACCGTCACTCGGCCTTTCACCGTCGACAGTCCGTGGTTCACCGGGTCAGCCGACGTACCGACGTTCACTGTCGAGGAACTCACCGCCACGAAGGTCCGGGCGCTGTTCCAACGTAGCAAGGGCCGCGATCTGTTTGACCTGTGGCTCGCGGTCGAACACGCAGGTATCTCACCCGCTGCGATCGCTGGGTGTTTCGGCCCGTACCGACCGGACGGATGGACGATTACCCGCGCCCATGACAACCTCACAGCGAAGCTGCAAGATGCGACGTTCACCACCGATCTCGAACTGCTCGTCGCGCAATGGCCTGCGGGCTACCAGATCGACAGCGGAGCGGCCGCCGCCCGAGCCGTCATCGCAGCGATTCATGGGCTCGATCTCACGGCGCAGTAACCGATCCACCCTGACCGCCGGCATGACCGCCGCCATACTGATTGACCGGCCGATCACCACTGTCGGAGAGCCGTTTCATCGGCCCGGCGGCCGCTACCTTCCGGCCTTGACTCGTGAGGCGACCGGCGCTGCACCGGATCCCCGGGCGCGGCTGACGTTGGGGCTGAGCCTTTCCCGAAATGGAAGTTGTTTCGCAACCATCGCACGCGAACTTTCAATTTTGAAGCGGTCAGCCGGGTGGTTGGTCGTCAAAGAAGCCGAGGGCTTCGGCATCCAACGCCAAGGTGTCGAGCGCGTGTTGACGACGTGCGAGGTCGGCTTGGAGGAAGTCGAGCGCAGCGCGTCGAGACACGAGACGATGGTCGTCGACACGGCCGGTGCGACGGTACGGGATAGCGCCGGTATCGAGGAGTCGGGTCAAGGTCGGCTACGACACGCCGATGAGCTCGCACGCCTCATCCACCGCGAGATCATCGGCATCGCTGGCGCCGACCTCGATTTCGGACATCCCACAGTGTCGCCACTCGCTATCGACGCGGCAATCGACTTTGCGAACCGGATTCCGCGCTGGTCGGGCCGATGAGCAGCGCTACTTCCGAGCAGTCGAGAGTTCCCACGGGAACGAGTCGTTGAACGCGGTCGCGGCCGCGTCGACCCATCGGCGGATCGCGGCGTTGAACGTGTCGGCGGCCGTGACAGGGCCGTCGCCGGGGAAAGACATGCGGATCGCTCGTAGGAGCGGGTCGGGGTCGGCCCAGGCCGAATCGATCTTGATGTGCCAGCGGAGCGCTTCCTCGATCGCGTCCCAGACAGTGAACCCCGCTCGGGGGCCGCGACCGAAGTAATCGACGGCAGCGACGAGTTGGAGCAGCAGGCCGCCGGCGTCTTCTGGGTAAGGCTGGTCTGCGGCTAGCCAAGCATCTCATTCAGGCCGGGTACTCGACCCCTTCGATTCTTCGAGTAGCCATGGCCAACCCGAAATGGGAAGTAGAAGCTGCGGCTGTCGCCGCCGCTCGGAAGTATGACGACCTCGAAGTCCTAGACATCTATGAGGCTATCGGCGACCGCTGCAACTATTGGAGACCGGTTCAGACGATCACCGAACGCCTAACAGCGCTGAGCGATGCCACCAGTAGCACGGATCGCTTCCGAGCGGTCGCGATTCTCGAGAAACTATTGTCGACTCCCGGACAATCGGCGACGCAGCAGAAGCGTCTCAAAGCGGCAATCGTTGAGTTGAGAGCGAGAGACCTTCACTGAGTCTTCAGATATGGTCGTTCCGTGGTGTGATTCAACCTCGTGTAGCGCACGATGGGTGGCAAATGATGAGCGTCCGTTGGCCGAACGGCATCGTGCGCCCCGCACCGACCTCCACCCATTTCTGGCATTTCTCACAGTTCCCGGCGACCCGATTTCGGTTCACCGCACTGTTAGCGGCCGTTGCCGCCGCCAGCGTGCGTGCAGGGAAGGTGAGGGTGCCTTGCGCCAGGTCCGTCTTCGCTGGCTGTCCAGCCTTTACGGTGGCGGCGGCGACGGGGGGTGGTGGCGAGCCCGGGCTTGTCCGGGGTGGGTTTTGGCTTGGGCATGCTGGCCACCTGCTCGGCGACCACGGCCGGGTCGATCACCGACTCGACCTGACTCGTTCGGGTCGACGACACCGGGCATGTCCCCGTCGTCGGTGCTGGCAACGGTTTGCCATCCTCGCCGTGGGGGACGAGGGCGCGTAGGTCTTTGTCTTTCCACCAGCGCACCAGCCGCAGATGAACCGGCGGCAACGTGCCGTGAAACAGGACAGCGTCATTTCGGCGCATCTGACGCACGACGTGCGGCGGGAGGAGATCTTCACGTTGGGGCTGCTCGCTGATCGTCTTACGGCCCAGGGACGTGTCGGCCGACCAGCCTCGTTGGGTGACGTGCATCGTCCCCCCGATGCGGGACACGTAGTCGAGAGCGTGGATGGGTCGTCGGTGCCGTTGAAGATCACTTTCGAGCGGTGCCCGGATAGGACGGCGTCGGCGAGTTGGCCGTAGCGGGCGGTGATCTGCGATTTCGATTGCCACCCGGTGACGAACATCCCGCCCAGTCCGGCGATCGTTGAGACCTCCTCCGGGAACCAGCGCAGTTCGAGCTGCCCCGCTTCGTCAATCAAAATCATCAGGGGCTGCGAGAGTTTGCCGCCGCCGATATCCGACGCATGGATCTGCTCACGCAGGTCACCCAACATGCCGCCGAGCACGGGGGCGAGCCGGTCGAACTCCGTAGACGGCGCACACAGGTAGAGGGTGCGAGGTCGGCCGGTGGGGCCGCCCATCAGCCAGGCGAGGTCGATGTATCGGGGTTGGTGTTCCCAAATTTCGTCGGAGTGATAGAACGCCCGCGGATCCAGCGAAGCCGAATGAGCGATCGCCGGTTCGTTCCACGCTTCGAACGCCAGGCGGGCGGTGGCGTAGATCGACGCCCGAATCTTGGGGTCCTCACCTTCGAACGCCATCAGTTTCGTCATGGTGTCCTTGGCCAACAGGCGAACTTCCAACGGGCGGTCGTCTTCCAATCCCATACGGATCAACTCGTTCACGGTCGGGTCGGTCACCCCAACATGGAGAAACGCCCACGACGCAAGTCGGCCCATCGTCAACGGTGCCCGCTTCTTCTTGTCGATGGTGGGGAGGAGCACGGAGAGCCCGGCGAGCGACATGTACGCCGAGGTGAGTGTTTCGCCGTGCGCTTTCCAGTAGTCGCCGTTGCTCACCCCGTTCGTCGGGATCGCGTGAGCCAATGCCCTCCCCGCCCGTGCCGCACCCGGCGTGGTCGTGATCGCCCGTAACGGTGTCCACCGCGCCGTTGGCAGGCCGGTCACTCCTGACGGGTCGAACACGGCGATATCTCCCCGTTTCGCTCTCGCCGCTGCGGTCGCGTCGTACAGATCACGTTTGACGGACAGGGCGATGACCGGGCCGTCCCACGCGATGATCCCCGCCGACGCCAGGACCGTCTTGCCGGAGCGGGTCGGGCCGATCAACGCCACCGAACCACGGTCACCCTGTCGGCTTTCCGCTCGACGCCCGGACGCAGGATGACGCTCACGATCCTCGGTCGCGAGCATCGGGCCTCGGGGTGCGAGACGGCCGAGGAGCATCCGTCCGGTCGGTGGTACCGACGAGCCGACGATGAGCGGCTTCACGTCGGAGGCGTGTGCAAGGCGGGCTTCGGTCGATACTCCCAGCCGTTCCCGGCTGGGTGCCGACCAGCGCCTCCACAACCACACCGCACCAACGATCACAGCGATAGCAGCGGCGAGGATGACGATGGTGCACATCCAGTAGAGCCCGGCACCGGGCAGGCCGGTAGCGAGCGTTCCCCACGCTGCCGCAGGGTCGCCTGGCTTCTTGGCGAGGCGGCCGACGACGGCGAGCAGTTCGGTGATCCTGCCGGAGACGTGGCCACCGACGAGCCGGGCGGCGAGCGATCCACCGCCGTAGGTGACGCCGATGCTCGTCAGGACGAACCCGCCAATGGCGGCGACGACAACTTCGAAACCGCCGGTGCCTTGCTGGGTGGGGTTGGGGCGGCCGTTCGGGACCATCAGCGCACCTCAGCGTGCAACAAACGGCGCTCCCGGGCAAGAAATGTGCCTTGGGGGACGAACTTCGGGACTAAGTCCGGGACGAACTCCGGGACCCCGATTTCAGACGATGCGTTCGCCACCCCCACCGAACGGAGCCCCGAATGCACCACTACCGAGCCATCGAAGCCGCCTACGACACCGTCGCCCGCCGACAACCAGCCTGGATCGCCACCCTGACACCCACACCCCACAATGACGGCGATCGTCGGGTCGGGCGGACGGGCCGGGAACAACTCGCCCAGATCATCGCCATCATCAACAGCGACCCCGGCGACACCCCC
>JANMCE010000034.1:0-41700 GCA_031360915.1 Actinomycetes bacterium | reverse complement strand
TGAACCGGCTGGGAGGCCCACCCAGACACCCAAATCGGGTGTTCAGGCGGGCTACTGGACCGCAACAAGCCGGCCACCAGACAACGAACCCAGTTTCTCGCGCTGAACATCGGCACACCCCTGGCAAGCCCACAGCGACCGCAACCTGCCCTCAGCCGACCTCCAGCATCAACCCGCGGAACCAAAACCCTTAAAACAGCAGGCTCCTAGGAACGCTGTTTAACAATTCTTGGTGAGGATGGCTCGCGTTTTTGTTGCTGGTGCAAGAGAATGGGGGATGCAGGGATCGTCTCGTTCGGATCGGGAGTTGTAGAACGCGGCGGCGTTGTGTCGCCAGTTGGTGCCGAAGGGCTCCGTGTAGGCGTTTTGGCGGATCACCGATTCGAGTTGTTCCCGGCGGATGTGTTTGCTGATCTGTTCCCGTCTGGCCGTGGCCGGCCGTCGGTGCCTGCTGATGTGATTGCCTCGGCAATGATCCTCAAGGAACTCGAAGGGCTGTCGGGTCGCCAGGCTGCTGATGCTGTCCGGTGTGATATCCACTGGAAGGTGGCCTGCGGTCTGGCGCTCGATGACGAGGGTGTGTACTACACGTGTTCATGTATTGGCGTCAGCGTCTGGCCCGGTCGCAGCGCCCGCATCGCATCGGCGACGCGATCGCTGAAGTGATCACCCGCGACCGGCGTGTTGAACGGCAAGCGGCGTCGGGCATTGGACTCGACGTTGCTCGACGACGCCGTCGCAACCCAGGACACCGTCACGCAGAACCGATCGTCGGATCACCGGCGAGCGAGACCCTTGCATGATTGGCGACCGCGCGGTGATAGCGGCGCGACAATCTGGTGACGGAGCGTGGATAGAACGCAAAGGTGACCTGCCGGGAATCGTTGGTGAGCTGTGTGATGGTCACCAACGGCCGTCCGGCCTTTGCTTGCCAGGCAGTCGACTACTTTCGCCGTCAGGACCATCCGAATCGCGAGCTGCTGATCATCGACAACGGTGGTGGCCCGCTTGCCGATGTCGAAGACGATCGCGTCCGCGTTCTGCGCCTGAGTGCGCCGTGTACCGTCGGCACGGCCAGAAACGTCGGTGCGGAAGCCGCACGCGGTGATCTGATCGCCCATTGGGACGATGACGACTGGATGGGTAGCGGCCGACTGCGGCTTGCGGTCGCGGCCTTGGCCGATCGGCAGGCAGTGGTCGCCGGCCTCCGGACGTTCGTGCGGTACGAAGCGCAGTTGGGCCGAGCGTGGCGGTACACGCCGTTGGCCTCCGACGCGCCGTTTCTTGCCGGCGCCTCGTTGGTCTACCGACGGGACTGGTGGATCGGCCACCCATTTCCCGACCGTGATGTCGGCGAGGACGCTGCGTTCCTCAGCGCGGTCGATGAATCGATGGTCGCGGTTTTGTCCGACGATGGCTGGTTTGTCGCTGTTGGCCATGGCCGGAACACTGCGCCGGTCAACTTCGCTGACCCACGGTGGGCCGAGATCGAACTATCCGATGTGCTCCGGCGGTTCGGCAGCGATGCCTCCTTTTACGCTGCGGTTCGCCGTGGGACGCTCCGAAGCGCTGAGCCCGCCGGGTACAACGTCGCCCCGTCGCACTCAGGGTTCGCTTCCGCGGACAATGGCGCAGCTGGCCGGGCAGGCGACGCGGTGACCGTCGTTGGGGATCTCCTGGTGTACGACGGCCTCGGGAGCATGACCGAGTACGCGGCTCGCTCGCTGGCGCGTGCGGGGGTCGATGTTCGCGTGCGACCCATCTCGCTTGATCGGCGAGGCCTGCACGATGAGACGCAGGCACTGCTCGACCGACCGCACGCAGACGGCCCACTGCTGTTTTGGAGTTGGCCGCGCCCCGAGTTGGCGGCGCACGCCGAGAGAAGCGAACTCTTCGTGCGTACGGCCTGGGAGAGTACGACGCTTCCGACCGATTGGCCCCGATTGCTCGAGAAGTGCCGAGCGGTGCTGGTGCCGTCCGCGTTCGTGGCCGACGCGTGTAGAGCGAGCGGGGTCACCGTGCCGGTGGTCGTGGTGCCCGATGGAATCGACCCCGAGGTGTACTCCTACATCGACCGACCCGATCATGAGGGCATAACCGTCCTGGCGGTCGGAACCCTGATCGGCCGCAAGCGCATGCCGGCGGTAGTCGCGAGCTGGCAACGGGCATTCGGCGACGACCCACTCGCACGCTTGCTGATCAAGGCGCGTTTTCGCGCCGGACACGTCACCGTGGACGACCAGCGCATCACGATCGTCGATGACGATGAACCAACTCGGGGCATTGCGCACTGGTACGCAAAGGCCGACGTGCTGCTGGCGTTGGGGAACGAGGGTTTCGGGCTGCCGCTGGTCGAGGCAATGGCGACCGGCCTTCCTGTTGTCGCCCTGGATGCCGAAGGCCAGCACGATGTGTGCAGGGAGGCCGACGGCGTCGTGCTGCGCGTGCCTCCGGAGCGGGTCGAGCCGTTCGATGATCCTCGCTATGGACGTTGCGGGGAGGTTTCGGTGCCCAGCATCCACGTTGCGGCCGACCACCTTGCCTGGGTCGCGAGCCATCGTGACGAAGCCCGCGATATGGGTCGAGCCGCGTCGGCGTGGGCCCTGCATCATCGTGACGTGTGGACGATGGGCGCCTCGGTGCTGGAAGCCATGGAACAGCGTGTGGTGCCGGCCCGCCCCCTTCGACCACGACGGGCCATGTGGGTGCCGAGCTGGCGTCAGCGATGTGGTGTCGGCGAGTATTCAGCCGATCTGGTGCGGTCACTGCCGGGCATCGAAGTCGTGGCCTCCGAGCCGACCGGGCGAACCGATCTGCGGTTGGTACACGTGCAGCACGAGACGTCACTGCTCGACGATGCCGACCTCGACCGCTACCTCGACGCGGCCGACTGGCCCGTGACCGTCACCGAGCACTCGGTGGGCACCGAGTTGCGTGGCTGGGAATCGAAGGCATCGGCGTTGGTGGCCCTCACAGCCGAAGGCGTGAATCGCCTTGTGCAGCGGGCACCAGGGCGACGGGTGCTCCGGATGGACATGGGGTGCCCGACGTGGTTTCCGCCACGCAAACGCCAGCGCGGCCGCGTGATCGGGGCATTCGGGTTCTTGGAAGCGCACAAGGGTTTCTTCGGGCTGCTCGCAGCGGTGCGGGAGCTCGAAGGGGTGTCGCTCGAACTGCACAGTTATCCGAAGTGGAGCGCCATCGCTGACCGGTTCGCGGCCGATTGCAGGGGCCTCGATGTGAGCTGGCACCGGCAGTACCTACCCGTCGACGAGATTGCCCGACGGTTGGCCGCAACATGCGATGTCGCGGTGTTCTGGTACGACGAGGTGCCCACCGCTGCGGCCAGCGCGGCGGTACGCGTGGCCCTCGCTTCGGGCGTGCCGGTACTCACCTCGCGCACCACATGGTTCGCGGACGTCGCCGAGGTCACCTATCAGCCCGCCGATCTCGTCGAGGGCCTGAAACGACTGCTCGACGACAGCGAGCTTCGCGCCGATCTGGTGGCGCGAGCCCGCGACTACTGCCACGCGCATTCATGGACGCGTGTGGCGGCTCAACACCTTCAACTGTGGCAAGAACTCGAATCCGCCTAGGAGGACTCATGCCGAACCAACTGACCTATCCGGGGATCTACATCGAGGAGGTGCCGAGCGGCGTGCATCCGATCACCGGAGCAAGCACCTCGGACACGGCCTTCGTCGACTACTTCCCCCGCGGGCCGATCGCCTCGGCCACGAGAGTGACGAGCTTCACCGAGTTCCAGTCGATCTTCGGCGGGCCCGACGCGCAGAGTGCTGCCAGCTTCGCCGTGCTGCAGTACTTCCAGAACGGCGGGCAGGTCGCCTGGATCGTGCGCATCGTGCCAGCCAGTTCGCCCGCGGTTGCGACCATCACGCTCACCGGTAGCTCGCCGCCCCAGGACGCCTTGGTCGTCTCGGCCTCAAGCGCGGGCAAGTGGGGCTCGAACCTTCAGGTGGCAGTCACCCAGACCGTGCCCGCAGACGGATCGGCCTTCAATCTCTTCGTGCGAGAGTCGGTGCCCGATGGAGCAGGCGGCCGCCGCACCGCGGCGACCGAGGTGCACCGCAACCTGACCATGACTGTCGGCAGCGCGAGCTACGCAGTCGACGCGGTGAACGCGAGCTCCTCACTCGTCGTCCTGAGCGAGCCCGGCGGCGGTCTCGGCGTCCACCCGACCCTGTCCCAGCCCGACGCGGCCACCGGCGAGCCGCCGAGCGGCGCATGGCAGTCGCTGTCGACCGTTGCTGATCCCGTGGTGATCGACACCTCGACAGGAAGGCCCGTCGCCGGTTACGTGACTGCGCTTCAAGCCGGCCTGAATGCCCTCGACCACATCGAGCCCTTCCGCTTCAATCTCCTCTGTCTACCCGGCAGCGCGTTCCTGAGTGACGGTGACCTCAAGACCGTCACCGATGCCGCTGCCTCATACGCGGGATCCAAGCGGGCGTTCCTCATCGCCGACATGCCGGTGGCTTTGGGCAGTGCGGCCGCTGGTCAGACGTGGCTGCTCAGCAGCAACGGTCCCGCTCCGACACCGAACGCCGCCGTTTACTTCCCGAGTGTCCGGGTCGCCGACCCGCTTGCGCCGGGGCGCACCCGCACCATGGGCGCGAGCGGCATGGTGGCCGGGATATTCGCACGCACCGATGCCACTCGAGGCACATGGAAGGCACCCGCCGGCATCGATGCAACCATGTCGGGTGCCACGCCAGCAGTGAAACTGAACGATGCCGACAGCGGACGGCTCAACCCGCTCGCCGTGAACGTCTTGCGGTCGTTCGCCGTCGTCGGTGACGTGGTGTGGGGGGCCCGCACGCTCTTCGGCGCCGATCAACGAGCCAGTGAGTGGAAGTACGTGCCGGTACGGCGTACGGCGCTCTACATCGAAAACAGCCTCTTCGACGGGCTGAAATGGGTGGTCTTCGAACCGAACGATGAACCGCTGTGGGCGCAGATCCGCATGAACGTGGGTGCGTTCATGCAGGATCTCTTCCGCCAGAGTGCCTTCCAGGGGACGACGCCAAAAGAGGCCTACGTGGTGAAGTGCGATCGCACCACCACGACCCAGAGCGATATCGATCGGGGCATTGTGAACATTCTCGTCGGCTTCGCCCCGTTGAAGCCGGCCGAGTTCGTGGTCATCCGTATCCAGCAACTCGCTGGCCAGACGCAGGCGTAAGGGGGGGCGTATTCATCATGGCTCAGTTCAGTGTGAATGCCGGCCGTTTCGATCCCTATAAGAACTTCAAGTTCCGGGTGAAGTGGGACGGCCGCTATGTGGCCGGCGTCTCCAAAGTCGGCGCGCTCAAGCGGACGACCGAGGTCGTGAAGCATCGTGAGGGTGGTGATCCGAGTACCAGTCGCAAATCGGCCGGTCGCACCGAGTATGAGGCCATCACGCTTGAGCGCGGTGTCACCCATGACCCCGAATTCGCCAAGTGGGCGGCCAAGGTGTGGAACTTCGGCGCCGGCCTCGGCGCGGAATCGTCGCTGAAGGACTTCCGGAAAGACATCATCCTGGAGGTGTACAACGAGGCCGGCCAGGTCGTGCTGTCGTACCGGATCTTCCGGTGCTGGGTGTCGGAGTACCAGGCGTTGCCCGATCTGGATGCCAACGCCAACGCGGTGGCCATCGAACACATCAAGCTCGAGAACGAAGGGTGGGAGCGCGACACCGATGTCGTCGAGCCGAGCGAGCCGACGCTCACCACGACCTGAGCCGATGCTACGCGCCGATGACCTCCTCGAGCTGTGGGCCGGCGGTCGCGCCGGCACTCCGACCGACGGCGCGCTCGATCTGCTGTGGCGCCTGCAGGGCGACATCGGTTCGCTGACCCCCGGCGCGAGGGATCGTGAACTCCTGCTGTTGCACGCCTCGGTTTTCGACCCCCGTCTCGATGCCGTCGTGTCGTGCCCCGACTGTGCCGAAGTACTGGAACTGTCGGTACCGATCGACGAACTGCTGGCGTCGGTTGGCTCGGTTGGGTCGGAGGGGTCGGTCGCTGGTGGGCGAAGGCTGCAACGGGACGATGTCGAGATCACGTTCCGGCTTCCGACGGTCGGTGACCTGTGTGAAGGACTCGTCGACGGCGCGGCGCTGCTCGACCGGTGCGTCACGAGCGCGACGGTCGACGGGTCACCGGTCGTGGCGCTCGACCTTTCGGCCGCGGTATGCGACGCCGTCGAGGAGGCCATGAGGCAAGCCGATCCGTTCGCCGAAATCACTGTCACAATTGTCTGCTCATCGTGCGGTTATGCGTGGGATGACCTGCTCGACCCAACACCGTTCGTCTGGCAGGAAGTCGGTCGATCGGCCACACGGTTGGTGGAAGACATCGTCGACCTGGCGAGCACGTTCGGATGGAGCGAAGGACAGATCCTGGCGTTGAGCCCGTCGCGTCGTCGTTTGTACCTCGACAGGGTGAGATCGTGGTGAGCGGTTATCTCGACCGTCTCGTTGATCGGTCGCGTGGCATCGCGGTCGGTGGTCTCGCGCCGCGTCGGCTCAGCCGGTTCGAAGGTAGCGCGGTGGCTGCACTCGCCGAATCCGACACCTCGGCTGAGGTCGCCGGCTCCCCTCCGGCAACGGGCGCGAAACAGGAACGCCGCGGCCCGCTCTCGGCCACCCTCGAAGGTGTGCCCAGCCGCGTCCCGCGCCTGCCGACCACCGACTCGGCATTGGCGTCGACTCCCCTTGAGATCGAGCCCGAGCCAGGCTCGCGGACCACTTCCAGTAGGCGCCAACCTGTTGCTCACCGATCGTCGTCGACAAGCGTCACCGCGACCGGGATCAAACAGAAGCGAGGCGAGGAGGACGATTCGCCCGATGGCGGCATGTGGACCGATCGCCAGTCCGGTCGAAGTGATCGGCGCAAGCAGCCCGACCTCGAGCCCGACCACATGGGTATCGCCGGTGCCCGACCACCAGAGCAACCAACGCTGCAGCGTCACCTTCGCCCCGGTCAGGACACCCAGTCGGACTGGACGGAGCGCTCTGACAGGCCGGATTCGATAGAGGCTGCCGATTGGGATGGACGGGTTGCGGGTCATCGCCCCTCGCGTCAGTTCCGCAAGGTGGCCGATACCGATGATCGTGATGCTCGGGCCACGCCGGTTATCGAGGTCACGATCGGACGAGTCGACATTCGAGCCGTGTCCGACACCCCGTCGCCGAAGCGAGCGACATCGATCGCGGCTCCGCCCCTGGCCGATTACCTGCGTTCGCGGCGGGGCCAGCCATGAGCAACTTCCTCGGGGTAGCGACCGTCACTGCCGCGCTGCAAGAGCTGCTGCAGCGAGCGGTCGGAAGTGACGTTCCGGGCGCGCACGTGCGCACGGACCGCCCCGATGCGACGCGCGACGGCACGCCGATCGTGAACATATTTCTTTATCATGTGGGTTCGAACGCGGCGTTGCGCAACGCTGATCTGCCGACGCGTCGCAGCGACGGCAGCACAACCCAACGGCCGAGAGCAGCGGTTGACCTTCACTACCTCGTGTCCTTCTACGGCAACGACAACGACTTCGTGCCTCAGCGGTTGCTCGGTTCGGCCACCGCCGCGCTCCATGCTCACCCCGTCATCAGCAAGGACCTCATCGACGCGGTGGTGGCGGGCGCAACCGCGTCGCCGACGCCCATTCACCCGGCGCTGGCGCTCACCGATTTGGCCGATGACGAACCGGTTCGCCTCTGCCCGCATCCGCTCGATCTCGAGCAGCTCTCGAAACTGTGGTCGGTGATGTCCCAGACGCCATACGCCCTGTCGACGTCGTGGCAGGCGTCGGTCGTGTTGCTCGAACGCGATGTGCCTGTTGCGCCGGCCGCTCCCGTACTCACCTCGGTGCTGTCGGTCGCGCCGACGAGCGCACCCAGAATCGATCGCGTCGTCGGAGTGCCCGCCGGTGCGCCGGTCACGATGGCTTCCAAGATCCAGATCGTCGGCCAGGCTCTGCTCTCGACCAATGTCGCCGTGCGCGTCGGCACGTCAGAATTGATACCGACCCGAGTGGGGTCTTCCTCCATCGACATCGATCTGGCAGCGGCTCCGGCAGGACAGCTCCGGGCGGGCACGCTTCCGGTTCTTGTCATACACCGCCGAGTCATCGGTGATCCGCCCAGCGTGCGCGGCGAAATCACGTCGAACAGCGCACCACTGGTGCTGCGTCCCGACCTCACAGCAGTGTCCATAGTCGCCGGTCACGTCACGATCGTGACCGACGTGACGGTGGGCGCGCACCAGTCGGTGGAGGTGGTGCTCGTCGACCCGACGACCGGCTCGGTGACGCACCGACAGACGCTGGCCGATCGAACCAGCGACGGGACCTCGCTCGACGCGTCGGCCAGCGGGGTCGTCCCCGGCACCTACGGTGTGGTCGTCCATGTCGACGGGGCCGCCAGCGAACCCCGACGCAACGCCAGCGGGACCATCACGGCGCCAACGGTGGTGATCCCATGATCGCGAGGACGTCGGTCGAGACGTGGGCCGACACGAACCAGCGCCGGCTGAGCGCGGCGGTCGCCGAGGTACGAACGGCCGTCGAGCACTACGCCACCGGGTCGACCTGTTCGCCGTCGTTGGCCGACGCGACCACAGAAGCTCCCGTCGAGCCGCCAGTCGACCGTGTCGAAGCTGACGGAGCGAGTGCGCTCGACATAGTGGTGGGCGCGTTCGGTCTTTCGTCATTCGAGCGGGCCACCCTGGTTCTGGCTGCGGCCGTGGAACTCGATGGCGCGACGGGTGCCGCGTGCGCAGCGGCACGGGGCCTGAAGGGGTGGGCCGAGCCGACGTTCGGCCTGGCGTTATCGGTGCTTCCCGTAGCCCACTGGTCGGCCCTGGCCCCGGCGTCACCACTTCGACGGTGGGAACTCGTCCATGTTGCCGGCGACTCGGTGACGACAAGCCCGTTGCGAATTGACGAGCGCGTGTTGCATTTCCTCGCCGGTGTCGACGACGGGCAGTCGAGTCTTGACGGCCTGCTGACACGTTCCCCCCAGTCGCTTGTGCTGCCTCCCTCGCAGCGCGATGCCGCCGAGCGGCTGGCGTTGTTGTGGCAGCATACAGTCGCGGTCGAGGCACCTCTGGCCAACCTGGTCGGAAGCAGCGGGCCGGCCAAGATCGCCGTCACCGCCGAAGCGGCGGCAATCCTTGGCGCCCGACTTGTGGTCCTGGATGCCGATCGGATTCCGGCTGACAGTCGCGAACTCGACCGTCTCGCCCGACTCATCGAGCGCGAGGTCGCTCTCACCGGTGTTGCGGTTTTCATCGATGCCGACGAGGTGGACGACCCGACGGACCTGCGCAAGACCGGACGTCTCGCCGAAGCGCTCGCGGCGCCGATCGTGGTGGCCACCCGCCAACGCCTGCTGTTGCGCGACAGGGCGAGCATCGTGATCGAGGTGGCGCGGCCCACGAGCGAGGAGCAGTGGCGGCTGTGGTCGGACCACGTGAATGACGACGAAGAGGTTGACCGCCTGGTCGGGCAGTTCGATCTCGACACAGGCATCATCCAGTCGATCGGCTCTTCGTGGCAGGATTCGCCGACAGGGTGGTGGGAGGCCTGTCGGGCCACCGTCCGGCCGCGTCTCGGCGCGCTGGCGGAACGCGTCGAAGGATCGGCCAAGTGGGACGACCTCGTGGTGCCAGAGCCGACCGCGCAGCTTCTGCGCCAGTTGTTGATCGATGTTCGCCACCGGTTCGCGGTTTACGAACGCTGGGGCATGCGCCGCGGTCGAAGTCGCGGCCTCGGCACGACCGCGATGTTCACCGGATCGAGTGGCACCGGCAAGACGCTGGCCGCAGAGGTGCTGGCGTCGGAGCTCGAACTCGATCTGTACCGCATCGATCTCTCGAGCGTCGTCAGCAAGTACATCGGCGAAACCGAGAAGAACCTGCGCAAGGTATTCGACGCCGCCGAGCATGGCGGGGTCATCCTGTTGTTCGATGAAGCCGACGCGCTGTTCGGCAAACGGACCGAGGTCCGCGACAGTCACGACCGCTACGCCAACACCGAAGTCGCGTACCTGCTGCAACGGCTCGACGATTACCGAGGCTTGGCCATCCTCACGACGAACATGAGCGACGCGATCGACACGGCGTTCCTCCGACGGTTGCGGTTCGTGGTGGAGTTCCCGTTCCCCGATCCGGTGACGCGAACGGCCCTGTGGCGTCGCGCCTTTCCGCAGACCACCCCCACCAGCGACCTGGATATCGACCAGCTGTCGCAGCTCAACCTCACCGGCGGCAGCATCCGCAACATCGCCACTGCCGCCGCGTTTCTTGCCGCGGCGGCCGGCGGTGCGGTGGAGATGGAACACGTCGCGCAGGCCACGCGGGTGGAGTGCGCCAAGCTGGACCTGCACATTGGGCTTTCCTTCGCCGGCGGTCGGCAATGAGCCCCCCGGTGATTCGCGTGCATATCGAAAGGCTGGTCCTCGACGGCGTCGACGGGTACGCCAGCCCGATCAGCCGGCATCGATTGGAAGGCGCAGTGCGCGCCGCATTGTTGCAGCAGATGACGGAACGACCGCCGCACGACACGTCGTCGCGGCACGAACCGTTGGCGTCGGGTGTCGTGCGGATCAACGACCGTACCACACCGGAACGGCTCGGCCGCCAGGTAGCTGCCGTCGTGCACCGGAGCGTGACGTCATGAGCGGGTTCAGCGGCTCACCGCTGGTCGCGAAGGGCGCCATTGTGGGGTTCGATCTGCTCAACCCTCTGGCCAGCGTGATCGTGTTCCAGTACAACCCCGACTCGGTGACCCGCCGGCTCACCCCGAACACGGCACCGAGCGGGCACAACCCGAGCGAGCAGCAGCGTCTGAAGGGTCCGCCGGCGGAATCGATCACGCTGGCCGTGGAACTCGACGCCGCCGACCAGCTCGAACGTGGCGGCCCCGTGGCGCAGCGCTACGGCGTCGGCCCGGCGTTGGCGTCTCTGGAGATGCTGCTGTTCCCGAAGAGCGCCACGGTGGTGGTCAACGCTGCGCTGGCCTTGGCGGGGCTGCTCGAAGTGGTTCCGCCCCAGGCGCCGATGACGCTGCTGGTATGGGGTGAACGTGTCGTACCCGTGCGCATCACCGAACTGTCGATCACCGAGGACGCCTTCGATCAGAGCCTTCACGCCATCAGGGCCAAGGTCGACCTGAGCCTGCAGGTGCTCACCTACGACGAGCTTGGCCTGCCGAGCTTCGGGGGGCTGTTGTCGCTGGCCAATCAGCTGCAGCTTGAAGTGCAGGCGACGATCAACGGCACGTCGAGCATCGGCTCCTTTGTCAGCGCCGTGACCCAATCGACGGGTGGCTGACGTGTTCTCCCGCGGCAGCCGCTACGAACTGATAAGCACGTCGACCGTCATGCAGCGTCAGGCCGACGGGACGGTCCGCGAGGTGCGTTTAGCTCATCGGCGATTCCTTCCGGAACTCGATCAGCACCTGCTCGTGGCTCAGCACACGGTGGCGCCCGGTGAACGGCTCGATCTTCTGGCGGCGCGTTACCTCGGTGACCCGACGCAGTACTGGCGCCTGTGCGATGCCAACGGTGTGGTGCATCCCGACGAACTCGAAGTGCTCGGTCGCGTGATCGACGTCGCGATGAAGAAGGGGTGAGTCGGCCGTGTTGCAGGATCTCCTCGGAATCCGGGTGTTGTTGTGGACGGGCTCGCTGATACCGACACCGCGCCCGGAGATCCTTGCGGCGCTGCGATCGGTGACGGTGACCAACGATTCGGACAGCGCCGACGGATTTCAGCTCACCTTCGATGTGGCCCGCCTGCCGATCGGCGGCTACGACGTGCTGGCCACCGGCGCTCTCGACCTGATGAACCGGGTGTGGATCGCCGCCGTCATCGGGGTGGTGCCCGAGGTGTTGATCGACGGGATCATCACACGTCACGACGTCCAAGCCAGCGCCGAGCCGGGACGCTCTGTACTGACGGTCACGGGTTCGGACCTCACGGTGAAGCTTGACTTGGAGGAACGCAACGAGGGCCACGCCAACCAACCTGACTCGGTCATCGTCACCAAACGCCTGAAGGCCTACCCCCAGCTCGCGCTCGTGCCTGCCGTCATTCCCACGACCGACGTTCCGGTCGAGACCGACCGCACCCCGAATCAGGCGGAGACCGATCTGCAGTTCATACGGCGAGCGGCCGACCGCAACGGCTTCGTGTTCTACATCGAGCCGAAAGCGATCGGCGTCACCGTGGCGTACTGGGGGCCGCCACTTCGAGCGGGACTGCTTCAACCCGCGCTCACGGTGGGGATGGGGGCGCACGCGAACGTCGATTCGCTTTCGATCGGTAACGATGCCCTGGCACCGGTCGGGGCGACCGGCAGCTTCGTGGAGTCGTTCACCAAAATGAAAATTTCGTTGCCCGCCGTTCCCCCGTTTCGCATCCCGCCGCTGGCCGCACGGCCCGCCCCCGTGTCACGAACGACGCTGCTGCGAGACACGGCCAAATCCGGTGCCGCAGGCACGGCGTTGGCATCGCTGGCCAGTGCGATGAATGCGCCCGACGCGGTGCGAGCGCAGGGCGAACTCGATGCGGCGCGCTACGGCCATGTGCTGCGCGCCCGTCAGCTGGCAGGGGTGCGCGGGGCGGGACTCGATTTCGATGGTGTCTACTACGTGCGGTCGGTCACGCATCAGATCGAACGGGGTTCGTATCGCCAAAGCTTCTCGCTGAGTCGGGAGGGCACCATGCCGACGGTGCCCGTGGTGCTGCCATGACCTCCCCGTTCTTCGGCAAGTACCGCGGGGTCGTCACCGACAACGCCGATCCGCTCCGCATCGCGCGGATTCGTGCCACGGTTCCTGATGTCTTTGGTGACAACGACAGCGGTTGGGCGATGCCGTGTGCGCCGTGGGGAAGCTCCGGCGCCGGCTTCTTCGCGCTGCCGGCCAAGGGTGCCGGGGTATGGATCGAGTTCGAGCAGGGCAACCCCGACTACCCGATCTGGGTCGGATGCTGGTGGGGCTCGGCGTCGGAAATGCCCACGACCCTGCAGCCGACGCCCGCCGACGTTGTCGCGCTCATAACGCCCGGCGGCGCATCGTTGACGTTGAGCGATGCGCCGGGAACCGGTGGGGTGACCCTCAAAACGGCCGACGGCGCCAAGATCGCTCTCACGTCCTCGGGCATCGAAATCAGCAACGGCCAAGGGGCCACCGTGAAGCTCAGCGGGCCGCAGGTGTCGGTGAACGATGGTGCCCTGGAGGTGACGTGAGATGCCGGGCTACGTGCTTCATATGGGGGCCACCGTCTTGTGCGCCCACGCCGGGCAGGCACAGCCGACCGTGCCTCTGGCACGTTTGAAGGTGAGCGGCCAGAACGCGGTAGGTCAGAGCGCGCCGTACACGGTCGCGGGATGCAGTCTCGTTCCCCCGGCGCCCGGCCCGTGTGTGACCGCGCAGTGGACTGTCGGCGCCACTCGCCTCACGTCGGGCGGCGTACCGCTGTTGCTGCAGGATTCCGTGGCCGCCTGTGTTCCGACCGGGACGCCGCTGCAGGTCGTGGTGACCCAAACCCGGGTGAAGGGGACCTGAGGTGGTGTCGTTGCGTCGTTCGTATCCGAGCTTCCCATTCCATCTCGACGGTCGCGGCCAGACAGCCATGACCGACGAGAACGACCACATCCGCGACCTGATCGAGCAGGTTCTGTTCACCTCGCCGGGGGAACGGGTGAATCGCCCGACGTTCGGCACGGGATTGCTGCAGTACGCGTTCTTGCCGAACAGCGAACCGTTGGCCGTCGCCACCAGAGCCGCGGTCCACGGCGCGCTGATTCAGTGGCTTGGCGATGTCATCGAAGTCCGTGAGATCGACGTTGCCGCGGACGAGGCGGTGCTGCGTGTCACCGTCCACTACTCGGTGAAGGGTGGTCCGGTCACGGCCGCCACTTTCATTCGGGGTGCGCCGTGACCACGATCACGTCCGCCCGCTACTTCTGTGGCAACGAACGCCGACGCGAAGTCGTACGCGCATCGGGCGCCCTGAACGGCGTGGATTTCATCGATGTCGGAGCGGGCCAAACCATCCTGCAGGTCCATTTTCTCCAGCCTTTGCCAGGCAGCGGTCCGGGTTCGGTTCCGTTGGCGCCCGCACTCACGACCGGAAACGTGCAGGTCGCAGGTGGCGCGCGTTCGGTCGACGTGATCGTCGTGAGTGCCATGACGACGGGCGACATCCTGACCGTCACCGTTGATCGGCCTGGTGCCTTCTCCACCTATCGGCTCGTCATCATCGATCCAGCGACCGGAAACGCTCCGACGGGATTCGACCCGCGACTTGCCGAGGTTGCGTTCTCGTTCAAAGCCGCCTGCCCTACCGATCTGGATTGTGACCCACCGCTGTTGTGTCCGCCAGAGGTGCGCGTCGAACCAATCATCGACTACCTCGCGAAGGACTACGACAGCTTCCGTCGGTTGATGCTCGACCGTCTGGCCACGACGCTTCCGGACTGGACCGAGCGCAACCCCGCCGACGCCCAGATCGCGATTGTGGAACTCCTTGCCTACGTGGCCGACCGACTGAGTTACGCCCAGGATGCCGTGGCGACCGAGGCCTATCTGGCTACGGCCCGCCAGCGCGTGTCGGTGAGGCGGCATGCTCGGCTGCTCGACTACCGCATGCACGATGGCTGCAGCGCCAGGGCGTTCCTCCACTTCGACGTCTCGACTGGCCTCACACTCCCTGCGGGTACGGCGGTTCGCACCGGCGACGACCCGAGAGCGGCCATCTTCGAAACCATCCACCCGGTCAAGGCGCGCGCCACCCACAACCGGATCGAACTGCACACATGGAGCGACGAGGATTGCTGCTTGCCGAAAGGTTCGTTGCAGGCCGCGCTCATCGACCACAACCTGGCACTGGTCCCCGGCGACCTCCTTTTGTTCGAAGAGGTGATCGATCCAATCGAGGGCGGCGACCCCGATCCGGCACACCGCCAGATCGTGCGCCTCACGCAAGTGCAGTCGGGCACCGATCCGCTCGACGGCACCGCTATCTCCGAGGTGGCGTGGGACGCCCTCGACGCGCTGACGTTCGCTCTGTGCGTCAGCAGCAGTCGCGGTCGCGTCGGCGTTGCACGGGGCAACATCGCCCTGGCCGATCATGGTGAAACCCATCACGCGACGCTGGCTGCAGTCGCGGGCAAGGGAGCGGCGCTCACGTTGCCGGTGGAAGCTCTGGCAGCAACATGTCACTACGACCCGAAAGCGCCGGCCTCGACCCTGGATTTGGTTGATCCGCACGATGCCATTCCCGCGGTCACGCTCGATGACGGTGATCGCGTCTGGCTACCTGCGCCAGATCTCCTTGGTGCCGCCGCGGAAGCTCCCTTCTTCGTGGTCGAGACCGACGACGCCGGAACGCCCCATGTCCGTTTCGGCGATGACGAGAGCGGGCAACGACCGCCGGACGGCACATCGTTCGTCGCCACCTTCCGCCGAGGCGGGGGAGCGGCCGGCAACGTCGCCGCCGAAGCACTCACGGGCCTGAGCAGCGCGATCGACGGTGTCTCGGCCGTCATCAACCCGTTGGCCGCGTCCGGAGGGGTCGACGCCGAATCCTCAGACGTTGTGCGCCAACTGGCACCACAGCGCTTCCGCCGCCAACGTCGCGCTGTCACAGAGGCCGACTACGCCACGCTGGCCGACCATATCCCGGGCATTCAACGGTCGGCG
The DNA here is from genome assembly GCA_031360915.1 of Actinomycetes bacterium. Classification (GTDB taxonomy): domain Bacteria; phylum Actinomycetota; class Acidimicrobiia; order Acidimicrobiales; family Ilumatobacteraceae; genus JANMCE01. The sequence goes on along the minus strand of JANMCE010000034.1, from coordinate 25,991 downwards.
GCCACCATGCGATGGACGGGCAGTTGGTACACGGCGTTTGTCACCGTGGACCCCGTCGGCGGCGGTGCTCCCGACATTGCGCTCGTGGCGCGGACCAGCGAAACGCTGGACACCCTGCGCATGGCGGGCGTCGACGTCGAGGTCAGTGGGCCGGTTCCGGTTGCGGTCGAATTGGCCCTCGACATCTGTGTGGAACAGGGATACAGCGCCGCGGCAGTGAAGGCCGAGGTAATGCAGCGGTTGTCGGCTGGCCCGCGCGCCGATGGCGGACACGGCCTGTTCCATCCCGACAATTTCACCTTCGGTCAGGCCGTCTATCTGAGTGGCGTGTACCAGGCGGTGCTCGGGATTGCCGGTGTCCGTTCGGTGCAGGCGACGACGTTTCGTCGCTTCGGATCAGCCGACGCGGGGGAGCTGGACGCGGGGATACTGCGCGTGCACCGGCTCGAGGTCGCGCAGCTGCTGAACGATCCGAACTTCCCCGAACGCGGACGGCTCACGATTGCGACTCGGGGTGGGCGATGACCGAGCGTGCACCGGCTTTGTGCTCCTGTGGATGCTGCGCTGGTGCGGCCACTGGGCCGACCAACATCGTGAACGCCCCCGGCCAGCGTGCCGTTCGCTATCGCACCGGCACGGCATCGTCGTTCCTGGTCGACATGCAGGCTGCGGCCGAGGCGACGACGGCGCTGCACGCGCTTCGTGCCCGCAAGGTCTCCGACCCGGCCGTCGCCCTGATAGATACCTGGTCGCTGACCCTCGACGTGCTGTCCTTCTACAACGAACGTCTGGCCAACGAGGGCTACCTGAGAACCGCCACCGAGCGGATTTCGCTCGTCGAGCTGGCCCGCACCGTTGGTTACGAGCGCGGGCCCGGCCGGTCGGCTGAAGTGTTGCTGGCCTTCACCATCGACGACGGCGGTTCCCTGCCTCCCGTGGTGACGGTACCGATGAGTACACAGGTTGCAAGTCTTCCCGGTCCGGGCGAGGTGCCGCAGACCTTCGAGACGAACGCTTCGCTGGACGCGCGTGTTTCATGGAATTCCATCGCCGCACGTACTGCTCTCGCCGGTGGACCGGGCGGAGGTGACGTTGCTATCTATCTCCCCGGCACCGCGACCGATGTGAGACCCGGCGACGTGCTGCTGTTCGTCGGGCCTGCAACCGCGCTAGGGATGACGTCCGGACCGTGGACAACCCGTCACGTGACCCATGTGGTGCCGGTGCCCTACGCAGGCGTCACGCGCGTTTCGTGGAGCGACCCCCTCCCCCCTGCGATGCCTGACCCGGCCGCCGTCTCGGTGCACATCTTCCGCCAACGCGCCTCGCTGTTCGGCTACAACGCCCCCGACTGGCGCACGATGTCGAGCGAGATCCAGGGCAACTTCCTGCCACCGCTGACCCATGGGCTAGCAGCAGTCGCGGGCGACAGCATCGTGGTCAGCCACCATCCCGGGAAACACGTGCAGGACGACTGGCCCGGCTTCGAAGTGGTTTCACCGGCCGCCAATGCCCTCGATCTCGATGCGGCGTATCCCAAACTCGCGGCCGGCAGCTGGCTCGTGGTCGAAGCTCCGACGTGGTCGCCGCAGCTGTTCCGCGTGACCGAGGTGCGTCCGTTCGGGCAGACGCGATTCGGGCTGTCGCAACGAACGACCCGGGTCGTGCTCGATCGGCCGATCCCGGCATCGCTGAACGGTACGCGTCGGTCGGCTCTGGTGATGACGCAGAGCGAATCGCTCACGCTGGCATCCGTGCCAGTCACCGATCCGGTGCAGGGCGACACCATAGAGCTGAGTGAGGCCGTGCCGGCGCCACGATCGGACCGCGACGTGATCGTCACCGGACGGTCGCCCCGATTGCGGGTGGCCGAAGGCGTGTTCGATCAGGTGCTGCAACGTCCGACCGGGACCACTCGCGGTCTGCATCCTGGCGAGGTGCTCACGGTCACCGCGCCGTTCGAGCAGCACGCCGATGGCAGCCGCACCTGGCCCATCGTCACCATCGACGGGGACTTCGGTCGGTTGACCGCGCCGGTTGGCGCCCTTGAGGCGCTGCCGGCCGACCCTGCGAAGCCGATTCTGGTGGAGGCGGCGCGCATCGCGGAACAGACGTTGGCCAGCGCCTCTGCCCGCTCGGTGACCCGTCGGCTTGAGCTGGCCGGCAAGCTGCGGGGCTGCTTCGATCGGGGCACACTGCGCGTGCTCGTCAACGTCGTCGGCGCCACCCATGGCGAAACCAGGCACGAGGTGCTCGGGGGCGGCGATGCCACGGTGCCGTTCCAACGTTTCGTACTTGCGCAGGCTCCACTGACATACGCGCCCGGTCCTGGCGTGTCGGGCGTGGTCTCTAGCCTCGTGATCGTCGTCGACGACGTGCGCTGGAGGGAGGTGGCGTCGTTCGACGATGCCGGTGCTGCCGATCGTGTCTACACGGTTCGGGCCGACAACACCGGCAAGGTCACGGTGCGGTTCGGTGACGGCGTGAACGGTGCCCGGCTACCGACCGGGGAGCAGAATGTCTCGGCCACGTACCGGGTCGGCATCGGACGCGCCGGCCGCCTCGATGGCGGTCGTCTCACGCTGCTGCTCACCCGCCCGCTTGGTGTGCGTTCGGTTACGAACCCGCTGCCCACGGGGTTGGCCGCCGACCCCGACGACCCCGAGATGCTGCGCCGCAATGCGCCGACCGCAGCGCTCGCCATCGACCGGGTCGTATCCGTAACGGACTACGAGGACTTCGCCCGCCAGCGGCCCGGCATCGCCAAGGCGAAAGCCCGGTCGCTGCGTCGTCACGGCGTCGCCGTCGTCCATCTCTCGGTTGCCGGTGACGACGGCCAAGTGGTGGACGACCCCACCTGCGCCGAACTCGCGACGGCCCTCAAGACGGCCGGCGACCCCCACCTGCCGATCAGTGTCGATCCGATCGACATCGTTACCTTCGATGTTGCGGTGAACCTCGTTGTCGACCCAGCCAGAGTGCCCGGTTCGGTCAAAGGAGCCGTCTACTCGGCCCTCGTCACTACCTTGGGTTTCGACCGGCGCGAGGTGGGTCAACTGGTCGCGGCGAGCGAAGTCATGGCGCTGGCGCAGGGTGTCGACGGCGTGGTGGCCGCCAACGTTCGCAAGCTTCATCTCAGCGGCTCCACTCCCGAACTGCGACCGGTGCTGGGCGGGCCCGTGTCGAGCATCGCCGGTAGTGGGGTGGCTCCGGTCTGGTTGCTGCTCGTTCGTCCCGAAGGACTCATGTTGGTCGAGACCTCATGACTATCTCGGACGATCTTCGCAACCTGATCCCGGCCGTATACCGCCAGCGCGACGCCGAACCTCAACAGGGCGGCGTGCTTGACGCGTTGCTAGGCGTGCTGGGGGGGCAGGGCGACCTGGTAGCCGAAGCTCTGGCGCAGCTGTACGACGACTGGTTCATCGAAACCTGCCAGCCGTGGGTGGTGCCCTACATCGGCGACCTGCTCGGTGTGCGACCGATCAACCCGGTGTCCGGCGGCCGAGCGCTCCCGCGTGCCTACGTCGCCAACACCCTGGGGTACCGTCGACGCAAGGGGACGCCCGCCGCACTGGAAGAACTGGCTCGCGATGTCACGGGCTGGCCGGCCAAGGTGGTGGAGCTGTTCAGCGCGCTTTCGACGACACAGCACGTGAACCATCGGCGACCGGGAAACCTCCAGGCCCCCACGTTGCGGAACGCCACCGCGCTCGCTGCCGTCGATGGCCCGTTCGACCGCGCCACGCGCACGATCGAGGCGCGCTCGCTAACCGCCGGGCGATACAACATCGGCAACGTCGCTCTCCACGTCTGGCGTTCCCCTACCTTTCGCGTCGCCCGCGTAACGGCGAGACCCGTGACGTCGCCGCCCGACGGCCGCTATAACCTCGACCCGACCGGGCTCGACATCGCGCTGCACAATCCGCCGCTGCCGGAGGACTCGATCACGTCGCTCGCGACCGTTCGTCACCTACCCGGTCCGCTCGCGCGTCGCGCGCTGTACGACGAACTGGAAGTCGGCCGAACAGGGGGTGATATCGGGGCGCTGCGCTACTTCGGCATCGATCCCGTCGTCGAGATCTTCGCCGATACCGGTGCAGGTCTGGCTCCGGTCCCGCCCGAGGAACTCATCGCCGCCGATCTCTCCGATCCGCCGCCCAACGTGACGACAGGCTGGCGGCGACCCGGCCCCGGTCTCACGGCGGCAATCGATCCGGTGCTGGGACGACTGGCGTTCCGCCAAGGCCTGCTTCCTGATGCGGTCGAGGTCAGCTACGTGTATGCCGCGGCCGACGCGTTGGGCGCGGGTCCGTACAACCGGCACACGAAGCGGTCCGACGACATCATCAAAGCCGCGACATTTGTGCGTGCCGTTGGCGCCGAGCTACCGGTGATGCCGGACCTGACCGCGACAAACCTCGCGCAAGCGGCCGTCGCGTGGAATGCGCAGGCACCGGGCACAGTAGGGGTGCTCGCTATCCTCGACAACGCCACCTACGAAGGCGACGTGACCGTGGTCGTGCCCGTCGGGAGCACACTCCTCGTCACGGCCGCGACCTGGCCGAACATCGAGCAGGAGGACCCGACCGAACCGAAGATCACTCGACTTCAGCTGGATGACCGTCGACCGCACGTGCTGGGATCGCTGGTCATCACCGGTGGCGCCGACACGACGCCCGGCAAACCGCGTGGCGAGATAGTGATCGACGGTCTGCTCGTCGAGGGCGATGTCACCGTTGCTGCCGGTGATCTCGGTCGCCTCGACCTCTTCCATGTCACCGTCGTTCCCGGCCGCGGCCGCGTCGCGGTGACCGCGACCAACCGTGACCTCTCGTTGCACATCGACTCGTCGGTGCTCGGTCCGATCCACATCGCCGATGAGGGGCCCCTCGTGTCCGTCACGCGCAGCGTTGTCGATGGGACCGGCGCGGCGGCTATCGACACGGCCGAGTGCGCCATCACGTTGTCCGAAGTGACAACGCTGGGCTCGGTGACCTGCCGCACGCTGCACGCCTCCGACTGCCTGCTCCGCGACATCGTTACCGTCGGACGGGTGCAGGACGGCTGCGTTCGTTTCAGCTCTGTCGATCACGGATCGCGCACCCCCCTACGACATCAGTGTCAACCGGACCTCGCCCTGCGACGCACCGGCGCCGACCCCGTTGCCATTCGGGCGCTCCTCACGCCGCAGTTGACGTCCACAAGGTTCGGTGATGCCGGCTATGCCGTGCTGGACGATCGCAGCGCTATCGAGCTGCGGACCGGATCGAGCCAACGAAGCGACATGGGGGCGTACTGCAGTCTGCTGCGTCCCGACCGCGAGGCGAATCTCAGGATCACCCTCGAAGAGTACCTACGCGTCGGCCTGAACGCCGGCGTCTTCCACGAGAGCTGAGGCCACAAGATGACTACCGGCGACATCACCCGATCCACGTTCGATCCGTCCCACCACTACAGCGCAGTCCGCATGCAGCAGGGCCGTGTGCAGCTCGACGCCGATTGGAACGAGCAGCTCGACATCGAGCAGCACCACGACCGTTCGCAGGCGACGGACACCATTGGCGCCGCGGGTGTACCCAAGGTCGGCGGCGGATTCGAACTGGTGCTGACACCCGACGGCGCCGACCTCTTGATCAACCCGGGCCGCATGTGGGTGGCCGGCCGACTGTGCGAAGTGGACGGTGGCGCTACTAGTGCCGTCGTGTCCGGAGCGGATGTGACCGTGACGAGCCTGGTGCTCGATCACGCCGAGCTGGCCGTACATGATTGGGTGCTGTTGACCGGTCACGACGGTACGGTCGCGCTCGAACGAGTGAAAGCGATCGATCGACCGGGGCGACGCGTTGCCCTGGCAGCCGTACCGCCTGCGCTCACTGCTCCGGTGACGTTGATTCGCCTGCGTTCGTATAGTCGCCAACCCGACCTGCCGCATCCCGCGCTTACGACGGCATCCACGCCGACGGTGCCCGGCACGTTGACCTTGGCTGACGGGGCGTACCTCGCCTATCTCGATGTCTGGGAACGGGGGGTCACCGCAGTGGAGGCCCCGTCGATTGTGGAGCCAGCCCTCGGCGGTCCCGACGCGACCACCCGTAGTCGCACCGTGTGGCAGGTCCGTCTAGCGCGGCTTGAGGGTGCTCCGGCTGATGTCGATTGCGCGAGTGACCTCGGTACCTGGACCAAACTGCTCGATCCACCGACGGGCACGATGGCTGCTCGTGCCGAACCCGATGCGGGCACGGTCGACCTGTGCACGCCAACCCCGGCCGGCGGGTACACCGGCATCGAGAACCAGCTGTACCGGGTGCAAGTGCACAGCGTGGCGGGCGACGGTCGGCCACGCATCGTGTGGAGCCGCGACAACGGCTCTGTGGTCACCACCTGGTTGTCCAGCGTGGCCGACCGACTGAAGGTGTCCGGTATCGGTCGTGATGCGGTGCTCGGCTTCGCCGGTGACCAGTGGGTCGAACTCCTCGACGACGGACGGGAGCTATCCGGCACTCCCGGTACTCTGGTACGCCTGCTGAAGGCCGAAGGCGACACGTTGCGCGTCGATCCGACCTCGGCGGACGGCAGCTTCGACTACGCCGATTTCGGCGATGGCGTCGCCAAGGTCCGGCGGTGGGATTCCGACGGTGTCGTCACGGTGGATTTCGACACGTGGGTGAACCTGGAGCATGGCGTGCAGGTGAGGTTTTCGTCGGGCACCTATGCCGCCGGCGACTTCTGGTTGATCCCGGCCCGAAGCGCTCTGGCCGACGTCGACTGGCCGGTCGACTCGACACGAGCTGCGCTCTCGATGCCGCCCGCCGGTGTCGAGCACACGTGGGCGCCACTGGCCATCGTCAAGCGGGCCACGGGCGTGGTGACGGTGCTCGACTGCCGCAGCCGCTTCCCATCGCTCACGACGTTGACGGCAGCTGACGTGGCCTTCGATGACACCGTCTGCGCCATGCCCGGTGTCGCCAATGTGCAGCAGGCCCTCGACCGCCTGTGCCAGGAACACGACCTGCGTCGTCACCACAAGCTGTTGCACGGGTGGGGCATCGTGTGCGGTCTTCAGGTGCACTGCGGACCCGACGATCAGGAAGTGGGTCGTCGCAACGTCACACTGCTCAAAGGCACCGCCATCGACGTCGAGGGCAACGACCTCGATGTCATCGCGCCCATCGAGGTCGACGTGATCGCTCAGGTGGACAAGCTGCGTGAGACGGTGCCTGACGTTCTCGATGAGCAGGGCAACGGTGAGGTGTGTCTGCGTCTCGACGCCGACAGTCGCGGGAATCTCGGTGTCGGGGTCGAAAAGCTCGACCCTGCCGACGAGCAGATTCCCGGCATTTTGCAGGGCACCTTGCTGTTCGACTTCTACGATGACTGCATCCGCAGCCTGCACGAGTGGCTGAAGGAGGAGCTGACCCGTGCTGAAGGTGACACGTCGCCCGTAAGCCCGGGCCAGGAGCGGCTCGACGCCTTGGTGAATCTCATTGCGCAACCGGTGAACGGACGGTCCGGCGCCAACATCTTCTTGTCGCCACGCGAGGACAAGTTGCTGCAGAACTTCTACGCGGGCCTCCGCTCGAAGCTGCAGAGCGAGACCTTCTGCGCGATGTTCGACAATGCGCGCCTGCCTGCGCCCTATCCCGCCGGTCTTGAAGGGGTGGACACCATCTTCGGCATCGGGGGACACACGCGCCTTCGGCTGCGGCCTCGGGGGGCTGAGGCATACACCGTCGGTGCTGGTCTGAGCCTCACCAAACCGACGCCGTACATCCACCGGTACGACCTGAAGACCGGCAAACTGGTTTCCCGTATCGACCCGGTAGCCGGCAAGGAAGTCACGGCCGCCAACAAACCCGATGCGGGTACCAACGCAACAACCGACGTGGCGTTCTCCCGCGATGGCCGATCGATCTACGTCATCGTTCCCACCCGCGCCGAGGACGACACGATGTTCCGCGTCGGCGACATCGTCGGCGCCACGATCAAGTGGCGACCTGGCATCACCATCTGCGGGGTCAAGCTGGTCACTCTCGCGGTTGCTCCCAACGACCCGAAGATGGTGTACGCCGTCGGTCTGCGCAAGGTCACAACCACGACGAACGGCAAGACCACGACCGAATGGCATGGGGCCGGCATCTACGCCATCAACCCGGATTCCCCTGACCCCAACGCGCAGCCGATTCCCGCAGGCGGCTTCTTCCCGGTAGGGCAACTCGTGATCGGTCGCGACGACATCGCCGTGGCGACGTCGATCGCGAACGACGACTCGGTCGGCAAGGGGTCCTACACGCAGCTCACGCAATTCGCCTTGCCGTCGGGCCAACAGATGGAGACGATACAGCTCGGCGCAACCGGTGAGGACGACATCACGCTGGTCGATTCTCCCTTCGGCCAAGCCGTGTACGCGGTCGTGCGTACCCAACGGGGAAAAGGTGTGCAGGGCTTTGTGCTCGGCTCGGGACAACCGCTGCACGACGGGGTCCCGATCGACGTGCAGTCGAGTTCTGGTGCGGTGCGTCTGGTCGGCAGCGCGTCGATACTGGGCGTGACGTCAGCCGACGAATATGTCATGCGCGTCGTCGACACCGCAACGGGTGCGGTCCTGCCCGAAGCCCGCATCCCACTTCAGGTGGGACCGATTTCGGCGGCCACCGACGATCGTCGCGCCTACGTGCTCAACTACCTGTCGAACACGATCACAGTTATCGATCTCGAAGCACTGCGAGCCGGCCGTATGCCGGATCTTGTCGCTCTTGCTGCCTACCGCAAGGCCATGATCGAAGCCTTTGCCGATCTTCTCGCCGGCTTCATTCAGTATCTGAAGGACTGCTTCTTCGACCACTTCCTGGTTCGTTGCCCGCAGCCAACCGGGGTTGAGAAGATCTATCTGGCGTGCGTGTCGATTCGCGGCGGCGGCGTTTACAAGGTGTGCAACTTCTCGCGGCGACGCTACGTAAAGAGTTTCCCGACGGTGGGCTACTGGCTGTCGGCTCTCCCTATCCTGCCCCTGGCCAAGGAATGGCTCGCTAAGGTCGCCTGTGCAGTCGTGCCGGAGTTCATGAGCAAGCTGACCGTGCATGACAGCTCCGACAGTGCCGACCGATTGTCGGTGCAGCAGTTGCAGCAGCTCTTGAACTGGGCGCAGTCGGCCGACCTGCTCGACAAGTGGCGCGGCGTGAAGGGTCGGGCCCATGTGGCCGCGAAAGCGACGATGTTCGCGTTATCGAAAGCGCAGCCTCAGCCATCGCCGCCGGTGGCGCCGCGCCTGGTCGGGCCGGCCATCATCGATCAACCCGTCGAGCACGTCGAACGCCAACTCGGCGATCGCGGGCTGTTGGTCACGCGGTCGCGGTTCGAACCGTCGATCGGCCTGGCCGCGCCAGCCAATCTTGGCAACATCTTCCGGAATCCAACCGCCGGCGATGAGGTGACGCTCTATGAGGATGACGCCGGCGTCGTGCGCTACTACAACGTTGCCCGTGCCGCATCACCGCTGCCCGACGGCGCGGCACCCGCAGGCCTATCGAGGGTCGGCGACGGTGGCACGGCCGCGTTGGCCGACCGAGTGGCGGCGCTGGAGCGCGAGCTGATGGAGCTGCGGGCAGCGGCCGTCGGCGTCCCCACGCCTGCGCCACTCGCGAAGCGCGCGCCGGCCAAGAAGGCTACGCCCGCCAAATCGAGAGCACCTCGTGCGCCGAGCTCACCTGGCGACGGGCCCTGACGGGACCTGCGGTGGGTGAGCAACGGGAGCCAGCGGCCCGGGCACCGAGCGAGTCGGCAGGTACGCACCTGCCGACTGCGATATCGACTCTGCTGCGTTCGGTGCCGGCCGCCTCCCACCACCGCTACGCGGCCGTGCGGGTGCACGGTGCGGTGCAGCCAATCGGGGACACGACCGCACGAGAACGAGCGGCCGATGCGCGCACCCACGATCCGCCGTCGGACTCTCATGTGGTTCTCGAACCGTCGGGCTACCTGCCATCGTTATTGCGGCGATCCTTGAGCGACGGCGGTGGGCCTGCGCTACTCGCCTCACCCCACGTGCGACTCCATGCGGGCCTTCATGCCGCCCGAGCCGCCTCCGCCATTGGTGCCGATGCCTTCGCCCTTGGTCGTCACATTGTGTTCGGGGCCAACCGGCTCCCGCCCGGTGACGCAACTCGGGACCCTCTAGTGGCGCACGAGGCGGTGCATATCCAACAGCAGGCTTCGGCTCGATCGATCACGATCGACCGCAAGCCATCCGCCCCGGCACCGGATCCCTACCGCGCGCTCTCTCGGCGAATCGATGAGGAGTCCAAGCAACGGTATCCGGGCATCCTCGGCCACCTCACCACGTTGCTCAAATTGCAGGAGCTTGCCAATGCCGTCGAGGCCAAGAACCTGAAGGCGGTGAGCGCTCTGGTGCAGCAGTTTGTGGAGCGCGACACCGAGCACCCGCTCGACCCGGCCAGCGCGGTCCTACTGGACGACGTGCCGATGGTGCTGGTCACGCGCATCTTCTTGCTCGGTCTCACGGCCGAGTCGGCCAAACTCGAGCAACACTTCTTCCGCTCACGCTCGTTTGCCTATAGCCAGCCGGTCAAAGACGAAGGCCATGGCACCCGCTTCGCGGTGCTCAGCAGCGTCGTGGCAGAGCTGGAGTCGAGTGCGACGTTTGTCGATGTGGCGAGCGCCGAGGAGACCATTGGCCGTGCCGCGTTCGTCTTCGGCCGGCTCGACGCTGACCTGGCAGGCATCGATGTGGCCGGGATCCGCAAGAAACGTGATGCCGCCCGTGCTGCCATGTACTCCGGGCTCTCCGAGCCGCTGGCGATGCGGGACACGCCTGGAAGGACCGACAACGCGTTCTATTCCGGCGTCCTCGGGCTGATGGGCACGCTGACACAAATGCTGCAGCGGGCCTTCCAGGTGATCATGGACGCAGCCATAAGCGAAGTGGAGAGTGGCGGGCAAAAACATGACGCGCTCAAGAAAGCCAAGTCGGTGCTCGACAGCAAAATCAAGCCGCCACTGCTCTCACTGCACGACCGGCACTTTGCCCAATTGACGACGCGCGATGTGGCGCCCGGTGCACTGGTTCCGCAGCTGGCATCGCTAGCCGTAACCCGGTCCGATTTCGAGCACCGTCGCAAGCGTCACCTTGACTATTTCGACCGTTCGAAGCGCTCGCCGTCGGTCGACATCACCGCCTACGACCGCGAGGAGACCAGCTTCTCCGAAAAAGAACTCGACGTCGACCGGATGCTGCAGATCCGCTCCCGACAGATCGCGCTGCTGGAGCGGTTGGCGGGGGTAGCGGTGGACGAAAAGACCCACCAGATAACGGCTGAGAGCAGGCAGGATGCCGCGCTGGTCGCCAGCGTGAAACAGTTCTCGCTGCATGGGAACGACGGATGGCGCCAGCTGCTGCTGGCGAAGTTCGAAGCGGTGAAAGCGGAGAAGAAGAGTGACTGGGAGGCGCTCTTGTCGACAGTGGATCTGCTCCGGAGCTATCTGAGCGCGTTCACGCTCCACACCCCGTACAACATCGACGAATTCGGTGACAGCTACCTTTCGCGCACGTTCCCACGAGCGATGACCGGTCAGCTCATCCATGACTGCGGGGTGTACGCGCTACGCATCGCGTACATGTTGTCGCTTGTGCGAGAAAGGTTGCGTCTCACCTTTCGAGCGGCGATCATGCCCGTGCACGTCGGCCTGGTGATCTCATTCGGAGACGACGTATCGAAGGGTGCGCTGTACGTCAACAACAACAGCATCATCCCGGTCGACGGGAAGCGGTTGCAGGAGTTCGCCGCGACGTGGCAGAGCACGGATGCGTCAGGAAAAGCGCTGGCCAAGCCGGCGAAGCTCGATGTTCAAGCTCTCCACGGCGAGATCGTCGCAGCGACCTTCGCCGAGGGAGTCGATCTTCCGGTGCGCTTCGCCGACGTGCCCCGCAGCCCGCTCGGACAGAAGCCCACGATGAACAAAGCGATCCTGTGGAACTGGTACCACCAGATCAACAAGACCGCAGTGACCCAACCGGTGAAGGGTACGCCCCAGCCCGAGTTGCTGTACCTGGAGTATCTCCGGACTTTGAAGGAAATCCACAACACCGTTCGCGTCCCCGCCTATGTGCAGGCGAACCGTCAGTTCGTCGCCGACCGCGCCGCACTCGAGGCCGCGTCTCGAAATCTGACATCGACCAACGCAGCCACGAGGACTTTGGCGATGGCCGTTCTGCAGCGCCACAAGGCGTTGCTCGAAAAGATCTTCGAACCGCTGCGCGCCGCCCGGGCCAAGGCGCAGGCGGAAGCCGATAGGCTTTCAGCATTCATGCACTCGCATCCGGCTGCGATCGGCCCCGCCGCGAAACTGCGGACGGCGCAGCGGCTGAGTCTGAGCAGTGACTTCGAAGTAGATCTCTACCTTGGTCCGGTGGGTGGCACCGGTGATCTCGAAGCGGGCCAGATCATCCCCGGTGGTTGGGCCGATGCAACGATGTTGCCTGGCCGTTCCGATTGAGCTGGTGTGCTCAATAGCTGACTTCGACCTGAAGATGATGGCCGGTGGGAATACGCATGATGAGCGCCATCATCTGGTTGAAGCGTCCTTCGTCGGAAGGTGAGATGCCGATGCAGCCGGCGGTGCCGTCGTTCTTGGTGTCGAGATGGAAGAAGAACTGATCGCGTCCGTGGGTCGCGGTCGAGGTTGCCGGGCGAAGCGGCACGCGGAACGGACCCCAGCCGGCCGCGCCGGCGCCACTGGGGTATCGCAGCTTTCCGGCCACCATTTCGGGCATCTGCGCGGCGTTGCCGTCGATGAAGTAGGTGCCGGCCGGGATGGGCCCACGCATGGCGTCGCCCTGGAACCGAGGATCGGTGAAGTCCCGGTGGGCGAAGTTGTGGGGATTGTTGGCCCGAAGCCCTGACGGCACGCGCGCTGATCTCGTGGCCGCCATCATCGGTGAGCACCGCGCGCCGACCATCGAAGCGGAGCGACCGCAGCCCAAGGCCGGACTCCGTACGGGGAAGCACAGTCGACTTACTGTCATTGCGCACCACGATCTGTTCGACCCGGTCCTCCTGGTTGCCGTCGGCATCGCTGGCCCAGACCCTTACCCAGTAGGTTCCGGGCTCAGGCGAATAACGCCGCGAACCGGTAAACGTCCCGTCCCACACCGCCACCTTATGACCGGGTGTCTGCGCGAGGCGAAAGAAGCGGGCGTCCGGGCGTTCAGTTTCGTACTTGATGATGTAGGCGGTGACACCGGTGGCGGTGGAGGCCACGTCGAACTGGATGCGGGCGGCCTCGCCCCGATCGGTGTGGATGGTGCGAGGCGTCACGGAGAAGTTGGTGATCACGTGGTTCTTTCGTTGATGATCTCGCGCGTCGCGGGTACTGCCGGCGCGGCCGCGTTGAGCCCGTCGTTCGAACGAGCCGATCATCTGGCAACGAACCTGCCGACTTTTCGGCACGTGAGTCTTCAGCGAGTCGGCCTCTTCGGTGGTGATGGCTCCGGACTCCTCCAGCCAGGCGACACCCTCGAGGTACTGGGCTGTGGTCAAACGACCGTCGTGGCATTGCGGTCGCCGGTGCAACAGCACGCCGGCGGAAGTAGCGCCACCCGTTTGGGCGACGTGGGCCAGTTCGTGTGCGTACAAGCGGTTGCCATCGACCGTCCCCGGCCGATGCTGGCCAGTGCCGAAGACGACATGCGAACCGAAAGCAAACGCGCAAGCTCCCAAGACATCAGCGGCATGACTGGCGGCTCCGGCCGTGTGCACCTTCACCCTTGAGAAATCATGGTGCAAGCGAGTCTGCAGACGCGCTAGCACCCCGCGATCGCCCGCCTCACTGAAGCTGTCAACGCGATCGGCAACATGCTCGGCGTGGCGCTCTGCAGGGGAGTCCTTGGGAACGACTCGTGACAACGAATCGGCGGCATGCACGGCGGTTAAACGTTCGAACATGGGCGACCACGATCATGACGACAGACGGTGCCAACATCGTCCCCTCGCCTTGTTGCGAGCGCGTCACTTGCCCGTCACGACGTGCCGTGGTGCCGGGTCTCGACCGATCGCAGCCACTGTTTCAGCGTTTGAATCACTTCCTCCGGGTCATCGGCCGCCTGTACCGTCCATCCGTCCTGGGCCAGAGCCAGGCTTGTCGACACCAGAAAGCGATCGCGGTCACCGACGCGGTAGACGGATACCCGTAAGACTGGCGCATCCTCACGTGGGACTTCCATCATTGGCACCCTGACCCGCCGAAGTCACCGTGGCGTTGCCCACCCGTTCGCCCGTCGCGACGCCTCCGCGACGCTGTCCTCGATATTGTCTTGAAGATTCCTTGACCTTCCCCCGAGTGGACATGCGATGCTGTTCCGAGCAGAGAAGGAGGCTTTCGATGGCAACATCGGCAATCGCTCAGCACCCATCCACGATGGGCGTTCGCCCATTGAAATCGCCGGGCCCGAAGCTGAAACTCATTGGTGGTTTCGATCTGCATCTCGGAGAGGAGGCCGTGACGGTCTCGGAAAGCAGTCAACGTCTCTTGGTCTATCTGGCCCTCGGAGGGCCGCGCGGTCGCCGGGTGATCGCCTCGTATCTCTGGCCTGACAAGGCTGAGGAACGGGCCGGAGCGAACCTCCGATCGGCACTTTGGCGGCTTCCGACGCAAGACGCCGCCGGTCGTTGTGTGGAACTGGTGCGGGAGGATCATTGCCGACTCGAATTGGCCGATTGCGTAGAGGTGGACGCTCGCTCGATTGAGCAAGTCGGCTGGTCGATCATTCACGGCGGTGAAACCGATAGTCGTTCTTTCGGTGACTTCCTGATTATGGGTGACCTCCTACCGGGCTGGTACGACGATTGGGTGCTCCTCGAACGCGAGCGCCTCGGGCAACTACGCCTTCATTTTCTGGAAACGATGGCCTACCGGTTTCTTAGGAAGGGTGCCATCACCGAGGCTCTCGACGCTGCGCTGAGGCTTGTCGCCTTCGATCCCTTACGTGAAGGCAGTCAGCGAGTTCTGCTGACCCTTTACTGCAGCGAAGGCAGCCTCGGTCAGGCCCAGCGGCAGCTCGACGCATACCGGGCCTTGTTGCATGAGACGTTCGGGTGCGAGCCAAAGCTGTCGATCGGTCGAATTCTTCGCGAGCTGGAAACCGGCATGTCGTCGCCGATGCCCGAGACCGGACGCGTCGGGCGTGTTGGTGCGCACGATTGAATCGCAGGTGAAGATCGGCCGTTGGGCCCACATCGTCACACCTTGAAGCCGCCGCCAGGATCCCTAGTTGGCTGGTCGGTAATGGCTGTTTGAGCGAGTGATGGCCCCGGCGGGGGCTTTT
The DNA here is from genome assembly GCA_031360915.1 of Actinomycetes bacterium. Taxonomy (GTDB): domain Bacteria; phylum Actinomycetota; class Acidimicrobiia; order Acidimicrobiales; family Ilumatobacteraceae; genus JANMCE01. The sequence goes on along the minus strand of JANMCE010000034.1, from coordinate 10,651 downwards.
GTGATCGATCGAGCGCGGGCGTGGCGGCAGGTTTGACGTGCGCTGGTGTGGCTGGACGGCGGCTTTAGCCGTGATGAACGTCGCTGGGTGCCTCTGGAAGGTCCGAGATCGGCTGCGGGCGCCCCGCCGGGCTCAGGTGAGGAGCCCGAGTCGGCCGATGCGGTCGAGGTTGAGCGCGCCGACTCTCAGTTTGGCCCAACTGTTTGCTTTCACAAGGCCACGCCAGGGGATGTGTTTCTGTCGGGCTTTGATCTGCGCGACTTTGCGTTCGGCTTTGGCTCGTTCCCGGTAGCGGCCCAGGAACTTTGGCGTCCACCGCTCTGCCCTCGCGGTGGCGAGTAGCTCTTCGTGTGGGCTGATTTCCACGACCCGGCCACCAGCGCGTTTCGTGCATTTCTCGCGGACGGGCACACGGTGCAAGCGGTCGTGTCGAACCGGACTTGGATCCTCATTCCGGCCGGTCGGACGGCGATGACCGCGGTCTGCCCGTTTGGGCACACGATCGTGGCTTTGGTGAGATCGATCGTGAAATCCGTTTTCGAGAACATCCCTTTCGGCGCTGACGCCGGCGGGGCTGGGGCGACGATCTCGATGCCCCGATCGGCGAGTTTCTGTCGGAGTGGCCCGGACCCGTAATGGGTGTCAGCGATGACTTCCTGCACTGCGACCGGGTCGGCGTCCAACAACACGGTGAGGATGCTGCCGTCATGCGTCGTTGCTGAGGTCGCCACGACGGCGGTGATCAGGTCCGAGTCGGGGCAAGCGGTCATATGAATTTTGTAGCCGTCGTAACGATCGGAGCGGGAACGATGCCCATGCCTGGCGTCGGTGTCGACCGTCGAAATGACCCGCTCGACAGCGACACCATGACGGATCCTCGGTCCAGCCGGATCACCGGCCTCATTATCGTCGTCGACGATTTCGATGTCCTGACCAGCGACGATACGCAACAGTTCGACATGCGCCGCGAGTTCGGCGTCTTCGACGGGTGCGCAGACCTCGATAATGATCATGGCGTCACCGAACAGTTCGGCCACCAGTTCGGCCCGCGCTTGGGCGTAGGACCACAAGATCTGCGGTTTACCTTCCACATGATAATCCGAACGCGCCAAACGGCCACGCAAGCTGGCAGCGGCCTCATCGATGACGTGATAGCGGTCAAGGCAGCGGCGGGCGGCGCTGCGGATCAACGTGATGGTGTCCTGCGTGATCACACTGTCTGCGATTCCGGTCGAGTCAGCCACACGACGGTGCCCGATCACGCCAGCGCGTTTCGCGACGGTGAGCATGCGTTCCTGCAAGAAGCCTTCCATGCCTGCTTTCACGAGGCGTGCACGGAACTCGACGAGACAAACATGCGGGATCCCCCGATGATCCACCGGCAGAGCGAGCGCTGCTTTCCACGACAGACCGACACGAGAACGGCGTTCGGCCTCACGATCCGACACCCCATAAAACACTTGGGCCAACAACAACGCCGCCAACTGCGAGACCGTTACAAATCGGGGGAGGGCATCTCTGGATGGGCGGCCCGCCACACCATGGACTTGGCATCGTGATGCTGAAACCGGTGACCCCTCCGGGGCGGCCGCTGGCATAGCGCCGACGAGAGGTGTCGAAGCAATCGGCGAAATCCGAACCTCCCCCGATTTGTAACGGTCTCCGTCTTCGGGTGCTCGTTGTTCTTCGATGACAGTGCGGAGGATGAAGCCGAGGCGTGTCCACCGGCGTTCCACAAGGTGGTCGCCTGAATCGTGTGCATTGTTTACTCCGTCGAAGCTCGTTTGAAATTGGCGAGGTTGCTGCGTGCTCGGAGGGTGTCGGGGTGTTTGTCACCGAGCACGTCAACACGGTCAGCCAACACCCGCTCTCCAAGGACGATCGCGTCGTTCGTGCGGCCCGCCGCCAGATAGCTGGAGGCCAGATTGCCGCGTGCTCGGAGGGTGTCGGGGTGTTTGTCACCGAGGCGTCTCTGTTTTCGTTCGACGAGTGTCTCGCGTGTGTCGGCTGAGGTTTGGTAGTGGCCTCCTTGTTGGGCGGCGTCCCCGAGGTCTTCTATGAGCCATTCTGGTGCGGGTCCCGTTCTCTCGTACAGCGTGCCGGCGGTTTGGAGAAGGTTGACTGCGGTGTCCCATTCGTGGAGATGTAATGCTGCTTTCGCGGTGACCCACAGGGCTTGAGCTTGAGCGGTGGTCGAGTTCGGGTGGATATGTGCCGTGATGATCGCTTCGCCGTGCGCGAGTCGGAGACCGTTACAAATCGGGGGAGGGCATCGTGGGTCGTCGGGCTCCGGCAGTTCGGACTTGGCAACATGTTGTTGAAGTCGCCCGATCTTGTGGCCGAGCGCTCGGCCTTGGAGAGGCCGAGCTGTAGAAACGAATCGGCTGAATCTAAACCTCCCCCGATTTGTAACGGTCTCCGTGTCGTGAGTATGCGTGTTCACCATGGTGCTTCGACGAACTCGAGATCGCGTTGGAACGGCTCGGCGGGGGTCTGGCCGATCTTTGGATTTTCTGCGTCGATGACACGCGAATAGTTCCAAAGGGCGCTCGAGCGCTGAACTATTATGCAGTGAGTTCGAGGGCAGAGTCCTCTTCCTGCTAGACAAGCTCGACCACCGTCATGACGGGCTGGGGCCTCACGGCTCTCCGATACCGACAAGCCTTACGCAGCACGTCCGAGCCAGCGTCTACGGAAACACCTTAGCCTAGGTCAGAGGCAGGCCATCTCGTTGTCTTGAACATCGAACCCTTGGTAGGCCTCCTTCATTACTGGCGATCCCGCCGCCGCGCAAGCAATCTGCGGCCATGTCTGCTCGGCCACGGTCCACGCGAACGTTCGACTGCCGGACACCAGCCCGATCTTGCCTTGCGCACCGGCGAATAGCCCGGCGACCGAGTCTGACATGGTCAGCGTTCCTTGCTCGATCGGGACGCCGGGCACCGGATCCCACATACGGGCGGTGCGGTCCTCCGAGCCGGAGACCAATAGCGAGGCAGTTGCCCAATGGAGACTGACGACCGCGTCGGTGTGGCCTCGCAAATCAATCGACGAGAGGTCGCGCGATTTAAGACTCCAGATACGGACACTGCGGTCATCGGATCCGCTGGCCAACTTTGACCCATCTGGGGAGAAGGACAGAGACATCACGGTGCCCGAATGTCCCTTTAAGCGACTGGCTGCGCCACCGAGTCCCTGTCTCCAGAGACCGATTTCGAACTCTGCGGCGGCAACGCCCCCACCTTGTCCGACTCCTCCTCCACCAGCGGCGATCAGGCCGTGGTTGGATGCCTTCACTACAAGGATGGGCCCGGCAATGTGGTCGACGGCAACTGTCGGCGCGTTCCATCTCTCGCCGGACCACATCAACACGCGACCGTCGGTCGTGCCAGCCAGCAGAGCTCCTGCATCGTCGAAGGTCAGCGCCGAAACATGAGCCCCCATCGTCTCGATCGCCCCAAGTTCGGCACCGGTTGCGGTCGAAAACCGCTTCACGCCTCCGGCCGGGGTGGTTAGTACGAGAGTGATGCCGTCGGGTGACATGGCGATGGCGTCGGCGGGCTCGGATCCGACCGTACGAATGACCGCTCGGGCGGATAGGTCTCCGTGGTCGACGAAGTGAACCGAGCCGTCTCGAGCCAAAATCGCGACGCGCTGTCCACTACTGTCACTAACTGCAGCAATGGACAACATCCGGCCTACATTCGCTCCGATGCTCAGGATTGGTGCCACATCGCCAGCCGAGAAGGTCCCTACGCGGTTGTTGTCCAGTACGACAGCAACGAATTCTCCTGATGCACTCGCAGCTACTCCGTATGGGGCACCGCCGACGCGCCCATGCCGTGACAGCAGCGTGCTGTTGAGCGACAACTCACCGGTCGCGTGATAAAGGAGGACCTGTCCCTGGCTTGTTGTGGCGATGACCACGCCCGGCGAAGCAATGTCGACTGATTGGAATTCCGACGGCAAGGGTGCCTCGGCGACTGTGAGCGGCTCCTTATCTTCTCCAGGCTTCCAGAGCGCGAGCCCGTACCGGGTTCCGATCAGGAACTGTCCCGAACCAGGGCGAAACTCTTTCAGTGCCAGTACGGCTGTTGATAGAAACTCGGCAGGTATCGAGGCAAACGCGGTAAGGGTATCGGCGCCCATCGTCCATGTTGCAACTGAGCCATCGACAGTGCCAACCACCAGTAGTCCTCCCGTCCAAGCCACACGTGCGATCCGAGAGGAAAGTCGGACGGTCGCTAACTGCTCGCCTGTACCAGCGCGCCGGACCGACACTGTGCCGTCTTCGTGACCAACGGCGAGAAGCCCTTCATCGGACTCGGCCAATGCCGTTGGCATACTCGACTCGACGGAGAACGGGCGATCTACGCCGGAGTCGTCGCGGCTTAGAAGGCGTCCATCATCTAGACCAAACCAGAATTCCCCCGATAAGGAGCGCGGTGCGACGGTTTCCACTAATCCGAGTTCTGACCCAACCCGTTGGCCGAACCCGTCGACGCTTGTTAGAAACGGGGGCGACGTTCGAGGCACGACCATAAGCCGATTCCCATCGCCACCTTCGAACGCGATCAAACTCGCGTCCGTAGGACCAGTGGTTGACCGCAAGCCGATCCCCTCAGACAGGGTGGCTAGCAGTAGATTCCGAACTGTCGTATTGGACGAGATATTCAGAGATGTGGCGGCCAACGAACTCGTGGCCGCGCTGCCGGTCGAAGGTAACGTCCTCCGCAACAACATGACGGTTGCGCCTGCCAGGCGCGAGGAACATCGGCGCTGAATAGTTACGACAGTGGATCGTCCTTGAGCAGGGATGTTTCCCTTGACCACCACCTTCATTCGTATTACGTTTGGTGTGTGTGTGCGCGCGTCAACACCTCAGCGAGAAGGCATGGCATCGATGATGCCGACATCATTCATGCCATCGATAAAGCTGCCGCTGAGTACGAGCTTGGTGATGATGACGAACCGAGACGGTTTCTGGTCCTGGGTCCGGATCGGGCAGGCAACATGTTGGAAGTCATCGTGCTGATGTTCGATGACGGCACGGAACTGGCGATCCACGCCATGGCGATGCGCTCGAAGTACGCATCGTGGCTTCCTGGAGGTGAACGATGACGAACATCGAGGTAGTAGGGGTCTCGCGTGGCCGCAGCGTGACACAGGCCGATATCGATCGGCTTGCTGATCAAGCCGAAAGCGGTTACGACAAAGCGCAGGTCGTGCGGCGTGGTGGTCGACGTGCGATGGGTTCAGGCCCGGCGGTAGTGCTTCCTGTTCGTCTCTCCCCAGAGTTACGCGCCGCTGTAGAGGCCCGGGCGAGCCTCACCCACACGACGATAAGCGAAGTCGTCCGAGACGCCCTTCGTTCCTTCCTCGACGTCGCGTAACTGGTGCGACTGCGCACGGTATCTCGCGGTCGGCCTCGAGGATCAACCAGCGGATCGGCCGGCCCTAGAAGGGTTGCGGGGCGAGAAGAACATGGAACAGGATCCGGCGCTGAGCCTGTCTGTGCCGTTGGATCAACAGCGGAACGATACTTGGGGCCAGTGCACTCGGGGGAGCGATCCAAAGCGCCCTCTCTCGTCATCACCGTGTGAGGCGTGGCGAAGCCGCTGGCGTCGCCGGTGATTGGGTCGCCGCCGCGCTTGGCCGCAGTAGCGGTCCCGACGACGAGGACCCGCCGCCTCCACCGGGCTTGGCTGGGCTGGCTGGGGCTGTCGGCCCACCAGTATCACCACTCGGGCCACCACCGCTGCCCGAGTCGTTCGTGGCCGATCCCGTATTGCCCGACCCACCATGGGAAGACTTGGAACCGATGGCTTTGCTGATGCCTTTCCCGGCGAGTTGAACGCCACCTGCTGCGGCGATTCCGCCTCCGGCGGCTTTGGCGCCCATGGTGCGGGCGACGCCTTCACCGGCGATTGCGCCTTCCATCGTCGGGATGACTCGCATGAGCCCGAATGGCATGAACGCGGCGAGGAGCAGGATCGCCGAGCCCTGGATCATGGCGACGTTCCCGCCGTCGTCCGCTGCTCCGGCCATGACTGATGCGCCGGTGGCGAGGGTGACGGCGATCGCCAGTTTTGAGAAGATCAACGCGACAGCTGTTTCGGTTGCTCGGCGCGCATAGGAGCGTGTTGGTCCCCAGATCCGTGTGGCGATGGCGAGTGGTGCGAACATCACGACGAGGTAGATGAGTGATGAGCGGACGAACAGTTCGAAGCAGAGGAACACGGCGGCGATGATGTAGAGCAGGGCGAAGATGATGACGAACACGCCGCCTTGCACGATCCCGTCCTGCGAGTAGAGCCGGGTGACGGTGTCGTTGAGGGTGGTGGCGTAGTCGCCGATGAGCGGGTCGGCGAACGCGTCCACGATTGACAGGAGCGTGTAGCAGAGGAACCCGAAGAATAGGGTTCCGACGATCACCATCGGTAGGTCGACGATTGTTGCTCGGAGGTTCTGTCCGGCTTGGCCGGTGATGATTCCGTGGATGATGCGGAACACGAAGAAGATCGTGACGAGCATCGCCGCCATCCCAGCGATCGACTGCTGAATCGGTGCGGCATTCGTGATACCACCGCCGGGGGTGAGGGTCGGTTTGATGGCGGAGAGGAGCGTGACAAGTGCTTCGGTGACCTTGCCGACGGCCTGGGCGAGGAGCCCAGCAATCCATTCGATGATCTTGTCGAACACGGCGTCGGCGACGTCGATCACGGCGTTCTTTAATGCGGTCACGACGTCGCCGGGTGTTGGGATGCTGATCGGCCCGATGCCGATGTCGGCGAGCACAGTCACGGGATCAGGTCCTGGTCGTTGAACCCGGCCAGGGTCTGTTCGAACCGTGCCGCCGTCGAGGCGAGGGTCGGGCGGGCGGAGAACCTGGCGACCGGGTACGGGCCGTCGATCACCGACGAGTCCGCCAGCCGCCACTCACCGTTCTCCCACACGAGTCGCACTTCGGCGGTCGCGTAGTCATCGAGCGCGCCTTTTGTCGGGAACGACCAGAGACGGAGCACGAAGATGTCAACCGTCGCTCCGCTGGCGCTGTAGTTGCGGACTCGAGTGCTGATCGGTGCGAGACGAAGGACGAGTCCTTCAAGGTCGCCCTTGGCCAGGATCTCGCCTTGATGTGTCTCGGCCCGGTCACCGAGACGTTTCCGTGCGCCAGTCGGGGTGATCGAGTCCGACATCGAACGGGCGGTTTCGGGTGAGACGGCCGGGAAGAGCTGCTCGTCGAGTTCGAGGAACCGGACCGCGGCATGGACCGCGCCGACCCTCGAGCGGCTGCCGTCGGTGGTGGTGATCGCTGTCGTCGGTGTTGTCGTAGGCGCGCTTACTGACGTGGCATCAGTCGTTACGGCAGAGGAGTTGCTGCTCGGTGTGGTCGGTGGTGGTTTCGATCCTTGGTGGAGGAGTTGCCATGCGCCGGTCGTGGCGACGATTCCGACGAAGGTGAGTGCGGCCATGGTGGTTCGTTGCATGTCAGGCGCCGGCGGCGGTGAAGAGGCGGTTGACGATGGTGACCGCAAGGCCCGAGATGAGTGCGCCGATGATCCCGCCGAGGACCCAGTTCTTGCCTGACACGGCGTACCCGGAGTTGCCCCACTTCGACCACGTCCACGAACCTCCGCCGTAGATGATCGAACCGACAGACAGAGCAAGGGACAGGTACATGCCCCACTGCAGAAGGTTGGCGAGCAGATCGGCGCCCGGGAAGTCCTTCGATGGGGTGACAGGGTCGACCTGGGCGAGGACAGATGACAGGACGGCGGTTGGGTTCATGGGTAGTGCGGACATCGAGGGGCTCCTTCAAGCGTTCGAGAGGGTGGAGGACATCTCCACCGCACTCACTCGCCCAGCCCGTCGCGTCTGCGCCGTGTCGAAAGTTCTGTTGTCGCATCCGGTCAGACGGCGGCGAATACCTGTCCCGTGAACCACCGTGCGCGCAGCCATCGACGCAAGGCGGATGGACCGGTGCACATCGCCGAATCACTTGCCGCCGTCCTCGGACAACTCCAAGGGTCGGAGGCTCAACCCGAAACGAGGAGAACCATGTCGAGTAGCCGTGTTGCCATTAACCGGATCGTCATCACCGGACGTGCCGTGACCGATCCCGTCAAGAAGACCGTGAACACCCACCGCGGAGAGGCCACTCTGAGCACGTTCGCGATCCGAACCGCGAAGGACAGCCACGTCGGGAGCGTGATCATGGAAATCCAGGCATGGGAGCGCACCGCCGGCCAAACCAACCACCTCAAGAAGGCACCAGCACGAGTTCCTCGGACCAGACGGTCGCCGCCAGACACGCACAGCCATCCGAGCCGACCGCCTCCAGCTACTCGACGCGTTGCCTGTGGAGGAGTGCAACTGACCGGCACGACATCAGCTCGGCGAGGAGCGTCGCACGGTTGCGTCTGGAGAACTCTCGGCTATCGGCGTCGGAGCATCGTGAACGCCAAGCATGCTCGGGGTGCGACGAGCCACAACAAGCAGATGGTCATGCCTCGTGCCACCGCAACGGTCACTCCGAGGACAAGACGCACGATGGCGAGGAAAATCCCAAACGTGAGTCGAACAGCGCGCATACATCCTCCAACGGTTTGTTGTTTGGAGAACAGGCATACGCAGCCTGCTGAGCGCTGAGACTTGTGGCAGCATACGCCGAGAGTAAGACACGAGCGCGGAGCGCGTTAGAAGCGCTACGAACCCGCACACTCGGGCGGTGCATGCCCGGGCCGCGTTCCGCACGCCCGAAGGCCGCGCCTTTCTCCGGCCCATCAATCGAGCCACGATCGCTCAACTTGTAGCAGCGCCAGCTTCCCGTCGCTGCGAGTATGACCGGGAGATCGGAGTGGTCGGCGCCCCTCGTGGCGATGAGTATTGGGGCGCTCGTGATCTTTCTCGCGAGGCCGCTCGCTCGACCGATCGTTCGCTGGATCGGTGCCGCGTCGATCGCTGGATCCGCGCTGCCTTGCGTCCTTGCGCGCGATCGACCATGCAATCGTTGCAAGTTCCGAAATGATCGGCTCGCTGCTCGCGACGTCATCCGCAAAACCGCCGTTCAGATTGACCCGGATGCCATCGCCGACCCGCAGAATAATGGCGGCTCGCTTCATTGAATGCCATTCGGCGAGATCGCCGAGTGGCAGCGGTGTAGGGTCAGTGCCTGCGCATGAAGACCGTTCTATGACTGACGTCGGACTCGGTCGTCTCGTCGCGGGTGCGCTCGCGGAGAGCAAGCTGATTGGCGTGAGCGCAGCGCTGGTCACCGGGGACACGACAGTGGCCACGTCGGCAGCCGGTTTCGGCGATCTTGCGTCGGGTTCGGCGATGTCCGCGGATGCCGCGTGTAACTGGTTCTCGATGACGAAGATCGCGACCGCGACCGCCGCGATGATGCTGTCCGAGAGTGGCCAACTCGACCTTGACGCGCCGGTCGGCCGATACTTGGGCGACGTGTGGCCGACAGGCTTCGCGTCGGCACGCATTCGTCATCTGCTGGGTCATTCCAGCGGTCTGCGCAACCCGTTGCCGATTCGGTGGGTACACGGTGCGGGACAACCTCGACCTGAACCGCGGCCGTGGCTGGCGCATCTGCTCGCGAAACAGCGCACACCACGTTTCGAGCCCGGATCGCGGGCGGCGTACAGCAACGTCGGTTACCTCGCGCTCGGCGAGATCATCGCCACCACTGCGGGCACGTCCTATGAGGCATTCATTGCTGACGAACTTCTTCGACCGCTTGGAATGACGCACACAGCGTTCGGGTGGAACGAACTCCCCGCCGAGACGGTTCGGGCAACGGGCCATCAACGACTGCCTCGTATCCTGACTCCTGCACTGGCTCGCGTTCTGCCCCGCGATCTCATTGGTGTGCGCACCGGAAAGTATGTGGCGCTCACACCATTCGAACTCGACGGTGCCGCCTACGGCGGACTCATCGGCCCCGTCACAGACGCAGCTCGGCTCGTTGCGCTGCATTGCAACGGCGGAACCGTCGACGGAACCCGTCTCCTGGGTGAGCGATCTGTCGACGCGATGGCCGCGATCACGACCAAGGGGAAACCGTACGATCTCGGGCTCGGCTGGTTCCGTCCGAACGATGACCACGGTCTCCGCGTCGAGCATTTCGGCGGCGGCATGGGCTTTTGGAACGTGCTCCGCGTCGACCCAAAGGCATCACGAGGCGTCGTGATCATGAGCAACATTACCCGGCACTGGGACATTACCAACCTCGCCGACCAAGCACTCGACGACGCTTCCGACTTCGGGTAGCCACGTCACGGTGGACCCGCCGCCCGGACGGCAAGATCGGTCGGAACTGGGCGCGGGTCGGGGGTCGAGCAGGATCGGTACAGCCTTTGGCGTTACGCACGATGGGCCGATCCATCGCGGGAGGATCAGGCCCGTGAGTAGTAATGGCGCGGAAAGTCACGCTAAGGCTGTTCAGTCTTGGTCGTGGTCGGTTTCGTCGATCGTGTTGGGGTCTCGGAGGGGCCGTCGGTTGCTCGTGTCGGCTGGTCTGAAGGTGTAGTGGCCTTGGACGTTGATGTGTTTGCGGATGTATGGCGAGAGCCGTGGCTGATCGTCGGTGTCGATGGGATGGCCGTCGGCTTGGAGTTGGGTGATGGCGGCGTCGAGG
>JANMCE010000030.1:0-5130 GCA_031360915.1 Actinomycetes bacterium | reverse complement strand
GCACGGTGGGGCGACCGACTTCGCGAACCTGCTACCGCTCTGTAGCCGCCATCATCACCTGGTCCACGGGGGCGGCTGGAAACTTTCCCTCTCCGCTGATCGGGTGCTCACTATCACCCTCCCCGATGGCCGCACCATGAGCACCGGTCCACCCGACACGATCGCCGGATGACGGGCCAGTCCGGCGGCAAGTGTCTCGCTCAGACGCGGGCGAGGAGCAGGCCGGCCAGCAGGGTCGGTTCGCTCATCATGGCGTTGTGACAGGCATCGATTTCGATGACTTCGTCGACATTGCCGAGGTTGGCGATCGACTGGCGCTGGGCGGGTGGGCGAAGCGAGTTGTCCTTTAACGTGAGGATCCATGTCGTCGGTAGATCGGGTACGCCGGAACGGTCGACGTTCTCCCGTGGCACCACACCGCTGTCAGCAACCAGTCCGGCGACCACCTGGCGTTTTTGGTCATCGGTCATGCCGTTGGCGAACATCCATTTGGCGACCGGCGCGGGTAGCGGTTTGCTTACCTTCTGCGTACGGGCCATGGTGCCGGCAATCCAGCTGACGGGGGGCTTCAGGGTCGACAGAATGTTCTTGCCCTGCGCCGGCACGCTGCAGGCGAGGTAGATCATCCGTTTGACCCGCTCCGCGCCAAGGGCTTCAGCAACACCGGGCAGCGTAATACCGGCCATCGAATGCCCGACCAATACCACGTCGCCGACCCCCGCGTCGTTGATCTGACGCACCACGCTCTCGACGCATTGTTTGATGGTGAGCGTGGCCAAGTCTCCCGGCTCGGCCCGCCGACCAGGTAGGTCTACAGCGAGCATGCAGACCTCGCTGTCGGCCGCGGTGATGGCGTCCATCGTTGGCTGCCAGCATGCTCCGGTGTGCTGGCCGCCGTGAACAAAAACAATGGTCGATGAAGTCATCACTTGACAGTAGCGTCAATTTCGGAAGCGCTCGACCAACTCGCGCTTCAGAATTTTCATCGTCGGATTGCGCGGGAGTACGTCGACAATTTCGAGCTGTTCTGGCGTTTTCTGCATCATGAGCCCGGCGTCTCGACAGATCTGGCGCACGTCCTGCAATCCGAGTGATCCTGCGCCGAGGCGAAGCTCGATCACCGCGCAGATGCGCTCACCCCGTTCCGCATCGGGCAGGCCGATGACGGCGACGGCCCCGATCGACGGGTGCGCGGCGAGCACATCCTCAATCTCGCGAGGTGACAAGTTCTCACCCTTGCGGATGATCATGTCCTTACTGCGTCCGGTCAGCACGACGTGTCCGGTCACCCGAAGATGGCCACGATCACCGGTGCGGAAAAACCCGTCAGGCAAGAAGCTCGCCGCGTTGGCCGAAGCGTCGGTGTAGCCCTTCATCAACATCGGCCCCCGCACCACAATGTCGCCGTCGACACCCGCTGCCACCGGCTGATCATCGCCGTCGAGAATACGGATTTCGCAGCCGACCACTGGCCGGCCGTCGGTGTTCGCAAGCTCCTCGTCGGTGTCCCCTGGTGCGCCAACGGCGATCATCGGGCACTCGGTCATGCCGTACCCATGTCGAATCTCCACCCCGATTGCACGTTTCACCTGCCAGAACAATTCGGGCGGCTTCGGCGCTCCACCACCGACCAGCGTCCGCAACGATGGAAGGATCGGCTCTCCGGGGGTACGGCGTTGCACCTGCAGGAAAGCTTGATAGTGAGCGGTACTGCCACCGAGCGTCGTCACCCTGTAGCGACGCATCATTTCGACAGCCTGGTCGGGCACGAACGCCTGCAGCAGCAAGGCTGAGAACCCGATGCGAAGCTGCATGATGAGATTGTCCGGGCCACCAATATGGGCAAACGGAAACGGCACGCAGCCGACTTCCGCCGGAGTGAAGTCGGTCGCCGCCGCCATGCCGTAGCCTCCGGCAAGAAGCGTGCCGTCGGTGTGGCGCACCGCTTTGGGCAGCGAGGTCGTCCCCGAGGTGGAGTACAGCCAGCGGACGACATCGCCTTCGGTCGGCGCTGGCGGCAGCACCACTGGGTCACCCTCGGGCAGTAACGCGGAACAGTCGAGCACGTCACACCGATGGTCGAGCGCAGATGCAAGTTGTTCGCCCATCGCGGTGCAATCGAACCCCCGCCAAACGCCCGGTGTGGCGAACCAACGAGCCTCGGAAATACGCAGCAGTGCGCCAACCTCACGCTCGCGATACAGAGCGATGATCGGGTTCTGCACTGCACCCAGCCGGGAGAGCGCCATGGAAAACACGGCGGTCTCAAGCTTGTTCGGTAGTTGCCAACTGACGGCGGTACCTTCCCGGATACCGAGGCTGTACAACCCAGCCGCGACCCGTTCAGTCCACGTCAGATATTCGGCGAACGTGAGGCGACGATCGTGTTCGTCGATCCACATCGGGGCGTCAGGGCTCAGCAGGACCCGATGCTGCAGCAAGGCCCACAGGGTGTCGCCCTCCGCCAGATCCTCGAGCGGTCGGTGTGGTCGGATCCCCATGGTCTGACAGTAGTGTCAACTCCGCAGCTCTACTACCGGAGGAAGCCCTCCCCCGGCCACACCATGGCAAGGACGACACGTGAACCAAGACACCAAGCGTCTCGAACGGTTGCAGCGCCTGCTCGACCCGGCCACTACTGCGGTCGTCACCATGGAACTGCAACGCGGCATCGTCGGCCCCGGGGCCATGCTGCCGCAATTGGCCGACCGAGTCGCTGAGATCGGCATGATGGAGATCGTCGGCGACCTTTGCGTCGCGGCTCGGGCCGCGGGGGTGCGTGTCGTGCACAACACGGCCGAGCATCGTTCGGATGATGCCGGATACACCGAGAACTGCGCCATCTTTGCCATCGGCGCGAAGTTGGCTCGGGAGTCCGGCATCCGGCCGACCGAGATTGGTTCCGAGGGCGCCAAGCTGATGCCGCAGTTGGGCGACGACCCACGCGATATCAAGGTTGCTCGCATGCACGGTATGAGTCCGTTCATGTCGACCTCGCTTGATCAGATGCTACGTAACCTCGGCATCCGTACGATTATCGCGGCGGGCGTGTCGGTCAATATGGGGATAACCGGCCTGTGTCTGAACGGCGTCGACCTTGGCTACCAAGTCGTCCTCCCCCGAGACTGTGTCGCCGGAGTCCCCGCCGATTTCGCTGACGCCGCCATCCAACACACCCTCTCCCTGCTGGCCACCGTCACCACCGCCGCCGAAATCCAATCCGTCTGGCAACGGATGGCCTGACCGTTAGGCGAGCGCATCCCAAACGGAGACGATGCTGGCGGACAGGGCGGTGTAGGCGATGTTGCGGATGGTGTATTTGATGAGCGTGGCCGCGTATTCGGGTGGGTCGCTGGCGACACAATCGGTGGGGACGACAACGGTGTAGCCGAGGTTCATGGCTTCGATACAGGTGCCAAGCACGGCGATGTTGAGCGAAACGCCGGTGACGATCAGCGTCGCAACGCCGGTGTTGCGCAGGTAGGCGTCGAGGCCCGTGGCGAAGAATCCGGTCAAGCCCTGCTCTCGAGGAAACACGACATCTTCGGGCTGCGGAGTGAGCGGTTCGACGACCGGGCCGTGGCCGCCGCTCCCCGTCCGTTCACCCTTCATGCGTAGATGGACCATGGTGTTGTAGGCGAACCCGAATCCGTCGGGCCGGCGGGTGTCGGTGCAGTAGTAGACCCGCACACCGTGGCTGCGAGCCGACGCAAACAAGCGGGCGCAGTTCTCGACCAAGCCGACTTCCGCGGCAGCACGAGCCAAGCCGGGCAGTATCGAATTGGGCCCGATCAGGTTCTCTTGGCACTCGGTATTCACGATGGCGGTCGTGGCCGGATTCAGGTAAGGCGTGATGTCGAGCGGCATGTTTGGGCAACCTACACGACCCCAAATCTTCAACTCGACACAAGTGTCAAGTTGACCGGAACCTCGGATATGGTGGCCGCAGGGGATAGCCGGAAAAGGGGAACGCTATGGGTTTGGATTTTTCGTTGACGGGCAAGGTCGCGATTGTGACCGGCGCGTGCAAGGGTGGCATCGGCGAGGCCTACGCCCACACGTTGGCTGACGCCGGGGCGTCGGTCGTATGCGCCGATATCAACCGCGCCGGTGCCGACACGGTGGCCGGCGCCATCAACGCTGGCGGCGGCACGGCGTTGGCCGTCAGCGTCGACATCAGCGACGAAGCTTCGGTGCAGGCCATGGTCGATGCCACGATCGCGGCGTACGGCGGCGTGGACATCCTGGTCAACAACGCCGCGCTCATGGCGGCGCTCGTCATGTCGACAGCCATGGAGTACGACCGGGCCGCATGGGATCGCGCCTTCGCGGTGAACGTCACCGGAGCCTGGCAGTGCATCAAGGCCGTGGCCCCATCGATGATCAGCCGGGGTGGCGGGCGCATCGTCAACCAGTCCTCCGTCGGCGCGTATCCGGCCGAGTCGGTGTACGGCATCACCAAGCTGGCCATTATCGGCCTCACCACCACCATGGCCCGCGAGCTGGGCAAGCAGGGAATCACCGTCAACTGCATCGCCCCCGGAATGACATTGAGTGACGCCGGCAAGATGCTCACCCCTGAAGGCTCGCCCTTCCGTGACATGGTGGAGGCGAAGGCCACCAACCGCGCCTTCGGCGACCCTACCGAGCTTTGCGGCACCTTGTTGCTGTTCTGCTCCCCCGCCGGTGCCTGGATCAGCGGCCAGGTCCTCTGCGTTGACGGCGGACTTACGCTGCGTCCGTAAGGTCTACGTCGTGACGATGCAGTTCTGGTTGATGGGCGCGCTCATCGCGCCCGAGGAAATAGTGGAGCTCGCCGCAGCGGCCGAGGACCTCGGCTTCTACGGCGTCTCTCTTTCCGACCACCTTTTCGTACCCAAGGAGTTGTCGGCGCCGTATCCGTATAGTGACGATGGCACTCCCCCGTTTTCGGGCGAAACGGCGTTTCCCGACCCGTGGGTGACTATCGCCGGCATGGCGGCGCGTACCTCGCGGCTGCGGTTCAGCACCAATGTGTATCTCGGCCCGTTGCGACATCCGCTGCTTGTCGCCAAGGCCATTGCCACCGCCGATCGTATTGCGGGCGGCGGGCGCGTTTCGCTCGGCCTAGCCCCTGGGTGGATGCCCGAG
>JANMCE010000457.1:0-2115 GCA_031360915.1 Actinomycetes bacterium | reverse complement strand
AGCTGTTCGTCCGAGGGGATAGTCCACGAAGACCGTCCGCGGAACCCCGACGCCCGTCGTGATCGAGAGCGCGCTGCTCAACGACACCGTCGCGATTCCGGCGGCTTCAATCTGGCGTGCGATCAGACCGATCGACTGGTGACAGACGGGTCAAACGGGCACCAGTAGGACGGCATCACATTCCTGGGCGACCAGTTCCTCCACGATTCGAGGGGCGAGCACCTCGCGGCAGCGACGAGAGGAGTAGATGCCGCCCACAAAACTCAAGGCGTTTGGAGCGAGTGAACCAATGACGCCTTCTTCAACCAGCGTGCGAAGGGACCGCAGCGGCAGGACACAGTTCGGGTCTTGACGGGCGTCGTCGGTGTTGTACGCGAAATGAGTGACACGCACGTGCGAGGACGCAGTCTCGGTCGGTATCGCTCGGTAGGAGATGTCGTCTCGGAAGTGAAACGCCGCCTGCCCAACAACATAAGAGCCGCCGGAGCTCACGAGGCCGACGCGGCACGTATTGAGTGGTTTGGTCAGCGCGTGAAACGGCGGCGTCGAGTCATCGAGCGCCCACCGATAGGGCGGATAGCCGAGCGCGTCGTACCGCTCCTTCGAACGGGCGAGATAGTCAACCGGAGTCGACGGTGCAGACGGCATACCTGCAACAGTAGAGCTACCGGCGGTCGCAGGACCCAACTGTCTGGCAACTCTCAAGAATGCCGCAGATGGCTGTTTTCTCAGGCGTTAGCCCAGGAACCCGGCAGTACCCTTGCGAACGCTCGCGGTGTACCCCTGAATCGAGATCGAACTTCTATGCCCTTACGCTCTGCCGGTCGCAGCTTATCGACCTCGCGACCCACTCTGTCCGTCGTTATCTGCGCCTACACCATGAATCGATGGGAGTTGCTGTGTGCTGCCGTCGAGTCGGTGGCAAAGCAGTCGGTCCAAGCGCTTGAGACCATCTTGGTGATCGACCACAACGGCGAGCTGCTTGAGCGATCCCAGGCCGAATTTGCCGACGCGAAAGTGGTCGCAAACTCCCAGGGCCAAGGACTGTCCGGCGCAAGGAACACCGGTATTGAGCACGCTGCCGGTGACGTTATTGCGTTCCTCGATGATGATGCCTCGGCTGAACGGGAGTGGATCGAGCATCTCGTGCGTTGTTACGACGACGCCAGTGTTCTGGCGGTTGGTGGTCTCGTGGTTCCTTCATGGGAGTCGGGCCGGCCACGTTGGTTCCCGGTGGAGTTCGACTGGGTCGTCGGTTGTAGCTATCGCGGTCTACCCACTGCCAAGGCCGAGATCCGCAATCCCATCGGCGCCAATATGTCCGTTCGTCGTTCGGTGTTCGCCGCAGTTGGTGGCTTTCAATCCCAGCTTGGCCGACGGGGTACCACGCCGCTTGGCTGTGAGGAGACAGAGCTCTGCATTCGTGCCCTTCAGCATCAGCCAACCGGCAAGGTGCTGCACGAGCCCGGTGCCGTTGTGCACCATTTCGTGCCGAACTCTCGGGCGTCGGTTCGCTACTTTCATTCCCGTTGCCGTGCGGAAGGGCTGTCAAAGGCGTTTGTTTCAAGCCTGGTTGGTTCCAGCGATGGCATGTCGAGTGAACGTTCCTATGTTGCCAAGGTGCTGCCTGGCGGTGCCTTGAAAGGCGTGCTCTCGTTGGCGCGGGGCGACACGTATGGTCCAGCGCGCGCCGGACTCATCGTGTCGGGCTTGGCGGCCTTTGCCGCTGGCTACCTACCGGAATGGCGTCGGCTTCGGTCAGCGCCATCCTCACCCTCACTAGCCGATGCTGCCCCGGCGAAGGCAGTATCAGCCGGGCACTTTCAGCCCGTTGCCGTCGCTGACCTCGAGTTGGTCGGACCACTTCACCTACATCCTGAACCAGCCGACGCCTTTGCGGCGGTTCGGGCACTGGTTCGCATCGACGGCGTGCCAATTGGTCAGCTTGCCATCAACCTCCACGACCGCTCCGCAGAGGCGCTGGCGCAGACCGTCTGGTCCGAGCTTGGCGACACGATCGGCGACAACATCGTCGCTCGGGGTCTCGCTCGTCCATCAACACTGACCGCGGCCGGTCTGGAACCTGCCGCCTTCCAAAGGCCTGTTCCACCGACC
>JANMCE010000439.1:0-1534 GCA_031360915.1 Actinomycetes bacterium | reverse complement strand
TGTTTGGTGTTGGGGGGGGGGGGGGGTGGCCCCCCCACCACCTGTATTCCGTCTCATTTCTCTCCTGCACACGTCGAAACGGAAAATGAATGATCAGCCATCTGGGCTATTTGCTCCTCGGAACCGGTGCCGGGGCCGCCTACGCGGCCCTCGCCGTTGCACTTGTGGTGACCTACCGCAGCTCAGGCGTCATCAACTTCGCCAGTGGTTCCTTAGCGTTGTACGCGGCGTACGTCTACGGGTATCTCCGGCAGGGACAATTTCTTCCGCTGATTCCCGGTCTGAAGGTCACCTACAAACTGGGCTTCACACCCGGGTTCCTCGCAGCGGCGCTCATCGCCGTGGGCCTGACGGCGATTCTTGGACTCCTGCTGTACCTCGTGGTGTTCAAGGCGCTGCGAGCGGCGCCCCCAGTGGCGCGTGTCGTTGCCTCGCTCGGCGTGCAGATCGTCATTGTCCTGCTGATCGTGAAGCAACTGGGCACCGTGCAGTTGCCGATCGCGAAGATCTTCCCCAACTCGAAGTGGCACCTGGGTGGCTCGGTCGTTGAAACCGAGCGCTTCTGGTTCGCCGGGTCCATCATTTTGCTCGGCCTGTTGCTTGGCGCACTGTTCCGTTTCACCCGATTCGGTCTGGCCACACGCGCGGCCGCCGAGTCCGAGAAGGGTGCAGTCGTCAGTCGCATCTCGGCAAACAAGGTCGCGGCGCTCAACTGGATGCTTTCGTCTGCCGTTGCCGGCCTGGCCGGAATCTTGATCGCTCCGATCGTCGCGGTCGTACCAAACGTCTACTCGCTGTTCATCGTGCCAGCATTGGCCGCAGCTGTGCTCAGCCGCTTTGAAGGTCTGACAGCTGCGATCGCCGGTGGTTTCGCGATTGGCATGCTGCAGTCCGAGGCGTTGTTCCTCAAGGGCGACTTCAAATGGTTCCCAAGCAAGGCCGGCGGCCCGGAACTGGTTCCACTGGTCCTCATCCTCATCTTCTTGGTCGCCCGTGGGAAGCCACTGCCGGCCCGCGGTGCGCTCATTCTGCGCACCCTCGGTCGAGCACCGAGACCTCGGTACGTCTTTTCAACAGCGGTCATCGCATTGGCCTTCGGGTCGATTTTCTTCCTGGCCCTGCCGAACGGACAATGGAAGACAGCCTTCATCCTTTCAATCGTGCTGGCGCTGATCTCTCTGTCGTACGTGGTGATCACCGGGTATGCCGGTCAGATCTCGTTGGCGCAGCTCACCCTGGCCGGTGCCTCCGCGCACATGCTGACGTTTCTGAGTTCGTCTTGGCATATTCCATTTCCGATCGCTCCACTCATGTCGGCCCTTTTCGCGGCCGTGCTCGGCACGATCATCGGCATCCCGGCCTTGCGGGTCCGCGGGCTCACTGTCGCGGTTGTGACCATGGCCCTCGCTGTCGCGCTCGACGCCGCCTGGTTCCGCAACACCGACATCGTCGGGTTCAATGGTGCGCTCGACGTGAAGAAGCCGACGTTGTTCGGCATGGACGTGTCGATGGGCAACGTGAAGAACACCGCGCA
>JANMCE010000433.1:0-1814 GCA_031360915.1 Actinomycetes bacterium | reverse complement strand
CAGGTTGGTGGTCATGTCGGCGAAGAACCGAGCGCCACCTGATGCCGGAATGATTGCGTGGTTCGCCACGGTCTGGCCCGAGCCAACTGCGTTGACCGAAGAGACCGTGGGTATGGCCCCGGCGGCGGCCCAGGCGCTGAGGTATCCGGCGCCCGACGTGTCGGTGAGGGTCAGGTTGGCGCTGACCGCGATCGAGCCGGATGGCACGCCGAGGTCGAGCATCGACTTGCCTGTCATGCGGCCTGACTTACGGCTGTCGAGGGCGCGGGCTGGCGTTTGGGCCACGAACAGGCCCTCCGAACTGGCACCTGCGTTTCCGTCGGTGAACCACCCGTTGATGTCAACCAAAAGGTCGCCACCGCCGTCGAGGTAAACGCCGATGTTGCCGTTGGCGTCCACCGGCACGATGGCCGCGCCAGCAACGGTGTCACCGGCATTGTTGATATTGAGGTTGGACACGGTCGGCACACCCGACGCAGCCGGGTAGGCGGTCAGGAATCCGCTGCGTATCGCGTCGGTCACTGTGAGGTTGAGCGATACCGCCGAAACACCGTTCTTGGGAACACCAGGACGGTCGGTGACATGAACGATGGCGCTGGCCCTGGGTGGGACGGGTTGACCGCTACGGGTGTCCACCAGACGGGTGGGTGCAATGGGCTGGAAGCGGCCAGCCCTCGCGGTGCTGCCGACCTGGTTGTAGTAACCGGCAACGTCGGCGATGAGATGACCGCCACCGCTGGTGTACAACACCACATCACCCGATGGCCCGAGGGGAACCGTGACGAGGTTGGCAACAGTGCGACCCGGACCGGACACGTTGAGATTGGAGGACTCTGGTCTGCCGCCGCCACTCGGATACACGGTTACGAAACCGGCACCCTTGGCATCGGTGATGGTGACCGTCAACGTCACGGCCGCAACGCCCGAGGCTGGTACGACACCCTTCTGGCCAGGAATATGGATGGTGACTGAACCATTGGCGCCGATGGCTCCCGCGGTTCGGGTGTCCACGATGCGAGTAGGCCCCACCGCAACCATGGCCGAGCGCACGGCTGGGATGACCAGTGGCGGTGCCGGCGGTGCTGGGGGCGCTGGTGCCGCGGTCGCGTCGCCGACCCGGGCATCATCGAAGCCGCCGAAATCGTTCGTCCAGTACCAGCTGTAAGGCGACCCAGCGCGATACACGCGGGCGATTCCCATCGTGAGGTAGTTCTTGCCGAGCATGTTGGCGTTGTGCCCGGGCGAGTTGCGCCACTGCTCGAAGATCGCCGTGGCCGAACCCGAGTTTGTGCCGGCCGCAATGTTCTCGCCGGTGTAGGTGTTGTAGCCGTAGCCGAATGCCGTTTCGCGAGCGGTTGCGTCACGCCCCTGCGTGTCGGTATGCCCGAAGCCGGAGGCCGGGCGCTTTGACAGATCGTCGCTCATCCATGCCGATGACTGGGTGAGCTTGATCGAGACCTGCAGTGGCCCGAGTCCGTTCTGGGCCCGGTAGTTGTTGATGATGCCGACGAACGCCTTCTCTTCGCCGTCGAGCACCGGCATGGGCTGACTGACATCAGCGGCCGATGCTGGCAAAGTGTTGAGGGCGATGGTGCCGAGGGCGACGGCAGCAATCGTAAGCAGGGGCGTGAAGATTCGTTTTCGTAACAAGTGAGATTGCCTTTCCAAACTGTGTCCCTCGGGTGAGGGTCACGCTCTCGCTTCCGCCCGGCGAGATTTCGGAAAGCACCGTGAAAACCCGGACCACAAATCTCTTGTCGGTCAAAGTAGACCGTTAAGAAAGGTTCTGGAAGCCCGGAAGGCGTTTTGTTACA
>JANMCE010000369.1:0-4261 GCA_031360915.1 Actinomycetes bacterium | reverse complement strand
GGGGGTAGCGATTGTTGTGCAGGCCGTCTCCTTTCCTGCCCGATCATGCGGATGCCGGGCCCACGGAGAGGAGGCCTTCGTGCCGACTGACGTGTTACCCGACATTGATGACTTCGACACCGCTTACGAACGAACGCAGGCAACCGCTCGGATCTACTCGGCAGCAGCTAACGAGGCTGCGGTGCGGCTTGCTGGCGGCGTGCGCATCTGCGACCGCGAACCAAACGCGACTTTCGATGAGTGTCGACGCGAGCCGCTGCCGTCGGGCTGCGTAAGACTGTCGGAGTGTGGTCACTTTCTTTCAGCGGCCTGTTGAGGCAGCGTGCCCGGAACGGGGCCGCCTCGTGGTGACTATCCGGACGACAACAGCGGACCCTGAGAAGTGGGACGACGTCGTAAACGTGTTCGGTCGCCGCGGCGATGATCCAGGCTGGTGTTGGTGTCAGCGGTTCGTCGACCAGCCGGCAAGTTCCGCTCCGGTCGACAACCGAACAGCGCTACACCGAGAGATCACAACGTCTTTGGTGTCGCCCGGGATTGTGGCTTATGTCGACGGTATGGCGGCGGGTTGGACCAGAGTTATGCCTCGACATCTCATAGCCGGCGTGGCCCGTAACCGTGCCCTGCGGCGGATAGTCGATGACGTGCCTACCGTGTGGTGGGTCACATGTTTCGCCGTCAACACGAAACACCGCTCAATCGGTGTGGCGACCGAACTGTTACGCGCCGCTGTCGATCACGCCAAGCTTCACGGCGCAACCGCGGTCGAAGGCCATCCTGTCGACACCGACGCTCTACAGGCCGAACGGGTGAGCGGCTCAGCGCTGTTCACCGGAACGATGCGGACGTTCACCGCGGCCGGTTTCCACGAAATCGGCCGCACCTACCCCAGCCGACCCGTGATGCGACGCGACCTCTGATCGACCAACACCACCGGCACAGCCAAAAGCCCTGTCACGCGAACAGTGCATTGATGTCGGCCACGGGCACGAGATGACGGAGCGCAGCAGAGTTGGTGCCACGAGCTTCACGTTTGTAGCGATATGTCTCCGCGTTCGACGATTCGGATCGCATGTCGGCCAAGTGGCGGCGTCGAGTTCGGTGACCGTGAATACCATCAGCTCAGATCTCCTTCGTCGTTTCGTCGAGGTAGGGGCCAGTTCGACGGGGTTGGGTGGTCATCGGCCTGTGACCCGAGCCGATATCGATAGCGATATGACTCATAACATTCCGTCACTCGGCTGGGTGCTCCTCTACGTTGACGACGTCCCAGCCGCCACTGATTTCTACACTCGTGCCTTCTGCCTTTCAACGCGTTTCGCTCATGAGTCCAGGGAATACGCCGAACTTGAAACCGGCCCTGCGGGAATCTGCGAACCGTTCGCCGCGCGGATAACCAGCGGGTCGGCAAGAACGCGTGGCAACGTTTGACGAGTTCAGCTCCTTCGTTTATGGCAGAAAGGATGTCGTTCAATCGGTCCTCGAAGTGCCTCGTATCGGCGCTGCCTCGTCGGCAACATGTGGGAGGCGACCTTTGACCGAACGTCGGGGTGAGTACATCGACATCACGAAGGCTTTCGAGGTCGTCGTGTAGTGCGGCGACATCGAACAACGTCCGGCCTGACCCGAGGTCGACTAGGAAGTCGATGTCAGAGTCTGGTCGCGCCGTTCCCTTGGCCGTCGATCCGAAACACTCGCGGGTTGCTCGCACGGTGACGCGTGTTGCCAGTTCGCGCCGTAGGTCAGTCGCCCCCGCGCGTTCGCCGCGCCGCAATTTCGTCGCGAAGGGACTCCAGGTAGGGAAGGGCCATCACGTCTTTCGGGCGATTGGCTGCACGCTTCGAGTCAATGATGTCATCGAGCGCCGCGATTCGAACGGAAAGTCTGTCGGCAATTTCAACGGTGACGGCATTTGCGTTCCACCCATCAAATCCTCCGGTGCCGCCCGACGGTCTAAAGGTCAGGTCGATGTCACCGAAGTCGGTTACGAGGTTCAGCATGAGTGGCATGTTGGCCAAAAACGGGCCATCGATCGGCACAGGAACCGGTTCGTGCGAAGTCCTGATCATTGCGTTCATTCTGCGGAGCGCTCGTGCAAGGCGGCCGAGATTGTCGGCGTGACGCGAGGGCACGACATCAATGTCCTGCGTCGGCAGCGAGGATCCGTGAGCAACCGATGCGAAGCCGCCGACGATCACATAGTCAACGCGTTCGTCGTTCAAAACTTCACAGATCCGAATGGGATCGAACATCACTCGGCCTGGCTGAGTGATGCTTGGGCTTTCACCTGAATCGACAGCAAGACGTTGGCGGCGTCGACCATTGTGCGCACGCGCTCGGGGACGGTCATGCGGAGCTGCTGACGGATTTGCCCGAGGTCGACGCCGCGGCTGTCCTCAAGCTCCAAGTCCATTGTCAATCAGTCTACGGGCTACTCACGTCAATCAGGGGCGACGCGGCCATGGATTCGTCGTCACGGCGGGAAGTTTCTCGTCGGAGTGGGAGTTGGCCAAAGCGGTGCAGGTGCAAGAGGAGACCCGGAAACTTCGGCGGGTTTCTGGAACACCTTGTCGGGCCGTGTACGGCGGCATGTACGACCAGGGTAGTCCTTTGGCCCTAGCGTTCCATCGAGTCGCATCAGTAGTTCGGCACTGACGAGTTCATGGGCTGGTGCCAATCGCTCGGCACCGCACCGATGATGGCAGTCAACCTGGGCACGGGCACACCCGCAGCAATCGATGCTGCGCACAATCCCGCTTGAGCGCCTTCTCGGCTGCTTGCTGCGCAAGGAAACCAGCGATACGCAACGCCGACCGAACCTTCGGCGTTCAAGACTCGAGCAGCGGCCAGATCTTCGAGCGCGAGCGCGAACCAACGCAGGTTGCGTGTCTCGTAGGGGTTCGCTCCTGCAGCACGAAATCGGCTCGCGGGTGCGCTTCTTCAGGTGCACCGACACGGCCAGCAACGGGCACGTCGTACAGCCCGGCAAGTGCGGTCACGGACGGGGTCGCGCACCGACACCCCCTGCCGAACAGAACGATTCCGGCGACTGTGGGTACGTCGCGGACCCTGGTGCCGTGTGATGAGTCGAAGCGTTCTCAGGTCTTTGGCGTTGATCGTGCGGCGGCCGGCGAACGCTCGGCGTACCGCGGCGAGATCAACATCGGCTGCGGACAGGTGAACGACGGGTGACTCATCAAAGCTCACGCCCGCGGCTTCGCGGTGCAGTTGGCTGATCAGCTCGATGTCTTAAGTCGGCAGTCTACTCGGCACAGATCGGACCGATGAGCGTGCCGAGTTCGCAAATCGAACATCGGACGGGCCCGTCCGTTCTAGTCGGCTCGATGGGTTGGTCGGTGATCGCGGCGATGAGGTCGAAGTCCTTGTCGACATGCAACACAGTGAGTCGGGAAAGTTCTGCGGTCGCAGCGATGAGCAGATCTGGGATCGAAGGGGCGCGATGCTGGCTCCGGGGATTCGGTTGAGCGCCGATTTGTCGATGAGCCAGGTCGTCGTCACCGCCATGCGGCTGCCATTGCCTCGGGATTGCCCAGGTCGGCAGTGCGCTCGGCGAAGCGGTTTAGCTGTTCGCGCGTCAACGCTGGCCGTTGCTGGTCGGCCAGGAGCCGACGCAGGTATTCAGCGCGCGTCTGGCCACTGCGTTGCGCGTTCGCATCGACCGCTGCGACGACTTCGTTGGGCACGTCCCGAATGAGGATATCAGCCATGTCATAAAGCGATATCAACCGGGTCGGTGGGCACGTCCGGGGCGCGATCGATTCCCAACCGACCGAGGTTCACGCGAGACACATTCGCCCGTTGTTGGCGTGCGTTGCGCTCTGGCTCGCGTCTGTACACAGCATCATGAGTCACCAGCACGTCAAAGACCTCGTCGGCCATCACGACCTCCTTCGACCACACCGTGCGTGTCCGGCAACGGATCGCCGTCGCCGTCGGCGGTGCGCTCTGGCCGTTCGTGGGTCTGTATTGACCGTGACCGCAATCCGCCCGCCGTAGGTTCACGAGTTTGTCGCCACGTTGGTCGCCAAATCGATGACCATCAATGCAGCAGATCGATGAAAACAGGCTTTGACCGGGATTTTGAAGTGCGCCCTGGGAGTCGAACCCAGAACCTGCGGATTAAGAGTCCGTTGCTCTGCCGTTGAGCTAGAGGCGCATCGCCCAGGCCGGAAGCCGGGACCCGAGCAGTGTAGGGGCACCGGGGTGCCCCCGAACTGTTCGAATGGGGTGACCGACGGGG
>JANMCE010000366.1:0-5043 GCA_031360915.1 Actinomycetes bacterium | reverse complement strand
ACGTCCGGAAGCCGGGTCGATCACACGCGTCGCCACCGGTGTCCCGGCAGGCACATCCGCGGTCCTCGTGAACTTGACCGTGACCGGCGCGGTCGGAGCAGGCTACGTAACCGCGGACAAATGCTCGACACTGCTCCCCGGCCTACAAAACAACTCGAACGTCAACTACCAAGCCGGCCTTGACATCGCCAACAGCGCAGTCGTCAACGTCGACCCCGACGGCACCTTCTGCCTGTACACCGACCACGCAGCCCACCTACTCGTTGATCTCCAAGGCACATACCAAACCCCGGTGGGTCGGGATCTCACCACATCGACCCCGACGCGGATCCTGAACACACGAATCGGCACGCGGCCCGCGGCGGGGTCGATCACACGGGTGAACACTGGTGTCCCCGCAGGGACATCCGCGGTGCTCGTGAACTTGACCGTGACTGGCGCGGCCGGAGCGGGCTACGTGACCGCGGACAAATGCTCCACACTGCTCCCCGGCCTACAAAACAACTCGAACGTCAACTACCAAGCCGGCCTCGACATCGCCAACAGCGCAGTCGTCAACGTCGACCCCGACGGCACCTTCTGCCTATACACCGACCACGCAGCCCACCTACTCGTTGACCTCCAAGGCACATACCCATGACGGGAGGCTCACCGACCCGAGGTCTTAACGAAGCGGGCTGAGTGCCGGCGCGTACTATGCCAAGGTGTCAATCAACCGTGGGCTCGTCGCTATCCGTCAGCAGTTTGCCCTGCGGATTCACGCCGGCCACGGATGCACTGCAGCGTGAATGACACTCACACGCTCCTCCGAAGGCGGTCAGGTGGTGTCTACGATGTGGACCGTGATCAGGTTTGGCTTTGCCGATAGCGTCTACAAGGTGCTTGCAATCAGCGCCGTCACGAGTGCCGTGCTCTACGCCATCGCCCGATGATCACCAGCACCCGAGCGAGCACCGAAAGCGAGAAGGAGGACGACTGCCTGTTGGCCGAGCGTTTCGACGCGCTCGCCGCGTACTTCGTGGAGAATGGGCAAGTAGTGCCCGGCCTGACGCTTACGCCCGAAGGGCGAGGCCGATCCTGGTGGTGGCCGCTGCCGACGGCGGCCGACCGGGACCTGGTCCGCTCGCTCGTTACCGACCAAACGCCCGATGGGCACCGAAGTGCTGCCGAGACCCTCGCCCTTGGCGTCGACAAGCTGATGCGAGGCCGGCTTAGCGCGACACCTCTGGTGGCCAAACGGCGCGGCCGATTGACGGTCACCGAGGCCTGGCTGCACGCGCTGACCAGCGCGGATCCACTCCTGCCGACCAGCTTCGAGCCGGCCAAGGTCGGTGCGCTTGCCGACAGCGTTTCGTCCTGGGTTCGTGCTGGAGCCGCATCGCAGACCCGCACCCGGGTTGTGCTGCGACTGAGCGAACCGGTGAACGGGCAAGTCGATTGGCGGGTCGATGTTCTGGTGCAAGACAGCGACGAACCAAGCCTGCTCGTCGACGCAGGCCAGCTTTGGCAGACCGACTCACCGTTTCCTCCGTCTGCGGTCGCCGAACTGCTGCAAGGCCTTGGCCGAGTCGCTCGCCTTGCGCCCGAGCTGGCTGGCTTGCTCGACGCAGCTCGGCCATCAGGCATCGACCTAACTGCCGAGGCGGTCGTCGCGTTCATTCGCGACCGAGTCGCGGTGCTGACGGACGCGGGAATTGGTCTGAACCTGCCGGGCTGGTGGTCGCAACGTCAACGAGTACGGCTTCGGGCCAAGGCGACGGCGAAGCGCTCGTCGGGCACCGCTGTGTCGGGTGGAAGTTCGGGCTTCGGGTTCGATCAGATGGTGTCGTTCACCTGGGAAGCGGCCCTCGGTCAAACCACGTTGAGTGCCGACGACCTGCATGACTTGGAGCGGGCCGCGGCTACCAAACAGAGCCTGGTGCGGGTGCGGGGCGAATGGGTCGAACTTGATCCACTTGAGTTGGCTGCGGTCATTGCCGCCGTCGGCGGTAAGGGGCAGGCCACAGCAGCAGAGTTGATGCGTACCGCGCTTGGTCTGCCTGGGATCGGCCTACCGGCGAACATCGACGACGCCGATGTGACCGCAAGCGGCTGGCTTGGGGAGTTACTTGACGGCGCGCTGCACGCCACCATTGCTCCGATCAGCGATCCTCCCGGGTTCACCGGCCAATTGCGTCCCTATCAACAGCGAGGCACCGGCTGGTTGACCTTTCTCGGCCGGCTCGGTCTTGGGGCCTGTCTGGCTGACGACATGGGTCTCGGCAAAACCGCTCAGCTCATCGCCACGTTGCTTTCCGACCCCATCGACGAGCCAACGCTGGTGGTCTGCCCGGTGTCTGTGCTTGGCAATTGGCAGCGCGAGCTGGAACGGTTCGCCCCCACGCTGCGGGTCAAGGTGCACCATGGCCCCGACCGGCTGCGCACGGAGGAACAGATCACGGCAGCGCGTGCCGATGCCGACGTTGTCCTCACCACCTATTCGCTTGTGGCCCGCGATCTGACGTTGTTGCAGATCGTTCCGTGGGGGCGACTGGTGCTCGACGAGGCACAACAGGTGAAGAACCCAGGCACCGCCCAGACCAAGGCGATCCGCCAGTTGAACGCGAGTCGCCGCATCGCGCTCACGGGCACGCCGGTCGAGAACCGATTGGGCGAACTCTGGTCGCTGATGCATGTGCTGAACCCAGGTCTGCTCGGCACGCAAACCGAGTTCAAACGACGGTTCGCGACGCCGATCGAGACCGACCACGATGCCGGTGCGACCGCTCTCTTGCGGCGGATTACCGGACCGTTCGTGCTTCGCCGCTTGAAGACCGATCGAACGATTATCGACGATCTGCCCGACAAGATTGAACAAACCGAGCATGTTCCGCTCACCCGTGAACAGGCGACGCTGTACCGAGCCGTGGTCGATGATCTCTTGCGTAAGGCGGACGAGTCCGAGGGCATTGAGCGTCGAGGTCTTGTGCTCGCCGGCATCGGGAAACTCAAGCAAGTCTGCAACCATCCAGCGCACTTCGCCCGCGATGGTTCGGCTCTGGCCGGTCGATCCGGCAAGCTCAGCCGTGTCGAGGAACTGTTGGATGAGATCATCGCCGCTGGTGACAGGGTGCTGTTGTTCACCCAGTTCGCCGAGTGGGGCGACATCCTTGTGCCTTATCTCGCAGCCCGCTACGGGCAGGCACCCCTGTGGTTGCACGGCGGCGTGACCCGCAAGAAACGTGACGCCATGGTCGAGCAGTTCCAAGCGCCAGATGGGCCGAACCTATTCCTACTGTCCATCAAGGCGGGTGGCACGGGCCTCAACCTGACGGCCGCGGGCCACGTCATCCACCTCGATCGGTGGTGGAACCCCGCGGTCGAAGACCAGGCGACCGACCGGGCGTATCGGATTGGGCAAAAGCGTACCGTGCTCGTCCACAAACTGGTTTCGTCGGGAACCATCGAGGAACGTATCGACGCGATGATTACGGCAAAGCGTGCGCTGGCCGAATCGGTCGTCGGCACCGGTGAAGGCTGGATCACGGAACTTTCAACGGATCAACTCCGCGATGTGATCGCCCTTCGCTCGAGCGACTCGGACGAGGATTTCGCCTGATGCCGTACAACGATTCCTGGCAGAACTTTGCTCCGTCAAAGCCCCGCGCCGTGACTGGCGGGATCGCTACGACCAAGACCCGCGGTGCAATGGCCGACAGTTGGTGGTCGAAACGCTTCGTTGCGGTGCTCGACTCCTATGGTCTTGGCGGGCGCATGACCAGAGGCCGAGCGTACGCGCGGAAAGGGCAAGTCGTCTCGATTGACATCGCCGAAGGTGTCATCACCGCGAAGGTGCAAGGATCACGTAGTCGGCCCTACGAGGTACGGGTAAGGGTCGTCACCCCAACGACGCAGCAATGGGGCAAGATCGAGGCAGCGATACAAACACGCCTCGGGTTCGCCGCTCGGCTGCTTGCCGGTGAAATACCGCCTGACCTCGAAGACGTCTTCGCCTCTACCGGATCCAAACTCTTCCCGGTCCGGTGGAGCGATATGAAGGCCACATGCAGCTGCCCCGACTGGGGTGACCCCTGCAAACACCAGGCCGCCGTCCTCTACGTCTTCGCCGACCAGCTCGACCGTGATCCGTGGCAGCTCCTCCAATGGCAGGGCCGCACCAAAGAGCAGATTCTTGCGCTCGTAGCCGGCCAGGCGTCCACGGACAGCGCTGCCGATGAAATCGCACCATGGTGGCCGCTCCGACCGACCGGCGCCGTCGACGGCATTGGCACCAGGCCGGCCGTCCCTGCCGCCGAACCAGCCACTCCCGCACACGCCGTGTTGTCCCGCCTAGGCACATTCGAGGCAACCGCCAGTGGCCTTCCCCTCACCGAACTGTTGAAAGCCGCCTACGAAACGACCCTCGATTGCTGATGATTCGGCGCTCGGACGTCAATTCCAGGTCAACGAGCCGTCGGGCAAGCTCGGCAGGATCGGGTCGAGCCGCTTCGCACGCTGCGAGGTGGAACTCTCCGATGTCGGCGGCGATTGTCGTGAGGTAACCGTCGGAATCATCGATCCACTGAATCGCAGCGTTGGCCTGACCATAGGCGTGCTCCAACAGTGCAATGGCCTGGGCTGGGTGCGTCTCGATCAGGTCACCAACCGACCTCACCATCGCGTCCACGTCGCGTGCCCAACCGGCGGCCTCGCGATAGTGGACGTAATCGCCGTACGGAGCAAACGCAGACTCGATCCACCGACGCCATGCCCACTCGTCGATCGGCGAACTCGTCGCCGCGGCCGCGCGCCAGGAGCTGCACGCGTAAGCGCCAATCAGCCTCGACTTGAGCCAGCACAAGAGCGACAAGTTCGTCGTGATCGAGCCCGGACACGAACTCAGCCACATCCACCGCCGTGGTGGCATCCGATATCGGTGGGGTCGCCACACTCGCACCAAGCGACACGTCGTCCCCGTGGGTTGCCGCGAGAGGGTTGCGACGACGTGTTTACACATGTCACCGTCCTCGGCAGCCCGACACGCGCACGACCAAACCGAGCTCC
>JANMCE010000301.1:0-3995 GCA_031360915.1 Actinomycetes bacterium | reverse complement strand
TCCGGCTCGACCGGGTTGGGCATGGTGGATCGCATAGAGGACATCGTGTCGATCGCTCGCAAGCACGGCGTGCGAGTACACGTTGATGGCGCGTACGGCGGGTTCTTCTCCATTCTCGCCTGGGCCGACAGCAACCTCGTGCCCGTGGCGTCGTTCAAAGCGATCGCCGAGTGTGACTCGGTCGTAGTCGATCCACACAAGCATGGGCTGCAGCCGTACGGGTGTGGCGCAGTGTTGTTTCGTGATCCAACCGTCGGGCGTTTCTATTTGCATGACTCTCCGTACACCTACTTCACGTCCGCCGAACTGCACCTCGGCGAGATCAGCCTGGAGTGCTCCCGCGCCGGCGCCGCAGCCGCGGCGCTGTGGCTGACGCGCAAGGTTGTGCCCTGGACCATGGAAGGACTGGGAGCCAGACTGGCGGCCGGACAACGTGCCGCTCAGCACTGGCGCGACCTCCTGCGGGAGTCCGCGAGTCTTGCCCTGTTCCAGGATGCGGATTTGGACATCGTCACGTTCCTGCCCTGTCACGGGTCCGTTGCCGAGCTCAGCGCCGCGGCCCATGGGCTCTTCCAGCGCGCGATGGACGACCCAATTGACCCGGTGTTTGTGGCGACCTATGGCGTCTCTGCCGATGCTCTGCTGCTCCGTCACCCCGACCGAGTGCGCGACGCCGACACCGGGATGATCTTGCGATCGGTCCTCATGAAACCCGAAAACGAAGCCAACATCGAACACCTGCACGGCCGACTCGAAGAACTGCTTGCGTCCAACGAGATTGCTCCTTCCGGCCAGAATTGACCCAAGAAGGAGATAGCGTCTGGACAACTCGATTGACGTACTGTAATCGATCCGTAACATTTGCGGCATGTACGGAAACGCACTTTTGGTCGTTGTTCGGCTGCACCGCCCAGCACCCTGCACACGATTGCCCTCTTCGGCCACATTGTCGGGGGTGGCATTCGGCGTAGGCGGCGCAACCGCCACGGACATGGTGTTCGTACGTTGTCTTCGTATGCGGCGCATCGATCAGACGCTGGCAACCGTGCTGGAGTTGGCCAGTAAACTCGTCACCGCCGGTCTCGTACTGCTCAGCGTCAGTGGCATCGTGCTGATCCGCACCGGTACGCACACGAGCGAACGATTGTGGGCGAAAATGGTGGTAGTGATCGTGGTCGCAGCGAACGGTGCGTGCGCCCACTGGTTCACATTCCCGCGGTTGTCGCAGGCAATGCGAGAAGGTCAGGTTCGCCTGACCGTGCCGTTCTTGAACTCCCTCAGCGTTGCTGCCGCAGTATCGGGTGTTTCGTGGTACTCGGCCACCATTTTGGGAACGTGGAAGACTGCCCACCTTCACCTGGTCCAATTCCTCGGCATCTATCTGTCGCTTCTCGCTCTGGCCGTCATTGGGTCGCTACTGATCACGCCACTGGTCTTGCGGGCCAACGTGTTCGAGCCGATCGTATTGTCGTCCGACGACGAGGTCGCCGTGCCGCCCTTGTCACAGGACGTGACCACGGTAGAGCCGAGCGAGAGCATGGCTACCGACAACCGACCTCGGCTGGTCAACACCAGCTAAGGCGTCACCCCACTCGTGGGCCTTGATGGCCGCGCAATTCCACGATACGGACCCGATGGCGCTGGAGACGTCGCCGCGCTGGTCTGACTCGAACATGGAGAGACAAATGTCTCTGTTCGTGGGAGTATTGCGTCTATGAAGCAACATCGGACCACCCCGTATGTTCGTCTTACCGAACCGCTCGTTCGTGAGAATGGCGTGCTTCGGCCCGCATCGTGGAACGAAGCACTCGATCGTGCCGCTGCTGGTTTCGCCAACCGCGATGAGCGTGAGGTCGGCATCTTCTCGTGCTCCAAAGCTACGAACGAGATGAACTTTATCGCCCAGAAGTTTGCGCGGGTTGCGCTGGGCACCAACAACATCGACTCCTGCAATCGAACTTGACACGCTCCTAGCGTGGTCGGTCTGGCCACAGTGTTCGGAGCAGGCGGCGGTACCAGTTCGTACGCCGAGGTTGAAGACACAGACGTCATCGTCATGTGGGGCTCAAACGCGCGCGAGGCGCACCCAATTTTCTTCCATCACGTGATGGCCGGTATCCGCAACGGCGCCAAGATGTTTGTGGTTGACCCGCGTCGCACGTCCACCGCTCGCTGGGCCGATCGGTGGCTCGGGCTCAATGTCGGCACCGACATTGCGCTGTCGAACACCATCGCTCGCGAGATCATCGCCGCAGGTCTTGCCAATCAATCGTTCATCGACAACTCCACCAGCGACTTTGAGGCGTACAAAGCATCCGTCGAGCAGTGGACCCTTGAGGTCGGCGAGTTTGTCACCGGTGTTCCGGCTGACGCTATCTGCCAAGTCGCTCACGCCTACGCCAAGGCCGACCGGGCACAATTGTGCTGGACGCTTGGCATCACCGAGCACCACAACGGTGTCGACAACGTGCTCTCGCTCATCAACCTTGCGTTGCTGTGCGGACACGTCGGTCGCCACGGCTCTGGGCTCAACCCGCTACGCGGACAGAACAACGTGCAGGGCGGCGGCGATATGGGCGCCATCCCCAACAAGCTTCCCGGCTTCCAAGACGTGCTCGATGCCGATGCTCGCGCCAAGTTCGATAAGGCCTGGGCTTCCAACATCCCCGACCACTACGGCTGGCACCTCACCCAAATGTTCGAAGCGATGGGTCGCGGCGAATTGAAGGCCGTGTATGTGCTGGGTGAGAACCCGGCCCAGTCCGAAGCCGACTCTGCGCATGCCGTGCACTTGCTCGAAGGCTTGGAGCATCTCGTGGTGCAGGACATGTTTCTCACCAAGACCGCGCAGTTGGCCGACGTGGTGTTGCCGGCCTCGGCGGCCTGGTGTGAAACCGAAGGCACCGTCACCAACAGCGAACGTCGCGTGCAGCGCGTACGCAAGGCGCTTCAGGCCCCCGCGGGCGCCCGTGACGATGTGGAGATCATTCTGCAGTTGGCCGAACGCCTCGGCCACAAGTGGGAGTACGACACAGCGGAAGACATCTTCAACGAGCTGCGGTCGCTCTCACCCATGCACTACGGCATGACGTATGCTCGGCTTGAGGCAGAGGGCGGCCTGCAGTGGCCGTGCCCGTCGCTTACCGACCTTGAACCGACATATCTGCACGGTCGCCTGTGGGACGAAGATCCAGCCAAGCGTGGTCGGCTGGCGCCTTTCTCCGTCGTCATTGATGATCCGCCTGTCGACACACTCAGCGAAGATTTTCCGTTGCGGCTCACCACCGGTCGGCGGCTCGATTCGTACAACACCGGCGTGCAGTCGGGTGGCTTCCAATCGCCCCTGCGTCGGGGCGAGTCGATTGACATTGGCCCCGTCGACGCGGCGCGTCTCGGTGTGGAGGTCGGCGAGTTCGTGAACGTGTCCTCCCGCCGCGGCACCATCACGGCGCCCGTCACCATCGACCCCGCGCTGCGCCCAGGGCTGGTGTTCATGTCGATGCATTTCCCCGATGAGATCGACACCAACATCATCACCATCGAAGCCACCGACCCCAAAGCGGGCACGGCCGAATTCAAAGCATCGGCAGTTCGTATCGACAAGATCAGCATCGACATCGACGCGCTGCAGCCCGTCGCAGGAGAGTAACCATGGACCTTCGTTTTCCCGAGGCCGAGGCCACCTCGGCCGAGGTCGACGCGCTTGATGCGCTACTCGGCCCCGCTGCCAGCGAAGAAGGCTGGGGCCGGGAAACCGGAGGACTCCACCAGGCTCAATCTCGCCGCCATCATCTCCTAGCAGCGCTCCATGCCCTGAACGACCGCGTCGGCTGGATCAGCCCCGGCGGGCTCGGCGAGCTCTGCAAGCGCCTCGACGTGCCACCGGCCGAGGCCTACGGCGTCGCCACCTTCTACGCACTGTTCCCCATGCGCCCGCAGCCGCCTCGTGTCGTACATGTCTGTACCGACCTGGCCTGCCAGAACGTAGCCAAGCC
>JANMCE010000299.1:0-3039 GCA_031360915.1 Actinomycetes bacterium | reverse complement strand
CCGTTCCGCTTCTTTGCGACTTTTCATCTCGCCTCGGCTCGGCCCCGTAGGTCCTGACCGCCCTTGCCGTCTGGCCTAGTCGAGTTGCAGGTTGAGGCCGGCCACCCGTCGAGGCGTGCGGGCTGAGGCGTAACCGATGAGCCAAGCGAGCAGCGGAACGATGATGAGCAGGATGCCAACCGTGATCCACGGAAACACGACCGGATTGCGGGCGTAGCGAGCGCGTCCCATGACCAGCGACGGCAGGAAGCCGATTGGTATCGCCAGCACAACACCCATGCCGGAGAGCAGCGTTCCCTCCCATGCCCGCACCTTGCGACGTACGGACGGGGCCGCGCCAAGTGCAACGAGGGTGGCATCGTCACCGCGATTGTCGACCGCGGTCAGACCCAGCGCCAGCGCGGTTACGAGCAGCGCAAGGAACAGCGCGGCACCGCCCACGATAAGCTCCGTGAGCGAGAACTCCGGAAACGGCCCGAACCGGAGCGCGTCGTAGAACTCGAACCCTATCTCGGGTGTCATGCCGTACTGGTAGAAGTTGCCCGCTGCAGCTTGCGCATCTTGGGCTTTACTGAGGAGGTCAGATCGAAGATCGTTCAGAGACTGCTTTTCCTTGCCGGTTAGCGGCTGAGGAGCGGTCATGACCGTGGTCGGAGTGTCCGCGGCGAACCCTAGGTTGGCAGCCCGATCGGCTGACATGATGATTAGAGCACTGCGGATGCTCCTGCAGCTGTTTACGTGGTTGAGGTCGCAGGTCGTGTCTCGCTGGCCGAGGTCGATGTCTCCCCACCTGACGGTATCGAGGTTGAGTCTTTCTACTGTGGGTGGATCATTCGATTGGCCGTTCGCGTCGGTGGTGACTGTGGTGAGTTCCAGTTGCATCGGGTATGTAAGGCTTCCCTCGCTGCCTGCAGCTAGAAGACTCCCCGACTGGACTCTGGCGATGATGTCCTCCGGTAGGCCGATCATGCGCAGGGTGTCGGACGATGCGGCTACAGCGCTGAGGCGCGTGTAACTAGCGCCCGGGCTGTTTGGGAGCGAAAGCCATCGCGACGTCTTGTTGGGCTCGAGATTTTCCTTCGCACTCGTGAGACGCTGGAAACGGACTGTCTTCGCATCTGGCACCAGCGCCTGGACGCGTGACACCACCTGCTGAAGTGTTTCGGTCGTCGGTGCTGATGGTTCGCTGTCGGTTCCATAGCGGGCCACGTTTGAGCTGCTCACCTCGATCTGATTGGTGGCGTATCGCGGGACATAGCGCTGGCGGTTACCTTCGGACGTGGACAGCGAAATGGCGGAGAACGCGATGGCTGCGGCTGCGGCGGCCATGATGGCTCCGACGAGCGGTCCGCTCCGGGCTCGGTGGCGCGCGGTGCGCCGGGCTGCCAGACGTAACGCTCCGGATAGGCGCCCGGCAAGGGGGTCGAGCCGGCCGACGAGGTAGGGCGCGCAGAGCACCCCGCCGAAGATGACGAGCACTGCTCCGAGCGACAGCCAGATCCCTGGGTCGGACACCCTGTTTCCGCCAGCTTGTGACTGCCGGTTGCCCATGCCGACGGCGAGGATGCCCAGGCTAAGACCGACAATAAGTGCGCCGATAACCGGAAAGCGAGCCGTGATCGCAGGTAGCGGCCGACGTCCGGCCAGTGCCGAGAGCGTTGGCACGCGGCGAGCCTGGCGTGCTGCCAGACCCGCCGCGATGGTGCCAGCCAGCACGGCAACGAATCCGCCGAGCAGCCAGTCGAGAGGTTGGACAACGATGCCCGGGATGACCTTGTGCTGCCAGGCGTCCCAATGGCTCGCGGTTGCAGCCACGAGCGACACGCCCGCGGCCACTCCGAGCATCGAACCGATCAGCGCCGCCGCCGTTCCCTGCAGCGTGATGACTCGGCCTACTTGGCGAGGGTCACCGCCGTTCGCGGCGACGAGGCCGAGTTGTCTCAGTTGTCGGCGAGCACCGACCGCAAACACCGCGGCCACGATGATGCCCAGCAGGAATAAAAGGACGGTGAACCCGACGTTCATGATCGTGAGCGGGCTCGTCGATTGCTGCTGATATCGGGTGAGACGAGCGACCCCATTCTCCAGGCTCACTTGGTCGTAATACGGACTGCTTGACCGCCACGCCGTCTGAGCGAGCAGGAATCTCGCGACATCCACTAGAGTGGCGGCTGGGCCGAGATCGACGAAGGCCTCGCTTTGTGAATTTGGCAGCGCGTTAAATGCTTGGCTGAGGGGGAGGGCCACCTCGGCCAAGCCCAGCTGATCGCGCCGTTCGAACACCCCCGTGACCTTCAGTGTCATCCTTGGTACTCGTAGGCTGATGGTGTCGCCAACGTTCGCTTCGGCTGCGCGAAGCAGGCTCTTCGTGACGGCCCCTTCCCCTGATGCTTTGGGCCAGACGCCTGATCGCAGCAGGAAGCTATGAGTTAGGAGGGGGTTCGCCCAATCACTCTTGAACATCCCCAAGCCGAGTTTGGTTTGTGTCGAAACAAACAGTCCCTGCGCCCAGGCCTTCACCTCGACCGACGTTGCACCGCTCGAAAGAATCGGTGCTAGCGATTCAACGGCGGTTGGATCGTATTGCGGTCCCCGAAGTGCAGCTCCAGGGCCTGGGGAGACTCTGACGTCCACGGTCGGGCCGAGGGAGAGCTGGTTGGCGCGAGCCCCATCCACCGTGTCGGTTCGGATCCAGACGGACAGGGCCGTGAGCATCATCATGGGTACGGCCACCATGGTCACCACCAGCGCCGTGCGTCCCCTGCGGCGGACCACCTCACGCCAAGCGAGCCGTCCAAGCGGTCGCCAGCCCATCAGTCCGGCGCTCATCGGTGAGTCTCCGCCCTGGTCTGATTCACCGTGGATTTCAGGGCGGTAAAATGAATGGGGAAACAGAGGGTCATGAGGCGGCCTCGTCGGTTTCGTCGTCGGAGGAAGGCCAGAGGTCGCTGAGGGGTGCGGGGCGGAGGGAAGCGACGACCCCGGCGTTTTCCATCACGTGGCCGTCGCGGACCATCAGCACACGGTCGGCGAAGCTGG
>JANMCE010000313.1:0-2783 GCA_031360915.1 Actinomycetes bacterium | reverse complement strand
TTTGGCCGCGCCCGGGGAGGGGGGTTTGATTCGTCGACTGGCACCTCGTGCGCCCATTTACGTTTCTTCTTTCGTTACGAGAGCGACGGCCCAGCAGGCAATTCCTTCTTGCCGACCAAGGGCACCCAGGCCCTCCGCCCGCCGACCAGACACCGTTACCGGCGCGCCGAGGGCGGTGCTTAACCGCTGCTCCATCTCGTTCTTACGGGGTGCAAGCTTGGGCGACTCACACACCACCTTGCAATCTACGTTGCTGATTTCCCATCCGGCCGACCGAATCATGGTGCCGACGGCAGCAAGAATTTTGAGTGAATCGACGCCCTTCCACTGAGGATCGGTATCGGAAAAATGCTGGCCGATGTCCCCCAGACCAAGGGCACCGAGCAGCGCGTCGGCCGCGCCGTGGGCGACCGCGTCGGCATCACTATGACCGTGCAACCCACGATGCTCAGGGAACGTGACCCCGCCGAGCACGAGCGCCCGGGCCGGGTCATCGGTGAAGCGATGAATATCGAAACCCTGACCAACGCGCATTTTCATGCCGACGCCACTTTCTGCCGAGCCCACTCAAGATCGGCAGGCGTGGTGATCTTGCGGTTCTCGGGGTCACCCTCCACTACCACGACACGTCCGCCCGATGCCTCCACGACCGCAGCGTCGTCGGTGGCGCCGTTGCTATCAATGTAGGCAGCCCGAAGTGCTCCGGCTCGAAACGCTTGCGGCGTCTGCACAGCACGAAGCTCGGACCGATCAACCGTGGCCGTGATGGTTCCATCGGCACGCACCCGCTTGATGGTGTCGGTGACAGCCACGCCGGGTATTGCTCCGTCGGCGCCGGCACGAACCGCATCGATAACCCGATCGAACAGGTCCAGGCTCGCAAAGGGCCGAGCGCCGTCGTGCACCAAAATCACGCTGGCATCCTCCGGGACGCTGGCGAGGCCGTTACGAACAGAGGCCGAGCGTGTTGCCCCACCCTCAACGAACCACACGTGACGACTTCGACGATCGTCCTCGTCGCGCTGCAAGGAAGAAGCCCCGGTGAGATTGGACCGAACGGCTTCGGATAGGACCGGCGAGTGCCCAGCGCCAAGTGTCGTCGCCAACGCATCAGCGGGGAAGACCACGACAACGCCATCGGACGACCAGAAGGCGGTGCCGATTGACCAGTCGACGACCCGTTGGGAACCGAGCGGTTCGAACTGTTTGAGGCCGCCAAATCGGGTGCCCGATCCTGCCGCTACCACGATGGTCCAGACCGACACTGCCACCCTCTTCTTGCCGGGTTGCCCTCCCGTTGAGGGGACAACGTATTTCTCTACGGAGGGTAGTACCGTTCTGTGACATATGGCCCATGAAGAGGTGCTTGCCCGTTCCGACTTTTTCGCCGATGTTCCCGTCGAGCGACTGGGATCCTTGACCGACCAGGCCACGACCAGGTCACTCACCCGGGGCGATGTGCTGTTTGCCCAGGGCAGCGACTCCAACGAACTGTTCGTGGTGCTGAGTGGTCGGGTTGCCATGACGAATCGATCAGCCGACGGTCGCGAGAGCGTGGTCGCGTTGATGGAGGCCGGCGATCTGTTCGGCGAAATGCCGCTGCTCGACAGTGGCCCTCGGTCCGCCGAAGCCCGCGCCCTTGAGCCGAGCAAAGTGCTCTCGATCCCCTACGAGCCGGTGCGGTCGTTGTTCGATGATCAACCGCTGCTGCTGTGGGGTGTCGTTCGACTGCTGTCGCATCGCCTGCGCTCGACCGACGAAGCCCTCGCCGATGCGATGTTCCTCGATGTCACCGGCCGCACCGCGAAGCGCCTGCTCGAGCTCGCAGGCGGCGCCGACGAGTTCACCTTGCCAATAACCCAGGAAGAACTGGCCGGCATGGTCGGCGCTTCGCGGGAACGCGTGAACAAAGCCATCGCCAGCTTCATCCGTCTCGGGTGGCTTGACCAGCAGGAACGCCGCTACCGCATCCTCAAGCGCGATCGCCTCGAGTTGCGCTCCCGCTAGAGCTAATCGCGACGCTTCCTTCGGATGACGTGATGGGAGAACAGCCATCAACTCAGTCTGTTGCAATGACGGCGCGCCGAGCAGGCCCGGGTGGGCCTGCTCGGTGGCTCTTTGGTCTGCCTCGCGCCCGTGTTTAGGGGTGGGGTCTTAAGGTTTGTTGTCGGGGTGGGCCGCGTAAGAGGCGGCCGGTGGGGGTGGTGATTTCGAGGTGTTGGCCGGGTGCTATTTTGGCGGTCCAGCCGGTGGTGTGGATCAGTTTGTGGTGGGTGCTACATAGGAGGGCCATGTTGTCGATGTCGGTGGGCCCGTTATCGCGGTCGTACTCGGCGATGTGGTGTGCTTCGCAGAGCGTGGGTTTACGGTGGCAGCCGGGGAACGCGCAGTGCCGGTCGCGTGCGATGAGGGCCCGCCATTGTTGCGGGGTGGCGGTGCGGACTTTGCGCGACATCCAGAGCGGTTCGCCGTGTTCACCGGTGATGATGACGTTCAGTTCTGCGTCGCACAGGAGTCGGCGTACGCGGTCGGGTGCGATGGTGGTGCCGTCGGCGTAGCGGGCGATGCCACCATTCACATAGTCCGCCCAGTCGATCAACACGGTCACATCCACCGACCGCCGGGCGGGGACGGGCACGTTCTGTAACGCACGGCGGGCCATCTCAACCAACGCTTCGGCGTAACGTTGCGATGCCGGCGCGACGGGTTCAC
Organism: Actinomycetes bacterium; assembly: GCA_031360915.1. GTDB lineage: Bacteria > Actinomycetota > Acidimicrobiia > Acidimicrobiales > Ilumatobacteraceae > JANMCE01. The sequence goes on along the minus strand of JANMCE010000313.1, from coordinate 71 downwards.
CTTCGACGAGTGGTGGGAGGCAGGCATCGAGGCCGGCTTCAACGGTCTTGGCGTTGTTACCGGTGAGGGTG
>JANMCE010000274.1:0-14451 GCA_031360915.1 Actinomycetes bacterium | reverse complement strand
GGACTTCATTGGTTCGGGTCTCGGTGCCCGCAACAACCTGTACGAGCGCAACTACCTCGGCTCGGCCAAGACCAGCCGCGTCGGTGCCCACATGCGCTTCATGGACCGCACCCGAGCGTACGCCCTCGTCGACGACATGCTGAGCCGCGCTCGGCCGTAACTCGTCCGACGAAATCGCAGTGGGCTGACGGCCCTGTTCACATAGCCTGCTTGGGTGGCGTTCACCATCGGTTTCCTGCACACCGCCCAGATTCACGTCGACACCTTCACCGAGCTGGTCGGATCACAGGCTCACACCCGCCACGTTCTCGATGCGTCGCTGCTCGCCGATGCACGCGCGCACGGAGTAGATGATGCGTTGCGTGATCGACTCGTCGCCCGGCTGCGAGCAGCGGCCGACGGCAGTGACGTGGTGGTCTGCACCTGTTCCACCGTCAGCGGCGAGGCAGAACGTCTTGCGTCTCACGTTGCCGTGCCGGTTATCCGCATCGATCGGCCGTTGGCCGAGGTGGCCGTCTCGATCGGCCGGCGCATTGCCGTTGTTGCTGCGGTTGAAAGCACCGTGGCGCCAACGTCGAGTCTTTTCCACGAGGTTGCGAGGGATGCCGGCGTGGAGCTCGAGTTGTCCGTCGTTCGGTGCTTTGACGCCTGGTCACACTTCGAAGGTGGCGACACGCAGGCCTACCTTCGGTCGATCGCCCGTCACGTCACCGACTTCCCCGACGCGGTCGATGTCTTTGTACTGGCACAGGCGTCCATGGCGGGAGCGACCGAGTACTGCTCTGTGACGGTTCCGGTCCTGAGCAGCCCTGGCCTCGCGGTCGTTGCCGCACTCGCTTTTCGCTAACTCGGCGACTGTTCGTAGGCGAGAGCCACCCACTCCTGAATGCGATCATCAAAGTCGGCGGGGGTGCGTAGGTTCAACACACTGTAAAACCGACCGCTGTAGGGGATCGGCTTGCGCGTCATACGAGGATGCGTGACTCGACTGGGCAACGTGAGACAGAGCGCCACCCATTTCTGCATCGGGCGGAGCTCGACGAAGGTGCGTGACCGCTTCAGGAAAATGCCGACGGCCACCGGCTCCACCACGACCGGTCCGAGGGTATCGGCGAAGGCAGCGACCGCTTCGTAGATCGGTCGCTCGTGCGATGGTCCGGTCGAGAAGTACTCCTCCAATGACATCGCCGGAGCACATTCGTGCGACTGCCCCGTGCGTCCAAACTGTCGCTGGCACCGATCACAAATCCACGCAGGCACACATCCATCTTGGCACCGCGTGCTTGGCGCGTCGACATCCGAACATGCGGCAATTGCTGTTGCGGAGTAGCAGTAGCTGCCCCGAGTTCCCCGACTGAATGACTGAGCCCTGTGACAGATGACTCGTGTGACAGCTGGCCCGCGTAACCTGGCGTTTACATGGGTGCTCCAAGATGTCGCCATGACCAAGAATGAAAGCGATGTCGCTGACCTCGATCCGTGTCGGATATTCTGTACCTCATCGATCCCGAGCTGCAGTGGTTCGCCTCCTGAAACAACCTCAGTAAGCCGCAAGCAACCGTTCTGACGAGGTAAATCTGTCGCTTAGTCCTGGGCTGCGAGGAACTCGATCAGTTTGCCGCCAACCTCTTCTGGAGCATCCCACTCCATGAGGTGACCGGCGCCGGCGATAACCTCGGCACCGCCCCACTTCTGGGCCAGGCCGACCGGCGACACGACGTCGAGTTCTCCCCAGAGGGTGAGACGTGGCTGGGTGATGCGGTGGAGTCGCTTGCCCAACCCTCGTTCGCCGAAGGGCCACAGCATGTTGGCCGCTGCGGTATCGCACAGGTAGCGCGCCACCGGAAACTCTTCGGGACCGAGTTCGGCGAAGCGATTGACGAACGCGTCAGGCACATCTTTGGCAAACAGATACGGAGGACGCTTTGCCGAGACTTCGGCGTAGATGTCGTGGCCCGGGTTCGAAGCATCGAAGGTACCGAATGGCGCGAGTAACGAAACGGACGTCACGATCTCGGGCCGAAGGATTGCCAGTTCGGCCGCAACCATGCCACCGAGCGAGGCGCCGACAACGTGATATGGACCGGAACCGAGGGCGTCGATCGCGTCCCACCAGATGGTGTACCAGTCGAGGTACTGCTCTGGCGCGATGAAGCCGGACTTTCCATCGAAACCAGGAACAGACGGCACGACGACGTTGTAGCCAGCGGCCTCGACCGCCTTCATGGCGGGTGAGAGTTCGGGGTGGCCGTAGATGCCGAAAAGGTAGAGAACGTCGGACATTAGCCGCGTGCCTTGTCGTAACGGGTGCCGCCGACGGCGTACTGCGGCCACCACGGATCGTCCCACTCGGCGTGCAGCGTCTTGAGGGCTGGCGCAACCTTGTCACCGAACATCTGCGTGTTGTAACGGGTGAGCTCGTCACTCATGTTGCCAAACTGCAGCATCGTGCAAAGGTGGCCGACGTTGAGCTCGGTGCAAGCTGCTTCAAGCGTTTCGCGGACCGTATCGGGACTGCCGATAACGACGTAGCCGTTCTCCACCATTTCCTCCCAGGTGAGGTCGTGGTTGGCCTGCTTGGCTCGAACCGTGGCCCGCACTTGGGACTTGTACTTGGCCCGGGTGGACGCCTCTGTGGTGTATCCAGGAGCGTCGGTATAACCGGGATGAACGTGCAGTGACCGGTTGAAGAAGTACTCGGCTGGTTCGCGGTAAAGCTTCTGGGCCTCAGCGTCGGTGTCGGCCACGCCGATAAACTGGGTGAGGGCGAGGCGGTGCGGGTTGCGGTCCTTGCCGTTGGCGTCAACGCGATCCCAGAAGCCGCCAACCGTCTCACGCACCTGCTTGTAGCCGTAGTAGGTGAGCGCGCCGTAGACAAAGTCGTTCTGCGCGCAGTAGTCCCACGTTTCCACCGAGCCGCCCCCGGGAATCCAGATGGGTGGGCCGGGCTTCTGCATCGGCCGTGGCACTGGGTTGACGGTGCGTAGCTGCGTGAACTTGCCGTTGAACGCGAACACCTTTTCGGCCGACCACGCCTGTCGGATGAGGTCAATACCTTCGGCGTACTTTTGGCGCAACGTGCCGGGGTTCTCGCTGTAGGAGTAGCACGTGTCCATCGCCGTGCCGACGGGGAAGCCGGCCACGAGTCGGCCGCGCGACATTACGTCGAGCATCGCGAACTCTTCGGCGATGCGCACCGGCGGGTTGTACAACGCCACCGAGTTGCCAAGCACGGTGATGGCAGCGCGGCTGGTTTTGGAGGCGAGGATGGAGGCGATGAGGTTCGGCGAGGGCATGAGGCCGTAGCCGTTGTTGTGGTGTTCGTTCACGCAGATGCCGTCAAAGCCGCAGTCCTCGGCGAATACCAACTGGCCGATGTACTTGTCGTAGGTGTCAGCCATGACCTCGGCATCAAACAGGGCAGGGTCGATGTCGACCCACACGCTGCGGTTTTCCTTGTTGAAGTTTTCCGGCAGGTCCGGATAGGGCATGAGGTGGAACCACATCATCTTCATGCGACCAGTGTCTCCTGCCAACGTCGTCGAGTCCACGACCGTTATCCGCTCGGATCATGTCTTGGTCGGTCATGGTACGGCGGGCCGACGCTTTGTGCCTGACCTGAACCGAAGCGGCATCCCGTCCGTTCGCTCCACTCACACGAGCGGGCTCCTGGTGGCGAGGGTAGGGAAGCGGCTGAAGTCCCGATCGATTGTCATGAGGTGTTCGACCCCGTGCGAAAGACAGATCGCAGCGATGCGGGCATCGTGCACCTTTGGTCCGACCACGTTGCCAGCGTCGAGCAGCGCAAAGAGTCGATCAAGGTGTTCTTCACCTTCCGTGAGAAGCCGCAATCTTGGCGACTCGGCCCAGGCGCGTATCTGGTCTACGGCTTGCACTCGAGTCGATGGTGGATCGTAGATCCGAGGGTGCGTCACCACGGAGTAGAACTCGTGAACGCACGGCCATGGGATCGCCCATGCAAGCGCTCCCTCGGCAAGTTCGCTGACAGCGGCCTTCGCGGCCTGATGAAGCGGTGAATCGGTTCGATGGGAGTAGACGAGGATGTTGGTATCGACCGCGATCATGCAACGTCGCCATACATAGCGGCGGTTCGCTGGTCGTCGGTGAGGTCATGCCATCCCTTGGCTCCGTGCCCGTCAACGGTTGCATCTCGCAAACGAAACGGTTCCAGATCAGCCGGGGTCTCGAGTACTCGCGCAAGACCTTCCTCGATCAAGGCGCGGAGCGTGGATCGCCTCTGCGCAGCGACTTGCTTGGCCTGAAGGAGAAGAGCATCAGCAATATCTATGGTCGTCTTCATATGGGTACCAATATTACCGGGCCGCTGGGGACTGTCAAGACTCCGGGAACGCGCCGAAGAATCGGCGAGACTTGGCCGGTGTCGGACGATGCCGTGGTGATAGCGGGGCTGCGTGACGCAGGGGTGCGGCGCGGGTCCCTCGTCGGTCTGGCCCTTGCCGACTCGGTCGGGCTTGGATTGGCAGCGGGTGATCGCACGTGGTCGATTGCCGGTAGCACTTCGGCCATTGCTCGGATCGACCACGAGCTCCATCCGCGTTGGGTGATGTGGTCTCAGGAGACCGCAGCGCAACTCACTGCGGCCGGTGTTCGGGTGGGGATGGGTTGGGACATCGCAGCGGTTCACCGACTTTTGTTTGGCGGCTGGCGCGTGGACCCGGCCCGGTCCTGGGCGGCGTTGCAGAACCTGCCGATGGAGTCGATCCCTGCGGTTGGACAGTTCGACTTTCTGGCGACGCAAGCTGATGATGGTGATGACGAGAATCCGGTTCGGCCTGATGGTCAACTGCGGCCAGAGTGGGTCGCCGGTGCCTGGTCACGGTCTCCTGAACGGCTTGCTCGGTGGGCTGCGACCGCACTTTCGGCGTGTGAGTTGCAGCGGGAACGGTTGGCCGAGTTGTCAGTCGGCGGCAACCCGCTAGCGACGGCGCGATCTGAGTCTGCGGCCGAACTGCTCTGCGCGGAGCTGGCGTTCGATGGACTGCCCGTTGATGTCGATGCGGCCGACGGTGCAATAAGTTCGTTCGTCGGGCCGCGTCCTTCGTCGGATGGAGAGGCGGCCGAACTGCGACGGGTCCGCGATGATGCGGTGCTCCAGCATGCACCCGATGGGGACACGACCGACCTGCGCAATCCCGGTCAGGTGAAGTCCTTACTCATGCGGCTTGGCATTGATGTGCCCGACACGCGGGCGTGGCGACTTGAGGAAATGCGTGCCGCGCATCCATTGATCGATGCGCTGCTTACCTGGCGCAAGGCCGAGCGAGTACTCACCACGTATGGCTATGGATGGCTGGACGACAATGTTTGTTCCGATGGTCGGTTGCGTGGTGCTTGGAGCGGCAGTGACGGGGCGGCGGGGCGCATGACGGCGCAGGCCGGGCTGCATAACATGCCCGCAGACATGCGCGTGGCTGTCGTCGCCGAACAGGGTCACGTGTTTGTCCGCGCCGACCTTGGACAGATCGAACCGCGGGTGCTGGCGGCCGTGTCGGGCGATCGGTCACTCGCAAAGGCAACCACGGCGGATGATCTGTACGCGCCGGTCGCGCAACGTCTGGGAGTCGAACGGGCGGTCGCCAAGGTCGCCGTGCTCGCCGCCATGTACGGCCAGACGTCGGGCACGGCCGGACAGGCGTTACGCGGTTTGGAATCGGCCTACCCCGTGGCGATGCGCTATCTGCACGACGCGGCGGCCAAAGGTGAAGCGGGCACCGATTTACGTACCTTTGGCGGCCGCCTGGTACTCATGGGCGAGACGCCGTTCGGCCTGAGCGATCGCGACGAACGAGCGATGACGGCATCCCGCGGCCGCTATGCCCGTAACGCCATGGTGCAGGGCGCCGCAGCCGAGCTGTTCAAAGTGTGGGCGGTCACTGTGCGAGCACGCGGCGCGTCGATCGACGCCCGCATCGTGCTGTGTTTGCACGACGAACTCTTGGTGCACGTACCGATCGGACACGCCGACGAGACCGTCCTGCTGCTCGACAACTGTCTGCAGGAGGCGGCGCATCGCTGGACCAGCGGTGGCCAGGTCCGCTTTGTCACCGACACCAGCATCATCCAGCGCTGGTCCGACGCGAAGGGCTAAGCCGTCCAGCGCGGGTCGCGACCGAGGAAGGCGACGAAGCGGTCCATCGGAGCGGCGTCATCGGCGACGTTGACCTCGGCCTCGAACATGCCGGTACCGCGGTACTGCGGTTGCAGAATGGCTTGCGCCGCGGTGAGGGCTGCGTCGGCCTCATGGTCGGAGTAGGGCGATTCCCGACCGGTGGCTCGGCAAAGATCCCAACCGTGGCCAACGTATTCCATGAGCAGCATGTTGACCACGAACTCGCCCGGCAGCGGTGACGACGTCATTGTCATCGGTCGGTCGAAGCCGTTAGCTCGCAATCCGTCGGTGATGCGGGCAGAGGACGCCGCGAAAATATCGGCCCAATCCGTGGTGACGGTGTGCGTCACGGGGTCGAAGGGCAACGGAGTGTCATTGACGGAACTCTCGAAGACCTGGACCCAGACGGCGATGTGGTTGAGCACGGCAGCTACATCGAAGTCCCCGCAGGGTGTCGTTCGACCGTGCTGGTTGCTCGCCACGCTGCGAAGAACCTCCGTCGTTTTCGTGAACATGCTGTCGAGAATGTCTATCCGGTTATCCATGGCTCACACCCTACGAACTTGGGCGGCGCTCGTCTTTGAAAAAGCCGACACCGCTAGTATGTGGTCGATGGTGAGCGGAGGGCAGCGGGCGACTGACCAACGCGAATTGCGCGGTGCACGCCCCGGTCACGTCATGGGCCGATGTCGCACATCAACTTGGCTACGCCGACCAGGCCCACCTCACCGGCGCAGTCAGAGCGGCGTACGGCGCACCACCAGCCGCTCAGGCCCGCCAAGAGTCCGGAGGAACTAGCGGCCGTCAGCGGACGGCCTTCGCCAACGACGCAATGCCCCGCTCGATCGATGGACTGTCGTAGTAGGCGAAGCTGAGGCGCATGTAGTTGGCGAGGCTACCGTCGACGGTGAACCTACTGCCGCTACGGAAACCGACCTTGTGTTCGGCCGCTTTCGGAAGAAAAGTTGCAGTGTCGGTGCCGTCGGGGAACCGGAGCCAGAAGAAGTATCCACCGGTCGGAACGCGGTACTGCACCGTCGAGGGAAAGTGCGCGCTCAATGATGCATCCATCACCATCACGCGTTCTCGATAAGTGCTGCGCAGGAAGTCGAGATAGTTGCGAAGTGAACCATCTTCGACGAGCGTCTTGACTATCGCCGAAGTGAACGGATTGAGGCCGCCTCCGCTTAGAACAACACCAGCATCAGCAAGCCGTTGGATAAGTGGCAAGGCCGCTTGGATCCACCCGAGCCGCAATCCGGGGGCCAGGATCTTGGTGAACGTTCCCAACGACAGCACGACGCCGCTATCGGCCCACGCCGCCATCGGTGGCGGTACCGACGCTGTGTAGCTGAGCATGTGGTACACCTCGTCGGCCACGATCAGGAACTTGTGCTCTTCTGCGAGTGCCACCAGTCGTTCTCGCCGATCGAGCGGCAGGGTGTAGCCGGTCGGATTTTGGAACGTCGGAATGATGTAGATGAACGCTGGCCGCTCCGCGGCCAGCGCAGTTTCAAGAGCGTCGAGGCGAATACCGTCTTCATCAACCGGGATACCCACGATACGCAGATGATGCTGGCGGAAGATGTCGAGGGCAAGGAAGTAGCTCGGCTCCTCGACGAACACGACATCGCCCGGTTGGGCGAACACACTGCACACCTGATCGATGGCTTGTGAGTTGCCGTTGGTTATGAACATCGGCTCCGGGTGACACCTGACCCCGTAGGTCTCGGTGAGAAATTCGGCCAGCGCGAGGCGCAGGTAACCGTCACCAAGCTCGGTGCCATACTGCAGCGGATACGGCTCGATGCCTTTGGCCATCGCCGCGCGAAAGAACTCGGTAGGCAAGATCGCGTCCTGCGGATGGCCGATGCCGAAGTCGACCACATCGGCCGGCGCCCACGCCTGGGTGGTCTGCGCAATGAGTGCTGCCCGATGAGCCGGGTCGAGAGCTATTTCGGGTCCAGTTCCAACGACAAGCTGTTCATGCAGTAGCGCTGGCCGGTGGGGTTGGGGCCGTCGGGGAAGCGATGACCGAGGTGCGAACCACACTTCTTGCACACCACTTCCTCGCGGACCATGCCGTGGCTACGATCCGTCGTCACCTCGACCGCGTCGCTGTCCATCGGATCGTAGAAACTAGGCCAGCCACTGCCGGACTCAAACTTGGTGTCGGAGGAGAACAGCTCGGCCTTACACGCAGCGCAACGGTAAACACCGTCGTCGTGGCAGTCGACGTATTTGCCGGCCCAGGCTCGTTCGGTACCGGCCTGGCGCAACACGTGGTACTGCTCGGCCGACAGAATCTTGCGCCACTCTTCATCAGTCTTTTCGATTTCAGGCATGGCAACATTCTCGCACCGCAAGTGCAGGTTCGAAACGCCGGGTATCTAAACAGCTCCTTACGAGCCGCCGGCGCTGTGACTCGGCGCTGATGTCGCCGCTGTCACGGCCGGCGGCCATCACGGCCGTGGGCCGTGACAGCGCTCAGGCTGCGAGGCCCATCGACATGCCCCGACTGAGCCGCTCGAGGACCCAGTCGGGCCGATATCGGACATCGTCGTAGGTGAAGGTCAGTATCCGTCTACCAAGAAGCATCAGCTCGGACTGCCGGTCGGCGTCGCGCTGAAGCTGCTGCCGAGTCGAGTGGTACCCGAATCCGTTGACTTCCACGATAAGGCCCCCGGGAAACTCGAAATCGACTCGGGCGATAACGGATGACCCGGTTCGACACGTGCGCTGCACCGCCGGTCGATCAAGCTTCCCGAGGCGCACCAACCGAAGAAAGAGGCGCTCGAGGCGGCTTTCGCCGCCCGTATCAACCATGGCCTCCAACAGGATTCGCCCGCCGTTGATTCCGCAACGATGCCGAGCCACAACGCGGGTTCGCAGGCGTTGCTCCGAAACCAACCGCTGCCGAATGGCGGAATCGATTGCGTTCTCGATCTCTGCCCTGTCGAACTCGAACAACGGCCCGTCAAGGATGAGACGCTCTGGCCGAAGTAGTCGAAGCCCATCAACGGCGGTGATGTCTCGTCTGCCTATCTCGATCTCCGTTGACCGAACCGTTCCAGATCTTGACGTGAGGTTGCGCGATCGACGAGGCACAAGGATCTCGACAACACTGTCCTGAAAGCCATCGAGACCATGAAGGCGCGCCGCTGAGCGTCCTGCAATGACCCCGCATTCGCCCACATCGGCCAGGCCGGCCGCCAACGACCTCTTCCATGTGGCTGGCGTGCCGGGTAGTGCGTAGGACTTCTCGCCGAGTTCGACGAGTCGGCCACTCCGGGCCCATTTCAGGCGAAGACTAGCGTCGACCCCCCGTCGGCCAAGTTCTTGACGAGAAACCACACCGTGATTGGCGGCCGCCACGGCCGCGATAGCGTCAAAACGAGCGCTCATCCTGCACAGCATGTCGAAGGGGTGTGTCAAGGTTGCAGATGGCCTGACGCTGTCACGACTCGCGGCCGTATTGGCCGCGGACGGTGACAGCGCTTGGAGCGGCGACTACAGCGGCGGCCCGGTCGGCTCGCGGCGATAGCCTCATGACATGACTCGGCCTGTTCCGACCTCGGCGAAGTTCCTTGCGGGACTGGCGCCGGTGCTCGCGTCACCCATAATCACGTACGCGCTCATGGGCGATCAATCCAGTACCAAGGATCCGAACCCGGACTACTTCCTCCATCCGCCAAGCATCTCGTCGTCGACGGTAACGACCATTGCGTTGATCGCCACGGTGCTCGCGCTTGTCGGGCTCGGCGTGCTGGTCCCGCGCTGGAATGAAGGTTCGCTCCATACCGCGTGGAAACGCGTGGTGGTGTGTCTGGTCATCTGCGGGATCCTTGTTGGAGGGTTCTACCGCGTCGCCACCGCAGCAGTCATCGGCGCCAACATCGGTGCCGGTGTCATGGTGCTTTTTGCCGGACCGGCGTTGCTCGCTCTCCTTGTCGGCGCGTTCTTCTCCGCTCGAAAAGCCCGGGAGCCGGTGGCCTCGACTACTCCGGTGGAGCAGTAAATCGGCGACGCTGCCAACGCAGGGGAACCTTGACGCGTTGGTGGAGTTTGCCCGACCACTTCGGTGTCAGGCCCTCATGACGGAGGGCATCGACCAGTTCGGACGCAATTGAAAGTGTGGCCGCAGGGTATGCCTCAGGTTCGATCTCGCCAACGGCGGTGTACGAGAGACCGAGGCCGTGCCCATCAACGGCGCGCTCGGTGTCGTTCCAGTGGAAGAACACGAGGCCGCGCACCGTTTGGCCAAGCGAAGCGGCGTTATCCACTTCGCTTGCGACTGCTGCGAATCCGCAGTTCTGGCAGCACGCAAAGTTCTGACGAAAGAGAATGCCGTTTGCTTCCAACGCCAGCGCCGCGTGACCGAGCCGGTCGTTGTCCGTTGTGCCCCACATCCGCTCTTCGTGGTCGTGAGCGACGAGCGCCCGATCAACCGCGTCGGCCGAGCACTGCGTGAGTTCGGGCGTCGACTCGCCGTGGCCAATCACCTCGACAATTTCGCCTACCGCTTCGTCGCGACTGGCGAATCCGGCCCTCACAATCCGGTCCGCCAGTTCCACGATTTCTGCTTCAGCGGCCGACACCCATCCAACCTATGAGCCTCCGTAGCGAAGCGCACGGAACCGCACGGGGGTCGCGCCTCATGAGACGCCGCTTGCGAGGTGAGACATGGTTTCGGCGAGTTCCCCGGGTGGCACCGCGGGGTCGGCCTGCAGCCGGTTGACCAGCTTTCGGCTTACGGCGTTGTTGCGCGACGTGCCGCGCCGAAAGCTCGGCAACTCGCGCTGCTCGACCGCGATTGCAGCTGTCTTTCCGGAGGCTGAGTGACAGAATTCGTTTGTGGACGTTGACGGGTGGCGCGTGCGGTGGCTGCCGTGACTTCGGTTGCCGTTGCCATGGACCTGCCCGTCGGGGACGTGGCTGTCATCCAGAACTCGAACAAGCTCGCGTTGCGTCTCCTGCCTTGTGATGTATTCGCTCGGGTCGCACCCATGGGCCAAGAAGTGGCCGCGCTCGAGCTTGAGCTCGCGCAGCAGCTCGTCGCCGCTGAGGCACCCGTGGCGGCCTTGGAGGCCACGGCCGAACCGCGCGTCTACCAACGCGATGGCTTCGCCGTCACGTTGTGGACCTACTACGACACAAGGTCGCCGGATCAGCTCTCGCCCGCCGACTATGCACACGCGCTCAAGCGACTTCACGCCGGAATGCGCAACATAGACGTAGCGACTCCGCACGTCAGACACCGGGTGGAGGAAGCGCAGCGTCTTGTAGCGAACCGTGATCGAACACCTGCACTCGACACCGCAGGGCGTGAACTTTTGCTCGACGCACTGCGGAGTGTCTGTCAGTACATCGATCGGAGCGGCTCTGCCGAGCAGCTCCTTCACGGCGAGCCCCATCCGGGGAACGTCCTCAACACACCCAGCGGGCCGCTCTTCATCGACCTCGAGACCTGCTGCCGTGGCCCAGTTGAATTCGATGTAGCGCACGTCCCTGCCGATGTCAGTGCGCACTACTCGGGCATCGATCAGGAGCTCCTCAACCAGTGTCGACGGTTGGTGCTTGCGATGGTCGCGGCATGGCGATGGGACGCTCACCACCAGTTCCCCGACGGACTCCGTCACGGCCGAGCCATCCTTGCCCTTCTCAGCCACGGTCCACCTTGGCCAGCACTCGGTGAGCTCGGCAGCACGTGACGAGGCTGGTACATCACGGGCTATCGAGTGGCGACCGTGGCGCGTGTCATTGGGCGGACGGACGCGACAGTCCGCTCGGTTGAGGGTGTGTGCGTGCGTGTAAACCACCCCTAGTCGTGCATCGACCTCGAAACGTGCTGCTGTGGCCCGTTGAGTTCGATGGAGCGAGCGTGCCTGATGATGTCAGTGAGCACTATATGGAGGTCGACCAGGATCTTCTCAGCGCTCGCGCATGGCTGACGATGAGATGGTCTCGAATTACCGCCTGCTTCGACGCGCTCGGTCTGGGGTCGGCGCGCCGCTGACAAACATGGTGATTAATTCATCGACGTAGGACCCGGCAGTGCGCACCGACCGATGATGGCCATCGGCCGCTTCGAGCTGGACCATTCCGAGGTAGGCGGCATAGGCCGTGTACGCACGCCGAGCAGCGACGGCCTGGCTGAAGCCGAGGTCGCGAAAGATCGACGCCAGGTAAGCGAGCCGTTGTTCGGCCACGCGACGAAGGACCGGTGACAATAAGGGATCCGGCGGGGTGTTGACGATGGCCGCCTCGATCGCGTCCTGCGGAGCGGGGCGCACCACGATTTCGAGCAGCAACGCCAGACGTTCACGGGCACTGCCACCCTGCTCAGCGGCGTCGATAACGGCACGGGTAGCGAGCGCTTCCCACCGCTCCAACGCTGCGGTGATCAGTGCATCACGGTTAGCGAAATGCCAGTAGAAGCTGCCCTTTGTTACACCCAGTTCGGCCGCAAGCGACTCGACCGACAGCGCAGTAATCCCCTCCTTTCCGATCATCGTGAGCGCCCCGTCCACCCAGGTCTCGGCCGCGAGACGGGGCTTCGCCGTCCGGACGGGCTCACTGCCTTGCCGGTTCTCCGTCCCCCGAGCGCGCACATTGACCACGTCCCATACGTTATCGTACGGTCTCCATACGGTACCGTATGGAGACCGGATTCGTGACCATCGAGGAGGAATTGTGCTGAACCGACATGAACGTCGCATCCACGCCCACTACGAGGAAGTGGCTGATCTTCTCGATTCGCTGGCGGGGCCGGTTGATCGAGTGTGGCCCGGTGATCGATGGCCTGCGCTCGTGATGAGCAACGGCTCCAACCCAGGTTCGGTGGGCGGGCACGGGTTCGTCCGGTATTCGGTGGAGAGTGCCGAGCGCGGCCGCATAGTCATGCGATTTGATCCGAGGATGCGCCTCGACGGTACGCACACGTTCTCGGTGGAAGCGGCGGGATCCGAGTCGATCGTACGACATGCGATCGATGCCTCGGCATCGTCCATCATGAAGCTCCTGTGGCCCGCACTGATCGAGCCTTTGCATGACGCGCTCACCGAAGACGCGTTCGACAACATCGAAGCCGCAGTTGCCGGGCGAGGAGTCACACGCTCGACGCTGACCGGACCAGTTCGTCGGCGACGTCGCCTCATGGCCATGCTACGGCCCGCACCGATCCCGAAGGATGCTGCAGGTTCACTGGCACGAGGCGCCTCCGTTACGACGGCCACCGTGCTCGCCGGCCTCGCGATCCTCCACGTGGCCTGGGCACGAGGCTCGACGTGGCCTTACGCCGACGCAGCGAGGTTTGTGCGGTCTGTCATCGGCTCCGACAATCCAGCGAAATCCCCCGGAGCCGCCGCGAGTCTGTCCGTCGCAGCCCTGCTCGCCACCTCCGCGATGGGCGTCGCCGAGCGGCCCCGTGCGACCAGACCAGCGACCATCCTCGCCTCGGACCTCATCACGCTCGTCACAGCCGCAGTACTTGCCCTGCGGGGTTCGGGAGGACTGGTCGACTCGGCTACCGGGCTGTTTGGGACGACGGCCGAGTTTCGACGCAACGATCTCCGGTTCTATTCGCCCCTATGCGTCGCCCTGGCGCTCGGCGCGATCCTTTCCCGCGAGTGACGCTCCCACACTGATCCAGTCAACGCTTCCTCTGGGCCGATCGGACCAGGCTCGGTTTCAATTCAGCGAGGTACGCGTCGGGCGCTTCGGCTTTGGCCCGCCGATTGAGTTCGTCCTGCGACGCGCTGGTGGCAACGCTCGAAACGCTGAAACCCGGCTTGACGAGCGTCCTGCCCGACTTCCATCCCGACTTCGTCTACTCCGTCGGGACGTCCACAGTCTGGGAAAGCTACGCTAAATCGCTCGTCGAATCTGGCGGCTTAGTTCGTTGGTTGGTTGAACCATGCGGCGAGTGCGTCGAGGCCTTCGTCGATAGTGACTCGTGGCGTCCATCCGAGGTCGTCTCTGGCCGGTCTGGGGTCGAACCAGTGCGCGGTGCCGAGTTGCTCGGCCAAGAAGCGAGTGAGTGGCGGTTCGGTGGTTCGTCGGGTGAGCGTCCACGCTCGTTCCACGAACGAACCGGCCACTTTGGCGACGGAAAGGGGCACATCCCTCGGCGCGAACGGCACGTTGGCGGCAGCGCAGATGCCGGCGACCAGATCGCGGATCGGTCGAGGTTCGCCGTTGGCAATGACGTAGGCACGGCCTGCGCACGCCGCGTAAGGACGAACCCGGTCGAGTGCGGCCACAAGCGACTCGGCTGCGTTCGTGATGTACGTCGTATCGAT
>JANMCE010000224.1:0-10053 GCA_031360915.1 Actinomycetes bacterium | reverse complement strand
ATTCGAACTCGCGACCCTCACCTTGGCAACGTGCGATGGAGCGTTCATAACGTGCTGTCGTGTGCATGCACTACTCCCCTGTCCAGGTTTTCGTTCGTGACGTGATGCCACGTTCATCGGATAGTAGACCGGTCTACTTCGGCTTCCATGCCGTCACCCCGCAAACGTCTCGAGTGGGGTCGATGGTCGTTGCGCCCAAATGGTCACGTGCGGATCGACGGCGTTGATCGCGCGGTGCCGGAACTCAAGACCGTGACGCCTGCGACGAGTTGCGAGCGCGTAACGGACCGACCCTCTTGTTAGACGCCACGCTCGATGACCACGCGGACCGATACTGCCCTGAACGCTACCATGCGCTGATCGTCCGTTCATGAGTATCCGCGATCACGTCCGGTTTCCTCCTCGACCCTGTTGGGGTGAGAACGGGGAACTGCGGGTGGGGGTCCTCGTCTGACAGTATCGGCAGAGCGGCTGTTGGGTCCCGTAGGGTTCTGCAATGCCTGCGGTCCGATGCTGATGCCACCTGACGGGGTGGTCGATCAGCGGCGTTGGTTGTCGCACAATTTGCGGGTGTTGTCGTTGGTGAGCCTGTTGCAGGACACCGCGTCGGAGTTGTTGTATCCGATCTTGCCGATCTTCTTGGTGGGCGTGTTGGGTGCGCCGGTGGCGGTGGTCGGCATCGTTGAGGGTTTGGCTGACGGGGCGGCGGCGTTCACGAAATTGGTGTCGGGTCGCTGGTCGGATCGGCGGAGCCGCCGTCGCATGGTCGCGTTCGGGTATGTGCTGGCCGCGGCCGCGAAACTTGTTGTTGCGTTGGCGGTCGTGTGGCCAATGGTGCTCGTGGCCCGGGTCGCGGACCGGATCGGCAAAGGCATCCGTAGTACACCGCGCGACGCGCTGATAGCGGATGACACCGACGCCGAACATCGCGGTCGGGCGTTCGGTTTTCATCGCAGTATCGACACGTTCGGCGCGGTGTTGGGCCCGTTGATCGGACTCGGCCTATACCGGGCGTTGCATCATCACATTCGCCCGCTGCTGTGGGTGGCAGCGATCCCCGCGATCCTGAGTGTGGGCTTGGTGTCGCTCGTCCACGAAAAACCCCGGCCTACACCGGTCACCGAAACGCGGGGATCGTCGTCGGGCCCTCTTCCCGCCCGTTTTTGGCGGATGCTGGTGTTGCTTGGTGTGTTCGGGTTCGTGAACTTCTCCGACGCTTTACTCCTGATCCGTGCCGGCCATTTGGGGTTGGGAGTGGGCAGCGTGATCGGTGTCTACTGCCTGTACAACCTGACGTATGCGCTGGCGAGTTATCCGGCCGGTGTTGTTTCGGACCGGATACCGCGCCGGGTCGTCGTCGGGTGCGGTCTGGCGATCTTTGCGTTCGCGTATATCGGGTTGGGTGTCATCTCGACCTCAGCGTGGGTGTGGGTCCTGTTCCCGATCTACGGTTTGTATACGGCGTTCACCGATGGTGTGACCAAGGCATGGATTGTTGATCTCGCCCCGACCGCCGACCGCGGACGGGCAATCGGTGTGCAGGGCGCGGTGACCGGTGCCGGCGCAATCGCCGCCGGTTTGTGGGCCGGGTTGGCATGGTCGGGGTCCGGGCGTGGCCCGTTGATCGTCGCCGGGTCGGTCGCCGCCGTGATCGGTGCCGTGATGCTGACCGCCGGCCGGTACCTCGACCCACCCAAAACCGCAGTTGCTGTCACGCAACCAGAGCGGTGACCGGCTTCCCGATCGAACTGGAGAGTTCACGGGTGTAGTCGAGGAGGCGTCGCGGTTCGTCGATCGCGATCACACCGACGAGTTCATCACCACGGTGGTAGGTGGCGATGGTGCGGTGGCTGCGCGGGTCTCGTTCTGTGAGGTTGACGCGGTCGGCGAGTCGTGGCATGCCGATCGATTGGATTTTGACGTCGTGTTGCTCGGACCAGAACCGGGGGATCGGCGCGAACGGTTCCGCCCGGAACGGTCCGTCGAGGAGTGCGTCGGCTGCGGCTCGTGCCTGTTCAACGGCGTTGATCCAGTGCTCCACCCGGTAGGGGTGTTCGTCGAAACGCAGGTTCGGCCAGCGTGCGCAGTCGCCCGCGGCGACGGTGTCGTCGAGACCGACCACATGACAGGTTGGGGTGCAGAGCACACCGTCGGTCAGGTCGAGCCCGAGGCCGCTCAGGAACTCGACGCGCGGTCGGGTACCGACACCTACGACGACGACGTCAGCATCAACGATGGCGCCGTCGTCAAGGTGCAGTACGAGGGAGTTCCCGGCCTGTTCGAACGTTGTCACTTGCCGGCCGAGGCGAAGTTCGACGCCGGCGTTGCGGTGGATACCGGTCACGATCTCGCCGACCTCGGCACCGACGGCGTGGCCGAGGAGCGTCGGGGAGATATCGATGATCGTGGTGGTGATCGCGCGTTTGCGGGCGCTGGTAGCGACCTCGCAACCAATGAAACCTCCACCGATAATCGCGATGCTGTCGGCCCGGGTCATTGCTTGGTCGATCGCCCGGCAATCAGCCAGGGTCCGTAACGTTTGCACGTTCGGCAGGTGGGTGGGTGCGTTGGGGAGGGTGCGGGCTTCGACACCGCTGGCGATGATCAGCGCGTCGTAGCGAACGTGTCGTCCGGAGGCGAGTTCGATGCTGCGTGTTTGGGGGGCGAGTCGTTTCACGCCGTCGCCGAGAGTCCAGGTGGCGTCGAGGTCGCCGCCGTGGGTGCGCAGTGCCAGGTCGGCTGGTTCCATTTTTCCGGACAGCACCTGTTTGGACAGTGGTGGCCGGGTGTACGGGCGGTGGGGTTCGTCACCGATGATTTCGATCGGTCCGTTATGTCCGCGTTCGCGGAGCCGTTCAGCGGCGCGCATGCCGGCGAGCCCGGCACCGATGATCACGATGCGGTCAGTGGCCATGTCGCACCGTCACGTGGATGGCTTGCATCGGGCAGAGTCGGGCGGCTTCGAGGACCGCAGCGGTGTGGGTCGCGTCGGGTTTCGACGTGTACCGCAACCGGCCGTCGGTGGGCAACCGGAACACGGCTGGTGCTTCTGCGGCGCAGATCGCATAGAAATGGCAGTGGTTCCCATCGACCGAGACGGACACTTCGAGGGTGGTGGTGTCGATGTTGGCGTTTTTTGTGGCGGTCATGGCTGGGCCGGTGCGAGTCGGTTGGTGGCGAGTGATGTGCGTGGAAGGAACCGCAACACCGTCAGCACAACGAGTACGGCTGCGGTGGCGACGAGCCCGATGGTGATTAGGCCACCGGAACGGGCCTCGGTCGATGTGGCGAAAACGTGGCCGAGCGACAGCCCGAACGCCGGGTACGCGAGGAGGTGTAGCCAGTGCCATCGGCGGTAACCCAAACGTTTCTGTATCCACAGTGACATCGAAATCGCCGTCATCAACTCGAACCCGATGATCCCGACCGCGACTTCTGCCTCACCAGCGAACGGTACGAACGCTTGGAGAACACTGAAATGTTCGTTGACCTGGAAGATGTAACTGACCGCGTGGAGCAATGTGAACACCAACGTCGAGATCGTCAGAGTCATGTGACCGCCGTAAACGGTGGCACGTTTGATGAACCGCTGCGCGAAACCGGTCGTCAACGTGAGTCCCCACACCATCGAGGCACCCATCAGCCCATACGACAGGTACCCGGCGAGCGCCGCGAACTTGCGTAACGGCCCATCAACACCGCGGTCCGCTTCACCGGCACCGGCGAGAAGAGACATGGTGCGGTGTGCTCCGCTAAGCACGATGTGACTGAACATGCGAGGAGTCGAACACGATCAACGCTAACGGCTGGTTAACGCCCCGGCGGTCGTTCTGTGACACCGGTTCTAGACTGCTTTGGTGGGAAACCTGCTGGTGGTCGAAGACGACGTCGATCTCGCCGCGCTGCTCCAACGGCACCTGCAACGCGACGGCCATCATGTCGTCGTCGTCGGCCTCGGCCTGGCCGCGTGGTCAGAAGCGGTCGCCGGGAACTTCGATGTTGTCGTGCTCGACCTCGGGCTACCCGATATCGACGGGGTCGAGGTGTGCCGTCGGATCCGCCGTGACGCCCCGGCGCTGCCGGTACTGATGTTGACCGCCCGGAGCGACGAGGTCGACGTCATCGGCGGGTTGGACGCCGGGGCCGATGACTACCTCACCAAACCATTCCGGGTCGGAGAACTCTTGGCCCGGGTACGCGGCACTTTGCGACGCACCACACCCGAAACGATCACGGTTGGCGCGTTGCGGATCGAGATCGCCGCCAGACGGGCGTTCATCGGTGACATCGAACTGGTGCTGCGACCCAAAGAATTCGATCTGCTCACCGCGCTCGCCCGCCGAGCCGGCGAGGTCGTCACCCGAGAAACGTTGATGGACGAAGTGTGGGATGAACACTGGGACGGGCCAACCAAAACCCTTGATGTTCACGTCACCTGGATCCGCGCCAAACTCAAAGACGCCGGCGGCGACCCGGCCTGGATCACCACAGTGCGCGGTGTCGGCTTACGCCTCGAAAACGGTTAAGGAATGTACCGCCGGTTTCTCCTCGCGACGATGCTCATCGCGCTCTCCGCGATCATCACGCTCGGTGTCCCGTTCGGGTTCGCGACCACACGCCTGATCCGCAGCGAAGTGGTCCGCAGCGCCGACGAACGAGCAAGCACGATCGCGGCTGCGATCGACGCGCGACTCCGCACAGGCGAACCCATCACACCCGAAGCGGTCGCCGGGTACGACTCAAACGGTCAGGTCGTCGAAATCACACCCCCGAACCAGCCGACAATCACCGTCGGCGACACCCACAGCGACAGCCTTTTCTGGTCCCGACGAGTCACCTCCGAACTCGGTACACAGGTACGAGTCGGGATCACCGAGACCAGCCTGAGCAGCCGAACCAACCGGGCCTGGCTGCTCGTCGCCGCACTCGCCGCCAGCGGCGTGATAGTCGCGCTGGCGCTCGCAACAGTCCTAGCTCGGCGCACGAGCCGACCGTTTATCAGTGTCGCCGACACCGCCCACCGGCTCGCCGCCGGAGACTTCTCCGCCCGCGCCAACAGCGGCGCGGGGATCGCCGAACTCGACGGAATCGCCCAATCCCTCAACACAGCAGCGGCACGAATTACACAACTCGTCGCCGCCGAACGCCGCTTCACGCTCGACGCCTCCCACCAACTTCGCACACCGCTCACCTCACTCGCGATCCGCCTGGAAGAGATCGCCAACACCGACGACCTCGAAACCGCTCACCGCGAAGCCCTCGCAGCGATCGGCCACGCCGACCGGCTCCTCGACAGCATCACCGAACTCCTGACGATCGCCCGGCAGCATCGCAACGACGTCGACGCCCACGTCGTCGATCTCGGGAACCTCTCCCGCGAGCACGCCAAACTGTTCGAGCCCGCCTTCCGAAAGGCGGACCGAACCGTTTCCGTCGACACCCTCGGAGACACAACTCTGGTCTGCAGCAACGGCGCCGTCGGTCAAGCTCTGAACGTGCTCATCGACAACGCCCTCGTGCACGGACGCGGTGACGTCACCATCGACGTCGAAAACCTACGAAACGGGGTCCGCATCCGAGTCAGCGACCAAGGCCACACACCACCCACGACCACAGACACCGAAAGCGCGCTCGGCCTTCCCCTCGCCAGAACCCTCATCGATGGAGAAGGTGGCCACCTCACCCGCCTCAGCACACCACACTCCACCTACGAAATCTTCCTACCCCGCCGCAACGAACTGGACCACCCACGCGTCCCGGCCCCCGCGATGTTACGGAACGGTAGGTTCGTCCAGTGATTCCCACGGGGTGTTCGAACCGATGATTCGGACCAGATCGGATTTCGCCGGGATTGGGTTCGTTGTTCACCACCCCGCCATCTCCCATTCACTCAACTCGGATTGACTCATTCTGTGATGAGTGATCTAGCCCGTCCGATCGAGACAGCGATTGGGAGCGATGTTGCGTAGCTACATCGGATGAGTTGTCGGTCGAGCATCGCCAGATCGTGCCTCGGGCTTCGGCGAACCTGGCGAACGAGTTCGTGGGCGTTTGTGGGCCAGAAACCGTCGAGCGGTGTGTCGCTGATTCGCTCAGTCGGCTGACACCGACCGCGACGATCCCGACGTTCCTCCCGTTGCTCGCTGAGCGGTTCGCTCGCGAGCGTCTACGCGCGATGGCCAAGGTGCAAACCGACCGGGGTGGACCTCCCGGCGTGGTGTTCTTGTGCGCTCACAACGCCGGCCGTTCTCAGATCGCTGCCGCCTGGCTTCGTCATCTGTGCCCCGAGACGGTGATGGTGTGGTCAGCTGGCACGGAACCCGCGGCTCAGGTTAGCGACGTCGTCACTGCTGTCCTTGCCGAGGTCGGTATCGACATCACCGGCGAGTTCCCGAAGCCATGGACTGACGAGGTGATCGGGGCGGCCGACGTGATCGTCACGATGGGCTGCGGTGAAGCGTGCCCCATCCTTCCGGGCAAACGGTATGAGGACTGGGTCCTGCTCTACGACATCGGCCAAAGCGTCGAGCACGCTCGTGCGGCTAGCGACGAGATCCGTGGCCGTGTCCAGAAACTCGCCGTTTCGCTCGGTCTCGGTGTGCGATGAACCGGCACAAGGAACCATCACCGGCGATGGACAACCTTGTGTACCGGGCGGCGATGCACGCGGCTTTGGGTGAACCGGTGCGGTTGGCGATCGTGGATGATCTTTCGGTGAGTGACCGGTCCCCGAAGGAACTCGGTGCCCGGCTGGGGGTGCCGTCGAACCTGTTGGCGCATCATCTCGATGTGCTCGAACAGGTCGGGCTGGTCGCCAGGTTCGCCTCGGCGGGTGACGGGCGCCGCAAATATGTGCGCCTCGTGCGTGAGCCGTTGCTACGCCTGACAACGGTAGGCCCGCGCCGCCCGGTCGGCGACATGCTGTTCGTGTGCACAGCGAACTCGGCGCGTTCACAGCTGGCGTCAGCGATGTGGTCGGCGCGTACCGGCCTGACATCAACGTCCGCTGGCACCCACCCGGCGCAACGGGTGCACCCAGGCGCGATCGACGCCGCAAGACGCGCCGGCATGGTGCTCGACGATGCCACGCCACGATCCATCACACGCGTTGAGTCTGGCGTGCAGGTCGTGACGGTCTGCGATCAGGCCCATGAAGAACTCACCCCGGCGTCCGATTGGTGGCATTGGTCGATCCCCGACCCTGTCGCGGTCGGCACCAACGATGCGTTCGACACGGTCGTCGCCAACCTCGACGTTCGCATCTCCACAATCCTTACCTCTCACGACGAACAGGCAGACGAATGACCATCCGACTTGGTATCAATGGTTTCGGACGGATGGGCCGCCTCGCAGTCCGTGCCCTCCACCAACACCCCGACCTCCAGCTTGTGCACATCAACGAAACAAAAGGTGGCGCTCGCACCGCAGCGCATTTACTGGAGTTCGACTCGGTCCACGGCCGCTACCAAGGCACCATCACCGCTGCCGAAGACCATTTGACGATCGACGGTTCCCCGGTGAGCTTCACCGATCATGCGTCGCCGGGTGCGGTGCCGTGGCAAGAGTACGGGGTTGCATTGTGATCGAGTCGACTGGCAAATTCCGCACCACCGCACTCCTCGACCCGTACTTCGACCGTGGCGTCCGCAAGGTCGTCGTCGCCGCCCCCGTGAAAGACGACACGGTTTTGAACATAGTGATGGGCTGCAACGACCATCTCTACGACCCGGCGGTTCATCGGATCGTGACCGCCGCGTCGTGCACCACGAACTGCCTCGCCCCCGTCGTCAAAGTCCTGCACGAGGCGATCGGGATCGAACGCGGCGCGATCACCACCATGCACGACGTGACCAATACCCAAGTCGTCGTCGACGCCCCGCACAAAGACTTGCGCCGGGCCCGTTCGGCGTTGAACTCGCTGATTCCCACCTCCACCGGTTCGGCGACTGCGATCACCCTGATCTACCCGGAGCTGAACCGGGAAACTCAACGGCATCGCCGTACGCGTCCCTCTGCTGAACGCGTCGCTCACCGACGCGGTGTTCACGATGGCTCGTGATGTCACGGTCGATGAGGTCAACGACCTATTCCGCGACGCGGCCGCTGGGTCGCTCGCTGGTCGGTCGACGGGCGGCAACGGACAAAGTCGTTCCGCACGAAGGCCGAGGCCGAACGGTTCCGGTCGTTGCTGATGCAAGCAGTCCGCGACGGCGACCGGTTCGACACGACCACCTGCGAGCCCGAGTCGTGGCTGCTGTCGCTGTCGGATCTCACGGTGTACGAATGGGCGCGGCGGTGGCTTGGCGAGCAGTGGGTCGAGTGGCAACCACGCACGCGAACCTCAGCGGTCGAGAGTTTGTCGAAGTTGGTGATGCTCGCTGTCAGCACGCCGGTCGGCAAGCGCGATGCCGAACTGCGGCGGTACTTGAAGACCGCCATGCGGCCCGACGCAGCGGCGCCGGACGCCAAGTGGGAGAAGTGGCTTCGGGACAACTCGGTACTGATCGGAAGCCTCGATCGGGAGGCCATCGCCGAGATCGATCGGGAGCTTGGCCTCCGTCTCGACGGCCAGCCGACTGCGGCGACGACGGCAAACCGGACGCGCATCGTCGCTCGCGCGTGCGTCGTTGCAGCGGTCGCTGCTGGCGCGATTCATGGTGATCCGTGGCCACCTCTACGCGTGTACGACTGCCGGCACGCCGCCGCCACCAGTTGGTTGAAGGGCGGCCTCTCGCTCGGGGACACCGCCCGCCGGCTCGGGCACAGCGTCGACACGCTCGTCAGCACCTACGTCGGCGCGCTGGATAACGAGGAGGCCGCCAGCAACGCCAAGGTTGAACGGTTCCTCGCCGGGATGACGGAGTGACTGCCCCGATCGGATTCTGGGAGTCAGGGGCGCGAGCACGTCATCATCGGTGGCGGCCCTCACGACGGCGACAGCTCAGGATTCAGGAAGCGACTTTGTTGGGCCCCGGCAATCGGGGCATACTGAAGCCACTCCTGCCCGCCCTCCCCCTTACCGGGACTGGCGGGCTTTTGTATGCGTCGACGCCACCCTCGCGTCGGCGCCGCTGATCTTCGGGGAGTCAGCTGAGCGTTGCACCGGTTTGGTAGGCGACAGGGCGCCGCCCCGGTACGCATTTACTACGCCGGCTGCAACCCATGAGTCGATCATGTCGGCGTCGAAACGGAGCAGCCGGCCGACCTTGACGTACGCAATTCGACGTTCAGCGACGAGGCGGCGAACGTAGCGTGTCGAGACTCCGAGACGCCCAGCAACTTCATCGATGTCGATCAACGGCGAATGCCACCGGTTCGTCGTTCGCATGGGTTCCTCCTCGGTGCGCAGCCGCCAAACAGCGGCCCTCACTGATTGACCCACTCGGCAAAGGACATTTCGTTGCAGCCGATCGCAGCAAAGGGTTACGCGAGGTTTGCTGCGGCATCGGCACGAGTTCGACGGCGGCGAACAGAGGTCATCGCAGCGTCACGAGCAACGGACTGAGCTGATGTCGCCTGCTCTGGAAGGTCCCGAGGACGTCGACGTCAATGCGCCACCGGTCATCAACCATTCGGCTGGGACGCGCCCTTCGTCGCACCGCCGCATCAGTGGACCGGGCGAGACGCCGAGAAGGCGGGCGCCTTCGACGACCGTGAGCGATTCGGCGACGGTTCTACTTTGAACGCCTTGGACTTGGCGTAGCTCGCTTCGCCTTCATTTTGGCCGGCACCGGTACCGCCTCGACCGTTGGCGGGGGGACTGGCACACGGAACAAGCCGAGGAGCACGTTGCCGAGGCCAAGTCTGGAACCGACGCTTTGCACCAGTTCTCGCAGGTACGGGTGAATCGCTCGGAGGACGGTCACGTCACCGAACGCTACGACGTCGGCAGGATCGAGGTCGTCACCGTTGGGCAGCGTGTAGGCAGCCAAATACCGGACATCGATCGTTGCGGCGGTGGTCTCGTCGCTCGACTTGACCTCGATGTGGTATTCGCATTCGAAGAACAGCCGCTCGTGCAGTTGAGTCATCGACGGGGCGATAGCGACAAGC
>JANMCE010000110.1:0-14830 GCA_031360915.1 Actinomycetes bacterium | reverse complement strand
GCTCGGGACCTGTTCAACCAGGCCCTGCCGTTGTACCGCCGTGTCGGCGACGTTCTGGGTGAAGCGAACACGCTCGAATCGATCGGTCAGCTGCAGATGAGCGCGGGCGATCTCCGCGCCGCCGTCGCCGCCTTCCACCGCGCCGGTGAATTGTACGAGCGAGTCGGCCAACGTGCGTGGGCCGAGAAGTGTCGCGCCAAGGAGCGGGACCTCGCCACCAAACGGGCCGAGCCCCCGCCCGCCTGAGCGGTTTGGGCACGGGTCAAGCCACGCCGGCCTTAGTCCGTAATGTCGTCCGGTTCTTTGAGGATGTCGATGGCTTTCTCCACGGCGCGGCGAGTTTGGGTGAGGCGCTTTTCGTCGATGGGGCGTTCCTTGCCGCCGGCGTCGATGGATTCGCGCAACCGAATGATGGCGAGGTCACCCAACTCTTCGGCGATGGCTTCCAACCGGCGCCGGATGTTTTCATACTCACCGGCCATGTTGTCCTCCGAGGGCCGCGTCGATCACTTCCATAGGATGCACCACCCGCACGCCGGCCGCGGCGAGATGCATGGCGCAGCCCGGGTTGGCGCTGGCCACCACGGTTGCGCCCGACGCAACCGTCGCACGCCCGATGGAGCCGAGCTTTCGCAGGCGGATATCGGCGGCGACGTCGGGATGAAAGCTGGAGTAGGCACCCCCGGCGCCGCAGCACAAACCTTCGTCGTCGATTTCGACGACCTGAGCGAACGGAGCGAGCGCCCTGCGCACATCGAGGTGGCAGCGCTGCACGTGGCGAAGGTGACACGGGTCTTGCACGATGATCTTGCCCTGAGGGACGACCGCCGCAGGTAGGCGAGACGCATTGTCGGCCACCCACGAGTGAATGTCGTGTACCCGCGCTGCGAACGCGACGGCCGCAGGCGTGCCGACAAGGTGGCCGTAGTCCTTCATGGCCGCGCCGCAGCCGGCCGAATCGACCAGGATCGGCGCCTCGCCCGGGAAGGCTGCCATGGTGCGTTCGGCCAACGCGGAGGCCTCGCCGGTGAGACCGGCATGCACGTGGAGCGCGCCGCAGCACGACGCACCTTGCCCGCTCGGCAGCGCGACGCCGACTCGCATAGCGGCCAGCACGCGCATGGCCGCCGCGTGTACCGGCCGCTGCCATGCATCCATTATGCAGCCGGGGAAGAACCACACATCGGTGCCGGTGGCAACCAACGCAGGATTGCGCAGCGGCAATAGAGGAACACCGAAACGGCTGGGTACAAGTCGAAGGCGCTGCGCCACTGCGAGCATGCGCGAACCGGCCAGTACGACGCGGTGCCTGCCGAGCAGCTTGTACCCGAGGCGCTGCCAGCGCGGCGTCATCAATCCCTCGGCGGCGAGGGTCGAGCGGGTGCCTTCCATGAGGCTGCCGAACTTCACGCCCGACGGGCACGCCGTCTCGCACCCGCGGCACTGCACGCATGAATCGATGGAGGCAAAGAACGCCGGATCCGCAATGCCGCCTGGTTCCTGCACGGCGCGCATAGCCGCGATGCGGCCACGGGGGGACGAGGCTTCTTCGCCGCTCACCCGATACGTGGGGCAGTGGGGCAGGCAAAGGCCGCATGACACGCAACTGGCGAGGTCGTCGGCGTTGAGTTTCAGATCCATCAGGTGGTCGCCGTATCGAGGAGAAGAGGGAATCGTCCGGGGTTGAGTCGTCCGGTTGGATCGAACGTCGCGGCAAGCGAGCGGTGCAGCTCGAACACCGCAGGGTCGACGGGGCGTGCCGGTTGGGGCACCGATGCGTGGATAACACCGACGCCGAACTCGGCAACCGCCGACGCAGTCACATCTGCTATCACTCGACGAAGATCGGGCATCGCTACTGACCATGCGTAGGGCGGAAGTGTTGGCGGCGCGTCTGCTTCGGGGAGTCCGACCAGTGCAGCTTGGTCGGCAACATCGGCCGGATGCCCTTCGAGACAGACCCACGTCGTGCGCCCGTCCCACAGCACAGCGGCCGGTCGATAGAGACGACCGCGCACGAGGTCGGGGTCAGCTGTTCCAGCGAACCAGCGACTCACGGCGGGCGCGGGACGAGTGCGCAGAATCACGTCACCGAAGAAGCCGAGCGCCCCATGCGAACCCACCAGCAGGCGGCACAGATCGAAGCCGCTGACGTTCTTCACCGTTGGTCCGCCAGCCTTGGCAATGAGACCGTCAGCGGTCACGATGCGAGCCTGCAGCAACGCCTCACGAGCCGGCCCACGACCGAGCCGGCGGATGTCGCTGGCTGCGGTCGCGAGTGCTCCCCCAACGGTCCCTCCGGGTGCCAAGGCCACCATCTGTCCGGCGGCCTTCAGTGCGTCCAACACCTCATCCATCGATGTACCTGCGCCGCAGCGCAGCGTCATCTCAGCGGGGTTGTAGTCGAGGATGCCGCTCGGCGCGGCGACCACCTTGCAGCCCGGCACCTGCCCGCCTCGAGTACCGAGACCGATGATGGAAACCGGTCCGGTGGTGCCGACCGCCTCGGCAAACGCAGAGAGATCCATCAGATCCACATCCCCGGAGCCAGGCTGTCGATGTCGGCACATCGGCTGCCGGACGGCAGCACCTTGTCGCTGTTCGATATGTGATCAGGGTCGAACACGTCGCGCAGCCGAGCCTGTAGGTCGAGATCGACCGGGCTGAACATCATCGACATGTACTCCCGCTTTTCCAGGCCGATGCCGTGCTCGCCCGACAGCACGCCGCCCGCGGCCACACTGGCGGCCACGATCTCGTCTCCGGCTTGATGCACGTGCTCCATCACGCCCGGTTCGCGCTTGTCGAACACCAACAGTGGATGGAGGTTGCCATCGCCCGCGTGAAACACGTTCATCACCAGCAGGTTGTGGCGGTCAGCAATAGCATAGACCTGCTCGAGCACCTCGACCAGCTTGGCGCGGGGTACGACGGTGTCGTGCAGGTAGTAGTTCGGTTTGATCTGGGCGATAGCGCCGAACGCGCTCTTGCGACCCTTCCAGATGAGCGCTCGCTCGTTGGCATCGGCAGCGATGCGAATGCTGGTGGCACCGTGGGCCTCGCCGATCTCGCAGACCCGTTCGACGGCGTCGGCAACGGCGTTGGGTAGACCGTCGACTTCCACAATGAGCACGGCCTCGGCATCGGTAGGAAACCCGGCGTGCGCAAACGCTTCAACCGCACGCGTGATGGGTGCGTCCATCATCTCCAGCGCGGCGGGAAGCACTCCGGCGGCGATGATGGCACTGACGGTTTCGGCTCCGGCGCGAGTACTTGCAAATGCAAGCAACATGGTTTTGACCGCGGGAGGGTTCGGCGTGAGGCGAACGAGCACGCTGGTGACCACGCCAAGCATGCCTTCGGAGCCGACCACGACGCCCCGAAGATCAAGCCCGATCGGTTCAGCGTCGGCTCCTCCAAGCGTGATGATGTCGCCCGACGGAAGCACCATTTCCAAGCCGAGGATATGGCCGTTGGTGACGCCTTCGGCCAGGCAGTGTGGGCCGCCTGAATTGTTGGCTACGTTGCCGCCGATCGAGCATGACTGTTGGCTGGATGGGTCGGGTGCGAAGTGCAGTCCGTGCATCGCCATCTGCTTGGAAAGATCGAGGTTGAGTACGCCGGGTTCCACCCACGCCATCCGGTTCGGCACGTCGACCGACAGCACACGGTTCATCTTGGTGAGCACGATGATGACGGCGCCGTCGGGCGGTACCGCTCCCCCGGCCAGGCCGGTGCCCGAGCCACGAGCCACGAAGGGCACGCCGTGATGACGGGCTGCCAGCACGCACGACTGCACCTCGGTAGTGGTCAGCGGGAAGCACACCACCACGGCCCGACCGGTCATGTTGGAGGCATCTCGGCCGTACAACGTGAGCTCGGTGGCGTCGGTTCGGACCCGATCGGGCGTCAACGCGCGGCGAAGGTCATCGACGAGTGTTGCGCTCATTCCCCCGACCGTAGCCTGCCACCCGATAACTTCAATGTCCGTGTCCGCTCCAAATGACCTCCACGAGTATCTGACCTTCGACGATCCCATTGAGGATCGCACCTGGGTTTTCGATATCACCTTCTTCCTGTCGTCTTGGTCCTGCATCTTCGGCGGCGGATGTCAGGGCATCATGACCGGGGATGCCTCGCACCTCGAGCAGGGCTGCTGCAGCTACGGCGCCCACATGATCGATGAAGACGACGTCGCCCAGGTCGAACGGGCGGTCGAGCGGTTGCGTCCAGACCAGTGGCAATTCCATGCCAAGGCCAAGCGCTATGGCTGGCTTATGCCCGAAAAGGAAGAGGGCGGCAGCCGCACGACCCGCCTCGCTGATGACGCCTGCATCTTCCTTAACCGGCCCGGTTTCGAAGGGGGCATCGGCTGCGCTTTTCATAACGCGGCGCTTGAAGTTGGCGAGCGGCCGATGGACTGGAAGCCCGACGTGTGCTGGCAGGTACCGCTCCGTTTGGCCGAGACCACCGACGCCCGAGGCCACATCACCTCAACGTTGCGGGAGTGGAAGCGTCGCGATTGGGGTGAGGGCGGTGAGGACTTCCACTGGTGGTGCACCGATAGCCATGAGGCTTTCGTTGGCAAGGACCCGACCTACGTCTATCTGAAGGACGAGATCACCGAGTTCGTCGGCCCGCAGGTCTACGCCATGCTGGTGGAGCAACTGCAGCCCCGCCACACCTCGCAGACCTTCCTGCCGCACCCCGCCGTGCGCAGGAAGTAGAGCTCCTTAGCGGTAGCCCTTCAACACCTTTTCCAACACCCGGTGCTGCTCGCCCGACTCGTTCACCACCTTGCGTTCGATGAGCATTGCCAGGCCGATGAGGAAGGCGCCGCCCAGGGCCACCCAGAGCCAGAGGGACAACTTGGCCAGCGCCGGACCGACCATGATCACGATGGTGGCAATTGTGGTGAGCGAACCAATGAGCAGCGGAGCTGCGCTACGGCGTAGACCGCCGATGGCGATGGCGACAATGGCGAGTCCGATGGTGACGCCGGCTCGAGTGGGCTGGCTGCTGTGTTGCGTCACGAGCAGGTAGACCGAACCCCACGCCAGCGCTGGCCCGTAGGCCAGCCAACTCGATGTGGTGGGGCGATCGCGGCAGAGCAGCATCCCGGCGAACACGGCACCGGTCACCAGCAGCAGGTTGGCAAGATCCTCCTGCTGCCCGGCCGATTCAGCCACGAGAGCAGCGCCAAGTCCGGTGATGAAGAACGACATCACCAACGTGTCGAGTTCCGGTCGGCCGCGCTTGAAAGATGTAGCGGCAGCGACCACGCCGAGTATCAGGAGCCCCGCCGCGATCGACTGATAGGTGGCACCCCATCGGGCAGCAATGGTGACGATGGTGAGTGGCACGACCGCGGCCAGAGCAAATCGGTACGAGCGGCTTCCATGCACCAAGCGATCCGACGCAACGAGCGCCACAACGACTGCGGCCATGACACTGACCGACGCGGTCGAACGAATTTCGGCAAAGACGAAGATCGCGGTCGGCAGCACCATTCCGAGCCATGCGGTCTGGCCGTTCCGTCGAAGCTGAGCCAAGCAGACGACCACGGAAAACAGCCCGACGATGACGGCCACGTCGGTGGACCGCACCAGATACCACGTAGCCAGCGCCATCACCGGTGCCGGCCAGAAAGCCACGAACAGCGTTTCCGCCCGTCCCAGCCTGCCTCGAACGGTGCCGAGCATCAGGCTTAGAGCGACCACCTGCAGCAGCGCGGTCAAACCGTTGAGGCTGATCACCTCGTGACCGACTGGCTTCAGCACACCGACCCACCAGGCGACGAGGGCGAAGCACGTTGCGAGCCAGGACGGCAGAGCCGATCGCAGCGCGACAACACCAGCGGCTACTACAAGTACGGCGACGGCTGCGACCGGTTGGCCGGTCAGCGCGAGGGCGGCTGCGGCTACGACGACGCCGAGTTCCGCTGTCACCGGGGCCGCGGCGTCGGCCAGCGCTCGATAGCGGAATGCCGACACGGCCAGACCGCAGGCAAGCACGGCCAGACCGATTGCCAGGGCAACATCAGGGTGCGCAATGGTGGCCGCCACTTCTGAGAGACCGATCGCCAGAAACGCGGTGCTGGTGATGAGCAGCACTGCGGTCGCGAGCGCTGAGCTGATCGAGTGCCAGAACTCGTCGCTGCGCTTCCAAGCGGCCAACGCTTCTGCTGCGATGAGCACGAGCCCGGGAAGCAGCAGCGCCGAGTTGCGAGTAACGGTCAGCAGATGCAGCCCGGCGGCCAGGTTTGTCAGAAGGATCGTGACGCCGAGGGCGACCAACACGCGACTACCGATGCGCTCGGCCCGGCGAAAAAGCACCAGAGCGGCCATCAGACCGGCGACCGGGGCGGCCCAGGAAAGAGCGTCGCCTCGGGCACCCAGATCGGTCAAGGTCCCGGCTCCGATCCCGATGTTGCCAAGGTACCCAATGAGCGGCACTAGCCCAGCCGCCGCGGCGAGAAGGGTCGCCTGCGACTCGCGGCGAAGTACGACCGCAACGACCGAGAGCAGCGCAATCACGATTCCGATCGGTGTGTTGGTAAGCGCCGCGACACCTGCGCCAGCCAGGATGGCGGCTGCCACCGATGCGAACGGGAGCAGCACGAGCTTGAGGCGCCGGTACTGGAACTCGGTTGCCAGGAGACCGGCGAGGCCACCGACCGCTATCGACGCCCGCCAATGAGTACCAGCAGAAGCCGCGGCGAGAATGGCCGATGGGGCAAGCAATACCGGAGCGAGGTGCGACAGCGCCCGCCCAACAATCGGCATCTTCGCTCGGGACTTCTCGGCGACGAAGATGACCGCCAGATTCGTAAGCCCGATGATGAACAGGCGCGTGATGACCGACAGCGTTTTCCAATCGGGTGTCAACGCAATGGCGGCCACCAGCATGAGTGCCGCGCCGAAGGCCGACAGCCACGTGACCGCCGGGACGTCGGTGATAGCCGCAACCGGGATCCGCCGTCGGCTGGGCTCCTGGGGTGGGGCGGCGGTGAATTCTGCCCTCGGTTTGGGCGGCGCGGGCGGAATTGGTGCAGGAGGGGCGGGCCACGGTGAGGTCATGGTCTGATCTTCGACGTTTCACCGAGTGCTGCCTATCGAGGGAATCCCCCACGACTCCCTGGGGGAACAGTTGCGATGCTTGGTAAACAGCCCGGCCCCTGATGTTCTGGCAGTAGGCGATGTCGTAAATCGACATCGCCTACTGCCAGAACACGTGCTTAGTCGATGCCGTGCTCGACGGCGTAGCGCACTAGGTCGGCCCGTCGGCTGAGGTGGAGCTTGCCGAGAATGTTGCGCACGTGGTTTTCTGCGGTCTTGGCCGAGATACCAAGATCGGTACCGATGCGCGCATAGGGATGGCCCCGTGCTACCAGCTGAAGCACCTCACGCTCGCGATCGGAGAGCGGATTGGCTCCTGCAGTTTTGGCCAGGCGGCGGAACTCTCCGAGCACCAGAGCGGCGAGCGACGGACTGAAGACGGGTTCGCCCCTGGCAGCGCGGACGAACTCTCGGCGCAGCTCGTCGGTTGGCGTCGTCTTCAGCAGGTAACCGGCCGCGCCCGCAGCAACGGCGTCGAGCAGATCGCGTTCGGCCTCACTCACGGTCAGGATCACGATCGGGGCAATGGTGGCGCAGGCTCGCACGACGGCCAATCCCCCACCACGAGGCATGTGGAGATCGCAAACGACTAGGTCGGGCTGGCGGCCGTTGATCACATCGATAGCGCCTTCTGCGTCGTCGGCTTCTCCGACGACTTGAAAGCCTTCGCCCAGCTCCGAGCGCAGGCCCGCTCGCAGCACGGCATGATCGTCGGCCAGTACAACTCGCAGTGGGGTTACTTCGTCCATAGTTGAATTTCCGTTCCTTCGCCCGGTGCCGAGGTGATCGCAGCGCGACCGCCGACCTCAGCCATGCGGGCCTCTATCGATTGGTTCAGTCCCTGTCCACGTTGCGCTGTGGTTGGGTCAAAGCCGCAGCCGTCGTCTCGCACCGACACGAACGCGCTGTCGTCGTCAACCTCAGCGAACACCACTATCTGCGTGGGTGAAGCGTGTTTCGCAGCATTCATCATCGCCTCACCGGCGGCCCCCGCGAGGGCGTGGGAAAGGTGGGGTTCGAGGTGGATGTCGTCATCGACAACGAGCGACACCGTGATCGGGATGTCGAACTGCGCCGACACCCGGTCAGCGGCGGCGTGCAGCTTGCTGGAGAGATCGCCCGACTCGTCATTGCCATGGAACAGCCAAGCCCTTAGCTGCCGGTCACTTTGACGCGCCACACTGGCCAACTCAGGGTCAGAGTCCCGCGTGCGCCGCTCGACGAGTGCCAGCGTCTGCAAAACGCCGTCATGCAGCGTGCGTGCGACATCGGCGCGCGCTTTCACTGCGACAACCTCGGTCTCTACTTTCCGCAGTAGGCGAGTGATGAAACCGAACAGGAACCCCGCCAACGCCATGAAGACCATCGTTGCGAGGACGGACAGAACGTCTTTGCGACCCAGGTCTGAGACGTGGTTGTCAGCGAAGCCACCAAAGACACGGCCGAGGCCGATCATCGCTCCCGCGCCTGCGCCCCACCATGGTCCGAACGCCGTGCCGGTAGCCAACGCAGCGATGTCGGGAATGGAGCCAGCCAAGTTTTGTCCACCGCCGAACGCGTGAGATTCCTTATACACCCAGCCATCAGCGGCGTAAAGAAAGAACGACAGCGCCACCTGCACTGCTACAGCCGGGAGCTGAAAAAGCCTGCCGGGATTCCGGCGAAGACTCACCGAATACTGGACTGCCACCGTGACGGCAACACCCATCGCGACCACGGCCAGCCATGGTCGAGCGATGTCTTTGCGCTGCAAAATCGTGGTGGCGACCATCCAGGCCACTGCGCCCCATCGGGCGATGGACAGACCCTGAAGCACCGTGCGTTCGGTCGGTAAGGGCTGTCGCACCCCGTCAGTATGTATCGGAGGACGGCCATTCCGGTGGCAACACCCGAGTAGGAGACTGTTGGACCAGTCGGCTGAGGTCACCAACGGGTGGGACCAGGGCCCGACCCGTCCTGCTGAGAGAGTCGGCTGGGGTATCACGTGGGTGATACGGAACCTGACTTGCTCGGGCTGTAGCACCAGAAAACGCCGAGAGCCGCCCGGGACCGAGGTCGACTGGGCGGCTCTTGCGAAAGACGGTTTACTTCTTGTTGGCTCGGCGGCGATCGGACTCTTGCAGCTGACGCTTGCGGATGCGGATGGCCTTCGGGGTCACTTCGACCAGTTCGTCGTCGGCGATGAATTCGATGGCGTTTTCGAGTGTAGGCACCTTGGGCGGCGGGAGCTTGATGCCGTCGTCGTGGCTGTGGGTACGGATGTTGTTCTTTTCCTTCGCGCGCACACAGTTGACGACCATCTCATCAGCGCGGGCGTTCTCGCCGACGACCATGCCTTCGTACACCTTTTCGCCCGGATCGACGAACAGCACGCCGCGGGCCTGCAGGTTGTCGAGCGCATAGGCGGTGGTGTCACCCATTCGATCGGAAATCATGGCGCCGCCCATGCGGTGAGGTAGATCGCCCTGCCACACGATCCAGCCGGCGTTGTGCTGATGCAGCAACGCCGTACCGCGAGTGGCGGTGAGCAGCAACGAACGGAAGCCGATCAGGCCGCGCGCCGGTGCTTCGAAGGTGATGATGGATCGGCCAATGTCGCCGGCCTGGATGTCGGTGACGCGACCCTTGCGAGGGGCGAGCGCTTGGGTGACGGTACCGACATGCTCGTCGGGAACGTCGCACACACCACGCTCGATCGGCTCGTGACGCTTGCCTTCGATTTCCTTGGTGATGACCTCGGGGCGGCTGACCTGCAGCTCGTAGCCCTCACGACGCATCGACTCGATGAGCACCGCCAACTGAAGCTCACCACGCCCGGCGACTTCAATGATGTCGGGAGAATCGGTGGGTTGCAGCTTGATGGAAACGTTGCCGAGGACTTCCTTGTCCAGCCGCTCCTTGAGGTGGCGGCTGGTGAGGTACTTGCCGTCCTTGCCGGCGAGCGGCGAGGTGTTTACGCCGAACGTCATCGACAACACAGGCTCATCAACCGCGATACGGGGCAGCGGCTTAGGTGTGAGCGGATCGGCCAGCGTGTCGCCGATTTCCACCTCGGGATAGCCGGCGACGATGAACAGGTCACCGGCGTACAGCTCCTCTACGTCGGCGCGACCAACGCCACTGAAGGCCATGAGGTTATTGAGCTTGCGCTTGAGTGGCGTCTGACCTTCGAGGGTCTCCTCGTCCAGCAGCGCCACCATTTCGCCCTTGCGCATGACGCCGTTCACCACGCGACCGATGGCGAGGCGGCCAAGGTATTCGCTGGCGTCGAGGTTGGTGACCAGACCCTGCAACGGAGCGGTGTGATCGCCCTGCGGATGCGGGATCTTCTCCAGGATGGTGTCGAGCAGTGCCGAAAGGTCGGCATCGGCGGCAGGCATGCCGACGCCCAGCATGGCGCGACCTTCGCGGGCAACGGCCGACACGACGGTGAAGTCGATGTGGTGATCGCCGGCGTCAAGGTCCATGAAGAGCTGGTAGATCTCGTCGAGGACTTCATCGGGGCGAGCGTCCTGGCGGTCGACCTTGTTGACCACGACGATGGCGGGCAGGTCGAGGGCAAGCGCCTTTGAAAGCACGTAGCGGGTCTGGGGCAGCGGGCCTTCGGCTGCGTCCACCAGCAGGATGACGCCGTCGACCATGGTGAGGGCTCGTTCGACCTCGCCACCGAAGTCGGCGTGGCCCGGGGTGTCGACCAGGTTGATCTTCACGCCCTTGTAGGTGACCGATGCGGCCTTGGCCAGAATGGTGATGCCTCGCTCGCGCTCTTGATCGTTCGAGTCCATGACCCGGTCGATGACGGCGGCGTGGGCGGCAAAGGTTCCGGTGGCGCGCAAAAGTGCGTCGACCAGGGTGGTCTTGCCATGGTCGACGTGCGCGACAAGAGCAACGTTACGGAGTGCGGGGGGATTCATAGTGTTGGTTCACCAGCGCCCAGGGGGCGGGTCAGGGAGTGCGAGCTACTGCTCGTCCTCATCATCTTCGTCATCGTCAAAAACGACGCCGTATTTCTCTGCCAATGCGGCGTATTCGTCATCCTCTTCGACTGGGCGAGCTTCCCCACCGTTGCCAAAGCCGAGGTCAAACGCGCCTGGGCCAGACTGCTTCAACTTGCGCGCTTCTTCGAAGCGGCGGTGACGACCCTTCTTCACGGGGGGCACCCTTCTACCTCATGGCTACGGCACCAGAGGTGACCGCACCGAATCACTGTGACGACATCGGTGGTCAGCTTAGTCGGGAAAAGTTCAAAACGCGTGTATCAGTCGATGGGTGCGACGTTGAGGGCCACCTCAGGGGGTAAATCGAGCAACTTCAGGCCGCCTTTACCGTCAAATGCGAGAGCGGCTTGCCCGCTGACTAGTCGTCGGATGCCTTCGCCGACCATCTGCGCCCGCCAACCTTCGGCCAAACGCGCGCCGGATGAACCGGCCAGAAGATCAACTAGGTCGGATCGGGTGGCCAAGAGCACCGTGTCGATCTTCTCGTCCCTGGCCAACTGACTGACCCAGGCCGAAACCAGCGTTACCGCCGGACGCAGGTGGCGTTCAAGGTCATTCTCGTCCCGCTCGGTCACCGGGCTTGACTGATCGGCCAGGCCTTCGCGAACTGCGGCCAGCAACGACTCACCCACCAGCCCTCGACCGTGGCGTTCGTCCAGACCCCGGGTGCTGCGCAGATCCTCAAGCGTCTTCGGGGCTTTCTGGGCTAGACCCAGTACCGCAAGATCGGGAAGCACAAAACGTACGGGCTGATCGATCTCCGCGGCTCGTCGCTCACGCCAAGACGCGACTGCTCGGGCCACGTTCCGGGCGGTGCCACGCAGCGTGCGGACGTCTTTCAAGCGGGTCCACGCCAACTCGGGGTCGTTCGGACCGGTGGGGCGAACGCGGAGCATCTCGCATTCGTCTTGCACCCACGACAACCGGCCGATGGCCGCGAGCTGCTCGACGAACCGTCGGTGGAGTTCGAGGAGATGCGCCACGTCGGACGCCGCATACGTGCACTGGTCGGCGGTAAGTGGTCGACGCAGCCAGTCGGTGAGCCGGTCCCCTTTCGGAAGACGGAAACCGAGTTCGCCCTGCACCAAATTCACCAGGGACGGGGTGGCGTGGCCGAGGAACCCCGCCGCAATCTGCGTATCGAAGAGTTCACGCGGCACCGTGCCACATGATCGCGCCATGACTTCGAGGTCCTGCTGCGCGGCATGGAGTACGGCGCAGCCGGGGCCATCGAGAATCTCCGCCAGCGGCTCCAAGTTGACCGCAAGGGGGTCGACGAGAGCGATGCCGGTCGGCCATGCGATCTGCACCAACGCAACCTTGGGGAAGTAGGTCTTCTCGCGATGGAACTCGGTGTCCACCGCATACAGGGGCTCGTGGCGCAGCGTGTCGACCAGCGCGGCAAGCCGACCATCGTCGAGGATCATCTCTACGGGAAGCTCCTGGGGTGGTGCCACCGCCTGCAAGGTCACTCTGCGTCCGGACCCGTCACCACGGGTTTGCCAGCTGCGATCCAGGCCATGGTTCCGCCGGCGACATTGGTGACATCACGGCCGTGTTCGGCCAGAAACTCTGCCGCCCGCATTGATCGGCCACCGGATTTGCAGATGAGCAGGAGCGGCTGATCGTCGGGGAAGTCGCTGACGCGGGAGGGCAGCTCGCTGAGAGGAACGAGCACGGCGCCGGCCGCATGGGCCTCGAGGTATTCGTCGGTTTCACGGACATCGAAAAGCAGCGCCCCGGCCGAACGTCGCTCGTCAACTTCTTCCACAGAGATCTCACCAATAGCCATTGCCCATCTACGTTACGTGATCCTCCGGCGAATTGACGTTCCTTACCTCACCAAAGTCATCGAGAACCAGCTCGACAACCTTGAGACATCCGAGAAATTCCTGCAGTGATCTGACATTGGCGGCGAACAGTCGCTCGGCCACGAGGCGACACGATTCGGCCCGATAGGCGGCGCACATTGGCTCGCGTCTATCCGTCTTTGCTACGACTGCGTCGCTTTCCGGATGCTGGTGCGCCGTTTGGGCAAGACGCCGGACCGTGGCGGTGCGAAGGTACGGCATGTCGCACGCCACCAGCACGATGACGGCTTGGCTGGGTTGAGCGAGAACGGTGAGCAAGCCTCCAAGCGGACCCTCGCCCGGGTACAGGTCTGGTCGGTGGGCAACGTCAAAACCACGATCGGCTCCCCCGACCGTGATCACGTCGGACGCACCGGCTGCTCGCACGATGTTGATCATGCACGCTGCCATGGCGACGCCGTCGTGAAGGGCCAGCGCCTTGTCACTGCCGTACCGGCGAGATGCTCCGCCGAGGAGGACAGCCCCGGCGAACGGTCGAACGGTCATCCCTCGGCGGGCACGCCACTGGGCTCGAGTTGCAACAGGAAATGTTCGCAGCGCTCGGCCTCATCGGTCTCGCCTATCGCAGCGGCCATGTCGCGTAGGCCGCGCAATGCTCGCAGGAAGCCACGGTTCTCCTCGCCGGTCCAGCGCACGTAACCGCTCCCACGCCAACCGTTGGCCCGCAGGCGGTCAAGCCCGCGGTGGTAGCCGACACGGAACGCGGCGTAGGCCTCAACGTTGTCGCGGGCGTGCAATCCGAGCTGTGCCCATCCGTCGAGGAAGCGGGGCCAGCGAGCGACAACGGCCGCAATGGCATCGCGACGAACGTCCGCGGACGCGGCCAGCGCGGCGGCGAGGGCCTCTAACGCGTCGTGTGGTTCAGCATCGAGCACCGTGGTGGGTGGACCCTGGGGCGTGAGATGCACAGGACGAAGTTCGGACATGGCCGCAGCCTACTTGCCACCACCGAAGGCGACCGGACCAGTAGCGTCACGGCCATGAATTTGTCCGTATTGGCCGTGACCACCGAAAACGTGAAGTCCTACGCCATCATCGCAATCCTGGCGTTCGTTGGCATTGCGATCGTGGCGGCCATGGTCGTGAAGGCCATTGTGACCAAGCTGCTCACTATGGCGATCTGTGCACTCTTGAGCCTCGGAATGATCAGCCAGCGCTCGGCCGTCTCCAAGTGCGTTGAAGACTGGAAGAAGGATCACAAAAAGACCGAATGCAGCTTCTTTGGTGTGAAGGTGAAAATCCCACTCGACCAGCTGCAGAAGTCGTAACCCCGCCTTTCATGGAGCTGCTGCTGATTCGCCACGCCCTCCCGGTGCGGCAGGAAAACTCTGTCGGCCCGGCCGACCCTGGGCTTTCTGCTGCGGGCGTTGAACAAGCCGACCATCTCGCCCGCTACCTGTCGACTGAGAAGCTTCATGCGGTGTACTCCAGCCCCATGTTGCGGGCGGTACAGACCGCCGCGCCGTTGGCCGCAGCCCAGGATATTGAGATGCAGTTGGAGGATGGCGTAGCGGAATTCGATCGGCACTCCACCAGCTACGTTCCCTTCGAAGAGCTACGCAAGGCCAACGATCCGCGCTGGCGTCAGATGGTGCTTGAGGTGCCAGCCGATGCCACTGAGTTTCGCGCCACCGTTGTTGGCGCAATCGAGGCGGTGATCACGCGTCACACCGGAGACAGGGTTGCCGTCGTGTGTCACGCCGGTGTCATCGGCGCGTATCTGGCCGGCGTCCTTGGTATCGAACTGGTAGGTCGTAGTTTCTTCTCGCCGAACTACACATCGATCCATCGCGTCATGGCGTCTCGTCGCGGTGGCCGCACGCTGTACACGTTGAATGAGACG
>JANMCE010000098.1:0-3972 GCA_031360915.1 Actinomycetes bacterium | reverse complement strand
GGTATGGCCGCGCAGGAGATCGGCCACCAACGCCTGGCGCAGGTGGAGTACATCGACGTGCGCGATCCAGACTCGCTACAACCCGTGCATCGACTCCACGGCCCCACCCTGCTCGCCATCGCCATCTGGATCGGCGACGTGCGCCTCATCGACAATGTCATCCTCACGCCCTAGCGCGCCCCAACGCGTTCTGGCACCGCTCGGAGTCCTGAGACAACGTCGAGCGGCGTCAGTTGGGGTGAGTGCTGATCAGCCCAGGATCTGGCTGACGGTGTAAATCACCAGGCCGACGAGGCCGCCGACGATGGTGCCGTTGATGCGGATGAATTGCAGGTCCCGGCCGATCTGCAATTCGAAGCGCTCACTGGTGTCCTGCGGATCCCACGTACGCACGGTGGACGAGATGAGGTTGCCGACCTCGTGGCGGTACTGCTGCACGATGTAGGTCACCGCAGAGCCAATCCACTGGTCGACCTTGGCCTGTAGTTCCGGGTCAGCCTGCACCGACTCGGCGGTGCGGCCAAGGGTGTGGGCGATGCGCTGGTGCATGACCGACGACGGGTCATCGCTCTGATCGATGAGTGCCTGCTTGAGATCGGTCCACAGCGACGCGGTCCATGTTCGAACCGCAGGGTGGTGCAGAAACTCCTCCTTCAATTCTTCGGCCCGGGCTGCCATCTCGGGTGAGGACTTGAGGTCCTCCACCAGCGCAGCCAGGCGGCCGTCGACGTGACGACGCAACTCATGGTTCTGGTCGGCCAGCACATCACTCAGGAACGACTGCACGCCAGTGAAGATCTTGTCGAAGATCTTGTCGTCGATCGACTCGGGAACCCACCACGGTGACTCACCTGCGAGCCGCGCCCGGAATGTCTCGCGCTGGTCTCGCAGCAGATTGCTCACGCCCCGCAAAACGGATTCGAGGAGTTCGTGATGACGGCCGGATTCGGTCATGACATCGAGCGCACGTCCGGCCAACGGCGCCATGGGGACCGAACGAACCCGATTGGTGATGGCCTGATCCATCAACTCCTGCACGTCCGCGCTACTCACCACCTCGACGATGCCGCCGATGCCCTTGGCGACCTGCGCCGCGACCCTCTGCGCATGTGCGGGCTGGCTCAACCAGGCCGACCCTCGGGCGGCGATGTGCGCGCCCTGCAACTTCTCGGCGACGGCAGCGTCCGACAGGAAGTTCTCCTCGATGAACTGTCCAAGGCTCTCACCGATCTCGTTCTTGCGGGTCGGGATGATGGCGGTGTGCGGGATCTTCAACCCGAGCGGATGACGGAACAACGCCGTGACCGCGAACCAGTCGGCAAACGCGCCAACCATCGCGGCCTCGGCCGTGGCCCGCACGTAGCCGAGCCACGGGTGGTTCTTCTCCAGCAGGCGCGTGACGATGAACACCACGGCAGCGCCGAAGAGCAGGCTGAGCGCCAGCATCTTCATGCGGCGCAAGCTGTCCCGCCGATCATCATCCAACTGCTGCATGCCACTCCGATGGAAACCGGCCTCGAAACCGGCCTCGAACGACGATACCGGCTGAGACCGCGAACCGGTCGCCGCCGTGCGTCGTAGGCTGCTGCGGTCGCACCCGTTCGGGACGCCAGCCGACTCGTCGCTTTCCGACCGGCTCAGCCCCCGGCTACCTCGGCCAGCCAGGCCTTGAGCGGCTCGATGTAGCGGCTCATGTCGCGGTGCTCGATCATCCAAGGCGGAAGCTGATCGACGGCGCCAAGCAGTTGGGCCGCCTCAGTCGAACGACTGGCCAGCTCGTCGATGCGACAGGTCATGGTGCGGATACAAAAGACGAGTGCGTTGGTCTTGGCGAAGCGGCGAAGTGTCTGGCGCTCGATACGCAACCACAGCTTGGTGGAGGCCGCCTCGGGCGTGCGAACCGATGGCCCGATCTTGGGTCCGGCCGGCTGGTACCGCGCCGGGTTGTCCATGATGTTCCAGTTGAGGCGCCAGAGGGACCGCTCGGGAGTGAGCCGCTGCATGGCCCGCTCGACGGGCTCGGAAATGGTGTCGTACTGCGGAACCGGTCGATGGATGTGGAGCATGTCTCCGCCGAACTTCACCGCCAACTTCCAGCGATTCGGCGCGCACACCGACCCGGCCACGAACCGCAACATGCCCGATGAGTCGTCCATCAACACGAGGTCGTCCTGCACGAGTCGCGCCGCGGTGTCGAGCGGATGACGATCTGCATGGTCGAGTTCGTGCCGGACCGCGAACCAAACATCGCGATGGTGGGTCTGCAGGTTGGCTACCACCTCGTCGAGGATCTCCTGCGACTTCGCCTCCGTGCCCGGCTCGGCCCGAAACACATCGTCGAATCGGTGCGACAGAAGCGACGCTTTCTCGGCCATTGCCTCGGTCCGGTCGGTCCCGAAGACAAACCAGTCCTTCGGGTCAAGCGGACGAAGCCCCAACCGCAACCGAAAGTCCCCTGGTCCCGCCTGGGGAATAAGGTCACTCGGGATTACCATGACTTCACCCTACCGAGCACGGCCCGAAGGGCGTAACGTTGCTTATGGTGAAAGAATGGTCAGGTCGATATCGTTCTCGATGAAGGGTGATCCCCCCGGCGCTCCGACATCAAGCGTCATGGTGGTCCTGATGACGGCGGTGCCTGCGGCACTGGGATTCGCCGTGACCACAATGGAACGCGGGGCCGTCGAATCCATCAGTGTCGCCAGCCCAACGCTGGTCGTGACTACACCGGATGCGATAACTACTTGGTTCACCGCACCGGTCTCGAATCTCGCCACGGCCGACGTCAAAATGCCGAGCCCGGAACTGGTCCCCAACTCTTTCAGGGTGGCGGTGCTCGCCGGAAGGGCTGACGTACCGGTTCGTACTCTCACCAGATAGCCGGTCGTGGACACGCCGATGGGGGCGTGGAAGGAGACGGTGCTGGCGCTGCCCGTTGTATGAGCCAGCCTGGGCAGGTTGTAGGTGGCAGTGACATCGTTCAGTGACGGACTTAGCCCCCCCGAACCGACTAGAATTGCCTGGATCCGGAAGTAGCGGGGTCCGTCCACCGCGAAGGGGATCGGTAAGGGCGACGTGGTGTAACTCGTGGCTACAGTGCCGTCCGGCCCGACGTAGGTCCACGGGCCGATCGTGGCCGATGCGCTTGCGACCTTCAGGCTTACCGCAGTCCCGCCAGCGGTTGTGACCGACCAGGACAACATGCCAAACGTCCTGGTCCCGGTCGCAGTCGTATCAAGTGGGGCCGACTCCCATGTGCCCAGGCCGCCCGTCACCGGAGCGACGATCGGCGTCGGATACGTGAACTGCCGACCCTGCTTGGGACCCCAGATACTGGTTTCGCTTCCTCCCGGTTCGGCGTAGTACATGTAGAACGGCGCACCTGACACGGAGCTGACCATCGAGCCGACAGCGATGTCGGGGACGGGGTTATAGACCCCTTTGCCCGGCGTGCCGAGCGGGAATGGCCCGGCTCCGGTTGTCGTACACGTGAATGGCCCGGCAGCTCCGACCATGATCTGCGTTCCGACTGTGGGGCAGGTGAACGCGACGTAGTCTGCGCCGAGCGGTAGGACGTACGTGTTCGACAGTTCGTTGAGCGGCATGAACGTCGCCGCGTCACCACTCTTGAGAATCGGCTCGATGGGTTGGCTGCTCGTGAAAACGACGCCGTCCGCGGCAGCGCCTCCGTTCGTCGCCGTGCCAGAGGAAGCGAGCGAAAGCCGTTGGCCGGCGATTGTGGCCGTACTGGTGCCCGTCGCGCCGTTCGAGCGGATCCAGGTTGCGTTTCCCGGGGCCGCGAAACTCACCTCAGCAGATGTGGGGGTTACGCCGTACCACGAAGTGGCCGCAGCCGGCATCGGAATCTGGCTCACGAACGTGGTGGCCGTGTTCGACGCGGCCAGCAACACCGGTTTGGTGGACGTGACAACAGCAGTTCCGGCGTTGTTTGGGAATGCGGGCGTGGTAACC
>JANMCE010000075.1:0-4528 GCA_031360915.1 Actinomycetes bacterium | reverse complement strand
CCATTTTGATGGTAGCGTTCTACCATGAGGACGACCATTGACT
The DNA here is from genome assembly GCA_031360915.1 of Actinomycetes bacterium. Taxonomy (GTDB): domain Bacteria; phylum Actinomycetota; class Acidimicrobiia; order Acidimicrobiales; family Ilumatobacteraceae; genus JANMCE01. The sequence continues at coordinate 4,485 of JANMCE010000075.1, read as the reverse complement.
CGGCGGGGCGAATCGTGATCCCCAAGTCGCTCCGGGAGCAGGCGGGACTTCTACCCGGAGTGGAACTCCGAATTGAACTCGACGGAAGCGGCATCCATATCGAGCCGGCTACGGGCAGCGGACTTAAGGCCAGCGGGCGTTTCCTCACCATTCCGCCAACGGGCGAACAAATCGACAGTGATCTGGTCAACCGACTTCGTCGCGACGGCCAGCGTTGACGAACCGAGTGCTACTCGACACGAGTGCGGCCGTCGCGCTCTGTGTCAGTGACCACGTCGGTCATCGGGCCGTCGTCGAAGCCATCGGCGACCGCGAGGCCGGGCTCGCCGGCCACGCCTGGTTCGAGACGTTCTCTGTTCTCACCCGACTCCCACCACCTCAACGCCGCCGAGCCGACGAGGTCATCACAATGCTGACGACGAACTTTCCGGCGAGCGTGTTCCCGGATTCCGTTGTGCAGAGAGCATTTGTCGACGAGTTGCCGAGGCTCCAAATAGCTGGCGGAGCGATCTACGATGCACTCGTCGTACTGGCCGCAAGGTCGGCGGACCTGCCGCTCCTGTCAAGTGATCGGAGGGCCAGCGCGACTTACGCTCAGTTTGCGGTCGAAGTGGAGTTCGTCGCCCAACCTGAGGCACCTGCGAAACAGGGTTGACCGGCGACGCGCGGTGCATTGCAGTGCACCGGCAAGTCCGATGCAGTTGCGACAAGTAGCTGCCTTCGGCAAGTCTCTATTTCTGACTTCTTTGTGCAGATTCCTTGTAGATTGCTGACGATGTCAGATTCTGGTGTACGCTCACGTCTAGGCTCAAGAAGTATCACTTGCCCCGGCGTCACTGTTAGCGACGGCCGCACGGCCGCGTAGAAACCAAGGGAATCCCGATGGCCACCTCCAAACCTGCGCCCGATGCAGCGGTCGATATCGCACTTGATCGGCTCCGCTCGGCCCGACGAGCGAGTGGACTCACGCAACAGGATGCCGCCGACAGAATCGGGATAGCGCGCACCACGGTCGTTGCGATCGAGAAGGGCGACCGGCCGATTCGGCCAGACGAACTGGTCGCGTTTGCTCGGCTCTACAAGCGCCCGGTCAATGAACTCCTTCGCCAAGCACCGGTGCCCACCGATTTCATCGCTCAGTTCCGGCTATCACCGTCACCGGACATCGACGACGAGCAGACTGTCGTCGCGATCGAGCTGTTGCAACGACTGGCCGATGACTACGTCGAGCTCGAACGAATCGCCGAAGCGCCGCTGCCCTTTCGATACCCCGCCGAGGCAGACATCTCGGGGATCGAGCCAGACAGCGCAGGCGAAACGCTCGCAGCGAGCGAACGTAACCGGTTGGGACTCGGCGACGGACCCGTCCAACAACTCCGCCAGATGTTGGAAACGGACGTCGGGCTACGGATTTTCTGCCTCGAACTCCCGTCCAGGGTCGCTGGCTTATTCGTCAACTCAACCGAGTACGGGGCTTGCATTGCGATCAACGCCCGCCACCCGTTCGAGCGTCAGCGCTGGTCGCTCGCTCACGAGTACGCGCACTTCCTCGCGCAACGCAGCCTCACCGAGGCGACGATCCTGCATGGGTATCGTCGTGTGCCGGCATCCGAGCGGTTCGCCGACGGGTTCGCCGAGAACTTCTTGATGCCCTCCAGCGGGCTCCAGCGACGCTTCCAGGACGTTCGCCGAGCTCGACGCGATGGGGCCACTCCCGCTGATCTTCTCCATCTCGCCGATCTCTATCACGTGTCACTCGAAGCGCTCGTTCGGCGACTTGAGAACCTCAACCTGGTAAAGCGACACACGTGGGACCGGCTCGTCAACCAAGGCTTCCGAGTGCATGAGGCGCGAGACCTTCTTGAGCTTGCCGCCCTCCCACCGGACACCGAGCTGCTCCCGCTCCGCTTCCGTTACCTTGCGGTCGAGGCGTATCTGCGCGGCCAAATCTCGGAAGGGCAGTTCGCCAAGTTCCTGCGCACCGACCGAGTCACCGCCCGAGGTCTGGCGGCACAACTCTCACGACGCATCGGACTCAACGAAGCCGGATCGCTCGACAGCCTCGATTTCGATGAAGCCGCTGTCATGCTCGACACGGTCATCTGAGTCGTGAGCGACGACCAACCGCTGCTTCTTGACGCGTGTTCGCTCATCAACCTTGTGGCATCCGGTCTTCAGCTGGCGGACGTCGCATCGGCGATCAAGCGCGAGTTCATTGTCACCACGATCGCCGCAGAGGAGTCCCTCTTCGTGGGAGGCCGATCGGACGACGACCCCGCCGAGGCAGTCAGTGTTGGAGCACTCGCTGCCTCTGGTCAGCTCACGGTGACTTCGCTGACGCCGGAGGAACTCGTCCGCTTCGTGGCGTTAGCGAAGTCGGTAGACGACGGTGAAGCGTCGACGCTCGCCGTCGCCTTGGAGCGCCGTATCGAGCTCGCTACCGACGATCGGAGAGCGATCCGAGTAGCCGGCGAGCTTGGCGTGACGGTGCTGACCACGCCGCAGTTCATGCGTTACTGGGCCGAGTGTTCCGGCGCCACAGCCGCCGATATTCGCGTCGTACTCTCAAGCGTCGAACGACGGGGCAACTTCTTCCCCCGCCGCGACGACCCCGAACGCGATTGGTGGGCAAGGATCGTCTCCGAGGAGTCAAATTTCGCAGATGCGCAGGTGGTCCGGCCGATCGATGTGATCACCAGATCAGTTTCTGTCGCCTAGCCTGCGGGTCGGGTGATTGGTAGTCGCCCGTCTGCAGCGACCGACAGAGCGGATGGACGGGAAGGACGACGGTCAGGTCCACGCCGCCACCGATGGCGAGGAACCGGTCGTTGGGGAATCGTCGCGTGATCCTCGCGTTCGAAGCGACGTCGGCCTTGACATGGTTCGAGACCTGGTGGAGAGGGCCAACGGCACGCTGGTGACAGGGTCCGACATCACCGGATCGTTCCTTCGCGTCACCCTTCCGGCCGCCCCGAACGCCAATTTGCGGCAGTAGCTGTCGTTGGCGAGCAGTAACTGCCGCAAGTTCGCAAATGCTCGGCGTCAGGTCGCTGGCCGGACCGCCCGCAGAGCGGCTACCGCAGACCCGCGAGCGCCGGCCATATCGAGGTCGGCGACCAGGGCGAACTGGGCAATTTCGGCCTGCTCGTCGCGAAGGTGGGTGAAGGCCTTGACGTTATCGAGGAACCAGTCGCGAAACGCGGGCTCGGCTTCAATCACGCCACCACCGACAAAGTACACATCGGGGTCCGTGAAGTTGGCGGCAATGGTGAACATGCGACCAATGGCCATGGCCTGCTGTTCAAACAGCTTGAGCGCCAGTTCGTCACCCCGTTCGCCGTAGCCGCGCACCGCTTTGGCCGCGGCATTGATCTCCATGGCGTGCAGCGGATGCTCCGGGTACTGCGTGAGCCAGAAGGGCAGCAGGTTGTTCTGAATGCCGCTCAGCGAAGCGACACTCTCGAGATCGCCCGAGAAGCCGCAGTTGCAGCGCGGCGTGGGTTGCCCTGGTGCCAACAGCCCTTCCATCGGAATGTGCACATGGCCCAACTCTCCAGCCATGCCCGCCGCACCGCGCACGACCTGGCCCTGCTCGATGACGCCACCGCCCAGTCCGGTGCCGACGATGGCGGCGATCGAGGAACGGTGGGCAGAGTCGGCGCCGAAGAACTTGTTGTGGGCGTAGAGCGCGGCAGCGTTGCCGTCGTTGTTGTAGATCACCGGCAGGTGCAAGTGGTGCTCAACCGCAGCTCGGAAGTCGAAACCCCACCAGGCCGGCTCGGGAAAGTTGGTGGCGCCCTTGGACGAGATCACGCCGTCGGCGCTGGCCGGTCCGGGCGTGTCGAGCCCGATGGCGAGTACCGCCTGACGGGGGATACCGGCCGTCTCCAGCGCGAGGGCGAGGACCTCACTGATGGCCTTCAGCGCCGCCTCGGGACCCTGACGGACGTTGCTCGGCACTTCCATCATGGTTTCCAACAAAAAGGTGCCGTGCTCGTCCAGGATCGTGGCGTTTGTTTTGGTTCCTCCGACATCGAGGCCAACAACGACAGCAGGAGCGGGAGAACTGGCCATGGGGGTCCTTGCGATCACGAAGCCCGTGGGGTGGGCGGAAAGAACGCTCAGGTTACTCAACCGACCGTGCAGGTAGAATTGCCGTCCCATGCCTATCGAAGACTCCGCTGCGCCCGGTCCCGTTGACGAGGCCCTCGCCGTTCGCCTGCGTGAGGCCACGGATCTGCTGGAGTCCATCACTCGTGACCGCCGACTCATGGCCGTGCTCTCGAACGATGAGCGTCGTCGGCTGATCGACGTGGCCGGAGACGTGTTCAACCCCGACGTCGGGCAGCGCCGCCAGCAGTCCCGAGCCAAGAAGCGAGATCGGCGTCAGGAGAAGGTGCGTCGCGATGAAGGGGTGTTGAACGAAACCGGTATCCGGTCCCTACGGGCCAAGCCGGTGTTCATGTCGCCCAACGTGTTTCCGAC
>JANMCE010000015.1:0-6112 GCA_031360915.1 Actinomycetes bacterium | reverse complement strand
GCCTGTGATCCAAAGGGGCAACGTCAGGCCAGGGCCGGGTTGGCCATGTCGGGGTCGATGTTGTAGCGATTGATTGCATCTACAACTACTTCGGCTCCGATGTCCCCGGCCTCATGCAGACCGTTCAACACGGCCAGCACGATGTGCCCAGCATCGACCTCGAAGTGACGACGCAGTGCCTCACGCGTATCGGAGCGGCCCATACCGTCGGTACCCAGCGGGATGAACGGACGACCGGCCGGAACAAAACGCGAGATGCCGTCGGAAACCGCCTTCATAAAGTCGGTAACCGCAACGATTGGGCCCATCGACTGCGACAGCAGCGAATGCGCAAGCGTGGCCTTCGACGGCTGGCCGGGGTGCATGCGGTTCCAGCGCTCAGTGTTCAGCGCTTCATCACGCAATGCCTTGTACGACGTGGCCGACCACAGTTCGACACCAACGTCGTAGTGCTCCTTCAACTCCGCAGCCGCCGCGCGTGCAGCAACGTTGGCCGAACCGGAGAACAAAAGCGTGGCGCGACGGGCCGCACCTTCGGGCGCGTCCTGCCATTTGTAGAGGCCTTGACAGACCTGCTGCTCGAGGTCGGCCATGGCGGGTGCCGGGGGCATGACGTGGTTCTCGTTGTAGATGGCGATGTAATAGAAGATGTCTTCGGGCGCGGGGCCGTACATGCGCTTCACACCGTTCTTCACGATAAGCGCCATCTCGTACGCGAACGACGGGTCATACGCCTGGCAGTGCGGCACGGTGGAGGCGAGCACAAGGCTGTGGCCGTCTTGGTGCTGCAGGCCTTCGCCCATCAGTGTGGTGCGACCGGCCGTGGCGCCCATCAGGAAGCCGCGGGTGCGGGCATCATCGGCCAGCCAGATGAGGTCACCCACGCGCTGGAATCCGAACATGGAATAGAACGTGTAGAACGGAATCATCGGCACGCCACGGGTGTAGTACGACGTACCGGCGGCAATCCACGAGGCGAGCGAACCGGCCTCCGTGATGCCTTCTTCCAACAGCTGACCGTCGGAACGTTCGCTGTACGACAACAGCAGATCGTGGTCAACCGGCTCGTACTTCTGTCCCTGGCTGGCGTAGATGCCGATCTCGCGGAACAGCGAATCCATACCGAAAGTGCGAGCCTCGTCGGGGATAATCGGCACGATGCGCTGGCCGACCGTCTCGTCACGGCACAGGTTGCGCAAGAGGCGAGTGAACGCCATGGTGGTGGACACGGCCTGCGTGCCCGACCCGGCCTGTACCTCGGTGAAGGTGGAGTCGGCGGGCATGCCGAGCGGGCGACGCACCGTGGTGGAACGCTTGGGGATAGAACCGGCCAGCGCCTTACGACGGCTCATCATGTACTGGTACTCGATGGAGTCCGGCGACGGCCGGAAGTACGGCATGTCGCCGCCGCTATTGGTCAGCACCGAGTCGGGCAGTTCATCTTGCAGATACAGACGGTCACGCAGACGCATCATCTGATCAGGCGTCATCTTCTTGATCTGGTGGGTGGAGTTACGCGCTTCGAACTCCGAGCCGAGCGTCCAGCCCTTCACCGTCTTGGCCAGGATGACCGTCGGCGCGCCCGAGCCGAGGTTGTCGACGGCGCCCTTGTACGCGGCGTACAGCTTGCGATGATCATGACCGCCGCGAGGCAGAGTGCGAATCTCGTCATCGGAGAGGTGCTCGACCATTTTGCGTAAGCGCGGGTCGGGTCCGAAGAAGTTCTCGCGGGCGTACGCGCCGTTCTCCACTGCGTAGCGCTGGAACTCACCATCGACGGTGGAGTTCATGCGGTTGAGCAGCACACCATCGACGTCGCGGGCCAGCAGTTCATCCCACTTGGAGCCCCACACTACTTTGATGACGTTCCAGCCGGCACCACGGAACGTTGCTTCGAGTTCCTGGATGACCTTGCCGTTCCCGCGGACGGGGCCGTCGAGACGCTGCAGGTTGCAGTTGATGACGAACACCAGATTGTCGAGCCGCTCACGAGCGGCCAACGAGATAGCGCCCAAGGACTCGGGCTCATCGCATTCGCCGTCACCCATGAAGCACCAGACACGGCTTTCGGAGGTGTCGTCGATGCGACGGTTGTGTAGGTAGCGGTTGAAACGCGCCTGGTAGAGCGCGTTGATAGGGCCAAGCCCCATCGACACGGTGGGAAATTCCCAGAACTCGGGCATGAGGCGCGGGTGGGGATACGACGACAAACCAACGCGGCCGATCTCTCGGCGGAAATGGTTGAGGTCTTCTTCGGTGAGACGACCTTCAAGGAAGGCGCGGGCGTAGATGCCGGGCGCAGCATGGCCCTGGTAGTAGACGTGGTCGCCGGGCTGGCCGTCTTCCTTGCCTCGGAAGAAGTGGTTGAAGCCGGTCTCATACAGCGACGCCGACGACGCGAACGTGGAGAGGTGGCCACCAATGCCATCGGCATGTTTGTTGGCGTTGTTCACCATGGCCGCCGCGTTCCAACGCACATACGTACGGATACGACGCTCGACATGATCGTCGCCGGGGAACCACGGCTCCTGCTCCCGGCCGATTGAATTCAGGTACGGCGTGGAAACGGTGGCGGGGAAACTGACCTGTTGCTCACGGGCGCGCTCAAGCAGTTTCGACAGCAGGAAACGGGCACGGGTCTTGCCGTGCGTGTCCACCACGGCATCGAGGCTGGAAAGCCACTCGCTCGTTTCCGTAGGGTCGGTATCGGGCAACTGACGACTAAAACCGTCCAAGATCATTTGCCCTATTGTGGTCGAAAGTCGGGCCGGTTGCGAGATTAGGGTGGATGAGTGCCCACTGATCCTGAGTCCTCGTTTGTTGTCTACACCGACGGGGCGTGTCAGGGGAATCCGGGTCCAGGGGGATGGGCGTGGGCGCAGGCACCTGACAGGGTCGTCTACGGGTCGGGTGGCGAGAAGCCGAGCACCAATCAGCGTATGGAACTGACGGCTGTGCTGGAAGCGCTTCGGGCTCATCCCGAGGGCGAGATCGAGATCGTGAGTGACTCCACCTACGTCGTGAACTGCTTTAGGGACTCGTGGTGGAAGGGTTGGCTGGCTCGCGGCTGGAGGAATAGTCAAAAACAGCTCGTAGCCAATCGTGACCTATGGGAACCGCTGATCGAGCTCTACCGGAATCGCAGCCCGCAGCCCACGTTCCGCTGGGTGAAAGGCCACGCAGGTGAGCGTATGAACGAGCGCGTCGACCAACTTGCGGTCGCTGCCGCCCGAGGGCCGTGGGTCTCGCCGCCCTCAGGAAGGCTCGACGACACCCTCTTTTAGGCGTTCCACACAAGATCTAAACATTTCCGGCGCTCAAGTTTACGCAAGTAAAGCCGATCTAACCGGTGGTGTCGCCCGAGCGAGCCAAGTCGAGAGTAGCAAAGGGAGGTGCGAACATGCAGCGAGCAGATGCTAGTGGCATGACACCCGCATCTGAGCCGCAGCAATCCTCAACGGATCTCTCGCTCACTGCCTTTGCGGGGTGGCACGCCGCGCGTTCGGAGGAGGCGTCCGAGGTGCCTGACGGTCCCGAACCCAAAGCGCCCGCCACGGACTACCGCACTTTTCAGCGCATTGGCATTCAGACATCACTTATTTCCGCCGTGGCGCGCCTGTCTATCTTCTTCGGCATCGCCCTGAAACAGGGCTCGCCGGTGTCCATCCGCTACTTCTTCGATCTCATTCCGTGTCCGACGGTGGAGATCGATCCTGCGGGTTTCGCGTCGCTTACCTCGAGATCCACCTTATTCACAACCATCGTGATGCTGGCCCTTTTCATAGGTACGTCCTTGCGCCATACAAGCCGGGATCAGAGGTTGGCGGGCCGCTTTATGGGAATAGTCGGATGTGTTGAAATGCTCGGGGTCGATACGGCGCGACACCTGCTCGACCCTCCCAAGATCGTGCACAGCACCGCGCTCTGGACGCTCTGGCCGATCGCTATCGGTTTCGTGGTTCTCGCAGTGGTCGGGCGGCATCCAAAATATTCCGTCAAGCGAGCGGCAAGCCTTTGTCTGGAAGCAGCAACTTTGGATCAGGACACTTAAGTACCTCCCGAGCTCGCCGATGAACTCGGTGCGGCACAAACCCCAAGCCCTCGCCGCCTAACAGGAGAACTCAAGTGAAAGAATCAACATCTCGCCGTCGGGTCACACGACGCGTGGCAATTGCGTCGGTAGCGATGATGTCGATCGCCGCTCCCGCGGTCGCCAGCGTCGTCATCCAGAACTTCATCAAAGGAACGGTCACCGCTCAGCCGGCGTGCTTCACCAAGATCATCGGCAGCGACCACACCGCATACAGCATCAACCTTGCAACGGTCACCAAGCCCTACGTGAACGTGGTCACCACGAGCACTGCGGCCAGTGTCGCCGGCGCAGTGCTGCTCAAAGAATCCGTCGATGTTCGCGGCTTCGCCGGCGACCGTACGAAATACACCGACGTCATCCACTACAAGAACAACTGTGGCTACGCAGTCAACGTACGGCTCACCGCCGAGGCAGACGCCGCAGGTACGCCGGCTACGACCGCATGGAGCGGTATGACGGTCCGCACGTTCCTGTCGAAGGTGGTGGCCCCGGTTCCAACGACCAACTTGCCTCAGCTCGAGACCGACTCGACGAACTGGGACCAGCAGTTTCTGATCAACTCGACCGGCGTCGTGACCGCCACCGGCACGGCCCAGACCGTTGCTGCCGGCGCTGAACTCCAGGGCGCGTTCGTTGTCGACGTCGACAGCTCCGCTGCCGCTGCCAGCTTCAACACGTTCCACTACACCGCCAGCGCCACCATCTAAAACGAACTGGCAGTCGGAATTGATGAGAGCCCGGGGCGATCACGCCTCGGGCTTTCTTCGTCAGAACTTGAGGATTTGCATAAAGAGTAAGGCCCTTCGGCCGACAGGAAACGCAGGACTGTCCGACGACGAAAGGAAAGGCGAACGTGAAGAAGAACTCATTGTGGCCTTTGCTTCGGGTCGTGTTGTCCGGCCTTCTTCTGGTCGGATCGGTGAGCACGACAGCACTCGCTCGCCCGGTGATCACGAACTACATCGGAGGAACGGTACGTGCTGACGGCGACTTCTCGTTGTACGACTACACGGCGGGTGCGACGGCCACCTATACGAGCCAGGCGGACTTTGCGACCGGCAGCACCATGGTCGGCACCAGCGCGTCACCAACACCTGCGACAGGAAGTGTCTTGTTGAGTGCGGGCGTGGCGAACGGCGCGTGGTGGAATGCGCTCTGGACAGGTCGTCAATGTTTCACCGTTGACCACACGGCTGTCGGAACGTCGACGGTTACGGAATATCCGGTTTCCGTGGCGATCGATACTGCCGCGTTGATACCGGCCCAGATGAAGGCCGACGGCAGTGACCTGCGTGCCATTTCGGCTGACGGCAACATCATCCCGATTTGGCTCGAAGGCCCGATCAACACCACGACCTCGGTCGTATGGGCCCAGATTCCCACGATTACCGCCGGGGCGACGACCTGGTTTTGTCTCTACTACGGCAACGCCGCGGCCACGTCGGTTTCCGATCCGTTGGCGCCGTTCACCTACACATCGCTGAAGAACATCTACTACCCGGTGAACGGTAACGCCGCCGCGTCGATTCTGAACGTGGCCACCTTCGGGGCCGGCAACTCGGTGAAGACTGGAACGACTACCCTGTCCCTGGCCACCGCGGGTGCGACCGGCTCGTTCGCTACGGGGGACGCCACGCCGACGGGGCCGGTGCAGGTGAAAGGTCCGATCAATGGTCGAGCAACCCTCGCCGGTGGTATTGATTCGATCGTGCCGATCAGTTTTGCCGGGACGAACTTTGTGGTTCCGATCCTGTCCAAGCCGGGCACTCAAATTGACATCTTCTCGCCCTTTGCCGCCGCTACCGTGACGGTCGTAGTGACCCAAAGCAGCGGCGCCGCAATCTCGAACACCGTGTACAACGTGGCAGCAGGGGCTTCGGTTACCACGCCCGCATTCCCAAACAACGCCGGAACTGCTGTTGTCACGTCCACCAAACCGGTGTTGCTGGCCGCGTCGAACACGGCCACCACGTTCGTGAGCCAGATTCCGATGCCGGCTGCGGCCACTTCGTGGTACGG
>JANMCE010000424.1:0-10971 GCA_031360915.1 Actinomycetes bacterium | reverse complement strand
CGACTTGTGATCTCTGCTGCTCTCGCGCTTCCGGTTGTCGCGATGTCGATGATCTCGGCCCTTCAGTTCGAGAACTGGCAGTGGCTGGCCCTCACGCTTGCCTCCCCCGTCGCGGTGTGGGGTGCGTGGCCGTTCCATCCTGCACGCTGTTCAACCCGACACCACCGCAGCCGAAGACGACGACGTGGCTGCCTGCTTCAACCTGCGCGGTATTCACCACCGCGCCGTAGCCGGTGATCAACCCACACGCAAGCACCGAGGCAACATCGGACGGCAACGAAGCCGGCACCACGACCAGCTGCGAATGGTGGACGACGGTGTACTCGGCGAAGGCACCGGTGCGCATGCCGTGGACCAGGTCGTGGCCGTCGGCAGTATGCAGTGGCGTGTGCACGTCGAGCGGGAACGTCGTGTCGCACGTAACCGGACGACCCATCGAGCAACCGCGGCAGTGGCCGCATGAACGGATCAGCGTGACCACGACTGAGTCGCCAACCTTCACGTTGTGCACGCCATCGCCAACCGCTTCCACGATGCCCGCGCCTTCGTGCCCGTACACCGCGGGCAGCGTGCCACCCCAGCCACCGTCGACGTAGGTGATGTCACTGTGACAGATCGCCACCGCCTTCATCTTCACCTTCACTTCCCCCGGACCGGGGTCGGCAATCGTGATGTCCTCGATCTGGAGTGGCGCACCAAACTCCCGACACACTGCTGCCTTCATAGCTGCCCTATCCCCTTTGTCATCGGTCGACGGCGAGGTTAATCGAGCCGCCCATCGCGCCGCGTGTTGGCACCCGATACGTTGCACCCATGCGCTTCTCCAACATGATTACCGCCGTTGACCTGCACGCCTGTGGTGAACCGGGGCGCGTGATCACCGGCGGCATCCTCGATGTTCCGGGAGCAACGATATACGAAAAGATGCGGTACTTCGAGGCCCATCACGACGACATCCGACTGCGCATGTTGCGCGAACCGCGGGGCTACCCCGCCGCCAACTGCAACATCATTTTTCCGCCGACCCACCCTGACGCCGACGCCGGCTTCATCATTTTGGAGCAGATGGAGTACGTGCCGATGTCCGGCACAAACACCATTTGCGTTGTCACCGCGCTGCTCGAGACGGGGATGGTGCCGATGGTAGAACCCGTCACCACGCTCACATTGGAAGCGCCGGCCGGACTCGTGAGGATTACCGCGACGTGCGAGAACGGCAAGGTCACTGGCGTCACCTTCGAGAACGTGCCGGCCTTCGCCACCCACCTCGACGCCGTCGTCGAGGTGCCGCACCTTGGCACCGTCACGGTCGATGTGGCATGGGGCGGCATGTTCTACGTGATCGCGGAAGCTTCACAACTGGGCTTGCGCATGCGACCCGACGAGGCCGCCGACATCGTGCGGGTCAGCGAGATGATCAAGGCTGCGGCACGGGAGCAACTGCCGGTCGTTCATCCGGAAAATCCGGGTATCGTCGACATCACCATCGCGCAGCTGTCGGCGCCACCGAGCGATCCGGCCAACAGCCGCCAGAACGTGGTGACGGTATCGACCGGCCCATTCGACTGGGAGAAGCCGGCCACCTGGACCGGTGCCGTCGACCGCTCTCCGTGTGGCACCGGCACGTGCGCCAAGATGGCCGCACTTCACGCTAAAGGCCAGCTTGGACTCAATGAAGACTTCCGCCACGAGGGCATCCTCGGCACCGTGTTCACCGGCCGACTGCTGCGCGAAACGACCGTCGGGCCGTACCAGGCGGTGGTGCCCACCATCACCGGCACGGCCTGGATCACCGGCCTGGCCAACTACGTACTGGATCCCACCGACCCCTTCCCCGCCGGCTACACCATGGGCGACATCTGGGGTTCGTAGTGCTGGGTAGCGCGGTTAGACGCCTTGCAACGAGCGCAGGCGTTGGCGGAAGCCGCTGATAGTTGAGGTGATGATGTCGGCGACGGTTTCGATCGAATCGATGCGGCCAGCAACCTGGCCGGTGAGGGCGATGGCGGCTTCCATGTCGCCTCCGAAGTACAGCTCGAGAGCGCGAGCGAAGATGCCGAGGTCGACCTGTTCCACCTTCTCCAACTCGGTTGTGAGTTGCGTGCGTAGCGCCCGCAGGCCGGGACGACCGTGGCGGTTGAGGAAGACCGTGTCGGTCTCGGCCGCATCGAGGATGGCCTGCTTCCAGTTGTGATGCACCGGTGACTCGGCGGCCGAAACCATCCGCGTCCCCATCTGCACGCCTTCGGCCCCAAGCGCGAACGCGGCGGCCATCGACACACCGTCGATGATGCCGCCAGCCGCGACGATCGGCACGCCTACCTTCGATGCCACCAACGGCAACAGCACCATGGTCGCTACGTCACGCGGGTTCTTGAATCCGCCGCCCTCGCCACCCTCTACGACAAGGCCATCGACGCCAGCGTCGATGGCCTTGAGCGCTCCAGCGAGGGTCGGCACCACATGGAAGACGGTCAGTCCGGCAGCCTTCAGTTGCGCTGTGTATTTGGTGGGGTCGCCGGCCGACGTCGTGACGAAACGGACGCCCTGGTCGATAACGAACTGCACGATGCCCGGGTCCCTCACGAAGGCCTGGGCGATGTTGACGCCGAACGGCTGGTCGGTCAGGTCAGCCATCTTGGCGATTTCGATCTTCACATTGTCAAGCTCCCCCGACGACGTTTCGATAATGCCCAACCCACCCGCGTTCGACACCGCGCTGGCCAGCTGAGCCCGAGCGATCCACCCCATAGGCGCCTGAACAATCGGGTACCGCACGCCCAACATCTGTGTGACTCGGTTGTTCAACGGGGCAAGGTCATCAGCCATCCTCCTATCTTGGCAGCCTGACTCTCCCGGGTCCGACTGGTCACGCCGACGATTCGAGTCGGCTGCCGCCCCGACGGGTGGGACCGCAGCCAACTCTTCCTGATGGTCACGCCCGGATGACCGTCAGCGCACGAAGTGCAGATCGCGGAAGCGGGAACGGAAAGCCGTGGTGCGCGGTGCAACGGCGACCGGGTCGGTGGTGAGCGCGTCGTGGATGAGAGCAGCGAGTTCGGGCATGTCGGCCGCGGTCATGCCCCAACGGACGGCTTCGGGGGTGCCGAACCGGATGCCGCTCCACTCTGTGGCGTTCGGCAGGCCGATGGCACACGCAAGGATATTGGCCTCGCGCAGCCGGAGTGAGGCCTGGTGCCCGTCCCCCCACCGCGCGCCGTCGACGGCGAACTGATGGGACTGTGTGAAGCCGACGTTGGTGCGGAAGACCGGCAACCCGAGTGCATGGAGGGCGACGGCCAGCGCCTGAGCGGTGTCGACCATGGCCTGGCCGTAGGCGGCACCGAACTCGACCCAGTCAAGCAACGTAAGCGCGAGCGACGCTGACTTCCCGGCATCGAAGTTGGCGGTGAGTCCGGGGTAGGCAATGGCGTCGAGGCACTGGGCCAGATCGGCACGATTGGTCAACACCAACCCGCCCGCAGGACCGCCGAGGCTCTTGTAGGTGCTCATGGTCATGAGGTCGGCCCCCTGGTCAAGCGGGCTCGGCCACTGGCCGCTGGCGAACATGCCGCACGCGTGGGCTGCGTCGAACAACAAGGCGGCGTCGACCGAGTCGGCAACCTCGCGCACCGCCGCGACCGGATGCGGTTGCAGATTCAAACTGGCGCCCATGGTGATCAGCTTCGGGCGAACCTCGGCCGCCAGGGCTGCGAGGCCATCGACGTCGATCGTGTAGCGCACCGGATCGATCGGGCACTCGTAGATCTTCAGTCCGTAGAGACCGGCCGCGCCATCACCCCGATGAGTGACGTGGCCAGCCACGCCGGCGGGCGGCACGATAATGGCATCGCCGGGCTGGCACGTAGCCATAAACGCGTACAGGTTGGCCAGCGCGCCCGAGCCGACGCGAATCTCGGCGTACCCGGCGCCGAAGACGCGGCAGGCAAGGTCGGCCGCCAACACTTCGATCTGCTCGATAGCTTCCAGGCCCATCTCGTACTTGGCGCCGGCGTAGCCGAGCGAGGGACGAGAACCGAGGCCGGCCGACAGCGCGGCCTCGGCTCGCGGGTTCATTATGTTGGTCGCGGGGTTCAGGTTGATGCACTGCTCGCTGTGGATGACCCGGTTCTCTTCGATCAGACCCAGCAGCGTCTGCTCCAGCTGATCGGGGGACGCACCGGCGGATGCGTTGAGGATCCCGGATTCGCGGCGCTGGGCATCGACCGGAAGCCAGGCTCGGGAAACGATGTCAGGAAGGCGACTGCGCATCCTTTGATTGTGGCATCTGTGACCGGTAGCGGTGCATGTGGTCGATCGGTCCGTGTCCGGCACCAAGCCGCCACGCCGCACTGGCGAGCAGTCCGGCGGTCACATACTCCTTCGCTGCTCTTAGCGCGTCGGCCGTCGAAAAGCCGAGAGCCAGGTAGGCGACGGTGGCGGCCGAGAAGCTGCAACCGGTGCCGTGGTTGTTCGGAGTGACGACGCGAGGCACCCGCAGCAGCCAATCGGACGTGCCGTCGAACACCGCGTCGATCGATTCCTTCCCGCTCAATCCTCCACCCTTCACAATCACCACCGTCGGGCCAAAGCTGTGCAACGCCCGAGCCGCTTCCTGCAGCTCATCGATGGTCGTGACACGGCGGTCGAGCAACATCGCGGCCTCACGGGCGTTGGGCGTGATGAGGGTCGCCCGTGGAAACAACGTGACCATGTAGGCGTGTTGGGTTCCCTCGGACACGATGCGATCACCGCGACTCGACACCATCACCGGATCAACGACCAGTCGTCCGAGCCGCTCTGCGTGCGCAACGACAGTAGCGATGTTGTCGGCGGTGGCGAGGAAACCCGTCTTGGTCGCTTGAACCGAGAAGTCGCTCAGCACAGCGTCGAGCTGTGCCGTAAGGAACGACGCTGGCGGCGAATGTATGGCGACAACGCCGACGGTGTTCTGTGCCGTCACCGCGGTTACTGCACATGTGCCATGAACACCGAGCGCAGCGAATGTTTTGAGGTCGGCCTGCATCCCCGCTCCGCCACCGGAATCGGATCCGGCAATCGTCAGCACCGTAGGAGGGGTCATACATTCACAGTCTGGCGCGGCCGCCGCCTCGACCAGCGGTTCAGATGCGGTCGGCCTGGACTCGGCGGCGCACTCGGGTGCGGACCGGGTCAATGGCGAAGCTCATCAGCATCGTCATGATGAACACGACGGACAACACCCGAGGAGCAAGCGGAAGAAAGTTGAGGTGGGGCGAAACCAGCAACGACACGGTGAGCGCCACCGGGAAGACCCAGGCCACATCGCCAAACACTCGCCGATACCAGGGCTGTTTGAGCGTAGCCAGACTGGTCAGCTCGAAGAACTCCTCGACGCCGTGCACCCGCTGCACACGCGTGTCAATCACGAGTGGCTGCATGCGCTGGAGCGCGTTGGCGCGCTCGGATGACCGCTCCCATCGGCGCAGGCTGACCGGATCGGTGAAACGGAAGACAATCTGATACTCGCCACCCGCCGGCCCCGGGCGCAGCACACCGACACCGAGGCACCCGGGGAACGACACAATGTCGCGCTCAATCTGCGCCGCCATCTCTTCGAACTCGGGTTCGCGGCCCGAAACGATTTCTCGCGAGACGGTGACCGTGACGGGACCTGCGCCCATGCGAGGAAGCTCGCTGGTGTCGTACGGTCCGGTTAGCGCTGCCACACTCATTCTTTCGTCCTCAGGCCTTCAAAGTGAAGTTAACCACACAGACCTTTTGAAAACCCTGAGAGTTGCTGTGACATGCCTCACGTCCGACAGGTTCAACACACATTGGTCACTCGCCTGCGGGGTTGTCCGAGCGAAGCGAGTTTGACAGAGGCATCCAGGGGATGACGGGGACGTCTTTGTAGAGGCGTTCGATTTCGTAAAAGGCGCGCATTTCCTCGGTGAAAATGTGCACGACGAGGTCGCCGTAGTCGAGCAGAACCCAGGTCGCGTCCCGCAAACCTTCGACCCGCAGCGGTTCGCCGCCACCAGCTGCTCGGACCTTGATTTCGACTTCGTCGGCGATAGTGCGAACGAGTCGGGAGCTGGTGGCGCTGGTCACAACGAACATATCGGTGATGGCCAACACCTTGCCAACCTCGAGGATCAAGGTGTTGGTGCCGTTCTTTTCGTCCGCGGCCTGAGCGGCGGCAATGGCCCACTCGGCGACGGTATCTCTGGCGACCATCGGCCGACGCTGGTTACTCAAAACGGTTCCTCATGGCTTGGTGGTGGACCCGACCGTAGCGGCCGAAGTGGTCGATGTAGCAATGCGCGCCGCCGACTCGTCGCGCATATCGGTTCCCAAAACGATCGTGACATCTATGTTTTCGATGGGTGAAGGGGCCAACTGAGCGGCCAGCTTCTGCATGTTGTTGGCCAAAAAGTCGGCCGGGGCCCGGTTGTTGGCGTTCTGGTACTGCACCGCTGTGGTGGGCAACGGCAAGTCGGTCGTATCGTGGATGAATACAACGTGGGCACCAAGAAAGGTGAGCAGCGTCACGGTGTCACGAACGAGGGTGCGGTTGTGAAATGGGTCCCGAATCTCGACTCGTACGTTGCTGTCGGCCGACGACACCGCGCCGGGCAGCATCTGAGCCATCTTGAGGCGAATGTCGATGATATCGATGTCGAGCAAGTCGATACCTGCCGAGTTCCGCGTGGTGTCGGAAACCTTCGTGGCTGCGAATCGATAGATGGCATATGGGCCGCGGAACACTGCGTCAAGCAGCGCAGGAAGACTGCCGGGCGGAGCGGCCGACGGCGCCGCGTCCGAACCGCGTTTGGCCACGGCAGCCCACAAAGCATCCAGCCTTGGCAGCCGAACTTCTTCGGACTCACCGTCGGCACGCGCCAACATGAGTTTGGCCACCGCTTCGGCTGAGAGCGTGGCCGGACCGGCGGGCTGCAGGACTCGGTCGGACTTCTTGTCGTCGGTGTCGAGGACCGGCGCGTCGAGGGTGACGTCAACTGGTGCGTAGGGCGTGAACATGGTGGTGAGCAGGGCCTCATCGGCGGCGTACGAGCCGGCAAACTCGACGCCGAGATACCGGGCGACGGCACTCGTTTGTTCGGCCACCCCGCCGCGGGCGAAGGCGTCTGAGAGACGTTCGGGTTGGACTGACGTTTTGAGCTGCACCCGAGCGGTGGCCGGCAAAATGACGACCGTGCCTCCACCGGTGGCAGCGGGTGCCAGCACCGCGAACGACACGGGGCGTCGGCTGCGATCCATCGCCATGATGAGGTACGCCGGGGTGAGCGGAAGTTGCTGCACCGATACGTTGGCACCGGCCGCCGTACGACCCTCCTTGCTTGTGCGAATGGTGTGGAGGCCGCGGTAGGCCAGACCGCCGGCGAGGACTGCGACCGCAAGTGACAATCCGAGGACGAGCGAGGTGCGGCCCGGGCGGGTGTCGATTCGGGTGCGATGCACCGCGTAGGGGCTCATCGAGCTGACTCATACAGATGTCGGGAGGTGACTTCTGCGATGACCGACGGTGTCAGCAGATAGTCGAGAGGTCGACCATCAAGGACGCGGGCGCGAAGATCGGTGCTCGACACCTCCAGGTGAGGCACCTCGACGCGCAGCCAGCCCATGCCGGTGGGCAGCGGTGCCGATGCACCCGGGCGATCAACGACCACAAGGCGAGAGCCAGCAACGACCTCCTCAAAGCGTTCCCAGGTCGGCAGCCCGGCGGCGGCGTCACGGCCGAGAATGGTGAAGAACTGAGCGTCGGGAATGGCCATTTGCAGGTCACGTAGCGTGTCGGCCGTGTAACTCGGGCCGTTACGGTCGAGTTCGATGCGGCTCGCTTCCACCCCGTCAACCTCGCCTACTGCGGCCCGGACTAACGCATAGCGGTCCTCAGCGGGGCTGATAATGCGGCTTCCTTCCTTCTGCCAAGGCTCATTGGCTACCACGAGCAGCACCACATCAAGGGCCAACGCATGGCGCACATTCACCGCGCAAACCAGGTGACCGACGTGCGGAGGGTCAAAAGTGCCCCCGAAAATGCCCACACGGGGACGCGGAGGCAGATTGAGCGCGACATCGGACACAGACAGCGAGTCTACGACTCGGCCGGTTCCTGTCTGGTTTCAGGAAAATCCCTCACAGAAAGGTTGTGCCAACCGACACTCTCATGTATGGGAATGCCCGAGACGGGGAATCGGTTACAACACACGCTATGAATGACTCACTCGGTCTCTATCTCAACGATATCGGCAAAGTTCCGCTTCTCAACTCTGTTGAAGAGCGTGATCTTGCCCGCGCCATCGAAGAGGGCAGTCAGGCCTCCCGGCAACTCGCCGACGGTTCTGTCGATCCGACCCTCCATGCCAAAGTCCGTGCCGCCGCTGCGGCCAAAGATCGCTTCATCCGCGCCAACCTCCGGTTGGTCGTTTCCATCGCCCGCCGCTACCCCCTCCCCCAGGGGATGGATCTTGGCGACCTGATTCAAGAAGGCAACCTCGGTCTAGAGCACGCTGTCGACAAGTTCGACTGGCGTCGAGGCTTCAAGTTTTCCACCTATGCCACCTTCTGGATTCGCCAGGCCATCGGTCGGGCTCTTGATCAGAAGGCCAGCCTCGTTCGCCTACCCGGCGATCGTTCGGCCAGCCTGCGTGCTGCGCTCCGCCAGGCCGCGTCGGTTGGTGCCGATCTTGATGACGAGCACGCCAATCTGCAACGCATCTCCAGCCCCGTCTCCCTTGACCGCACGGTTGGCGATGACAGCGACACCACGCTGGTTGACCTGATTGCTGCCGATCAGATCTCGCCCGAGGATTCCCTCGTGCAAGCCGACGGAAACCGTCTGCTTGGCGAGCTGCTTGGTTCGCTCGATGAAAGGGCCCGCTATGCGGTTACTGCTCGCTTCGGGTTGATCGACGGCGAAAAGCGCAGCTTCCGTGAGGTTGGCGATGATCTCGGCGTTACCGCTGAGGCTGCTCGTCGTCTGGTGAAGCGTGCCGTCGACGGCCTTCGGGACGACGCCGCTCGCATCCTTGCGGCCTAAGGTTTGTACCTGGTCGGCTCGCCCGACAATTTCATATCCGTCCCCTTGAGGAACAGGTGCCGAGGGGTGCCTGTCCTCAATATCATTTGCACCCGGGCCGACCGGCCCGAAAGGCTAGTGACGTGCCTACGTCTTGGACCCCCAGTAGCTGGCAGGCGTTTCCTGCTGAGCAACAACCTGAATGGCCCGATTCCGGTGCCGTCGATGCTGCGCTCAAGCAGCTCGGGTCCTATCCGCCGTTGGTGTTTGCTGGTGAAGCCCGCAACCTGACGAACCTGCTGGGTCAGGTTGCGGCCGGTAACGCCTTCTTACTCCAGGCGGGCGACTGTGCGGAGAGCTTCGACGCGTTCAGCGCCATCACCATTCGCGAAAAACTGCGGGTCATCCTGCAGATGGCCGTTGTGCTCACCTATTCGCTCGGCGTGCCCGTCATCAAGGTCGGGCGCATCGCCGGTCAATTCGCCAAGCCCCGCACCACCAACACCGAGATCATCAACGGTCAGGAGTTGCCGAGCTTCCGCGGCCACATCGTGAACTCTCCCGAGTTCACACTGGCTGCGCGCGTACCGGACCCCAGTCGTTTGATCGAGGCATACCATCAGTCGGCGGCGACCCTGAACCTGGTGCGCGCATTCGCCAAGGGAGGCTTTGCCGATCTCAACCGGGTACACGCTTGGATGCAGGAGTTTGTTTCCACCAGCAATGCCGGCCAGCGCTACGAGCAGTTGGCCGATGAGATCGATCGTGCCCTTCGGTTCATGAATGCGTGTGGGATCGACCTCGACAACACCAAGCAGCTGCACGAAGTCGACATCTTCACCTCGCACGAAGCGTTGATCCTCGGCTACGAAGAAGCGCTGACTCGGCAGGATTCGATCACCAACGGGTGGTACGACTGCTCGGCCCACATGCTGTGGATCGGCGAACGCACTCGACAACTCGATGGTGCTCACGTGGAGTACCTCCGCGGCGTGGCGAATCCAATCGGCTGCAAGATCGGGCCAACCACGTCGCCCGAATTCGTCCTCGACCTGTGCGACAAGCTCAACCCTTCACAGATTCCCGGACGCCTCACGCTGATCTCCCGTATGGGCGCTGACAGGGTGGAGGCCAAGTTGCCACCGCTTTTGCAGGCGGTGAAGCAGTCGGGCGTGCCCGTGGTGTGGGCGTGCGACCCGATGCACGGCAACACGTTCACCTCCAACAGCGGTCGCAAGACCCGGCACTTCGACGAGGTCTGCCGCGAGCTCGGTGGATACATCGCGGCGCACCGCGCCGAGGGTACGTGGCCGGGTGGCATCCATGTCGAGCTCACGGGCGAGGACGTCACCGAGTGCCTCGGCGGTGCCGAAGCTATTCTCGACACCGACCTCGACACGCGGTACGAAACCATCTGCGACCCGCGGCTCAATGGCCGCCAGTCGATCGACTTGGCGTTCCGCGTCGCCGAGTTCATGCGCGCCTAGTGCACTGGCGCTGCCCCCAGTGTTCCGGGCCGCTCTCGCCTACCACGTCGGGTCTGGCGTGCGAGGCCGGCCACTCGTTTGACCGCGCCCGCGAGGGCTACGTCAACCTCATGCCCGCCGGTCGGCTGAAAGGCCGCGGCGTTGCCGGTGACAGCGACGAGATGATCCGAGCCCGCCGCGCCTTCTTCGACGCTGGCCACTATCTGCCCATTGCCGAAGCCGTTGCCGACGCGGTCGGCTCGGTCGAGGTTGTGCTTGATGCCGGATGCGGCGAAGGGTTCTATGTGTCGCAAGTGTCGTCACCGTCGCGGTGGGGTATCGACATTTCGAAACCGGCGATCAAGTTGGCGGCTCGCCGCTACCCCGACGTGTCGTTTGCGGTCGGCACGTCGTTTCACCTCCCGCTCGAGGATCACTCCGTCGACGCGGTCGTCTCGGTGTTCGCACCCCGACCGTTCG
>JANMCE010000422.1:0-2155 GCA_031360915.1 Actinomycetes bacterium | reverse complement strand
GGTGAGTGCGGAACCGATGGCTTCGATGCGCACGACGTTCGGCAGATCCGGAGCGAAGTCGGCCCGCGAAATCACAACAGCAGCCGAACCGTCGCAGGGAATGTCGCAGTCGAACAGGCCGAGCGGCGAGGAGATCATGCGGGCGCCTAAGTACTGCTCCATCGTGAGCGGATCACGCATGATCGCCTTGTCGTACCGTTGAGCATGACGGCGCTGGTTCAAAGGAATCTGGCCGAGCTGCTCCTTCGTGAGGCCAAAGTCGTGCATGTACCGCTGGGCGTAGGCGCCGATCCAGTTGGCGGCCGACACGGCCTGGAACGGGGCCATCCACTGCATGAAGCCGCCGACACGGGCGGCACCAGAACCGACGACGCTTGCTCGGCGGGTAGCAGTCTGGGACGAGGATTCGGTGACGGTCCGGTACACGAGCACGTGGTTGCAGAGCCCGGCCGAAACAGCGGCGACGGCGTTGAAGACGGCGCCGAGCTGCGCTGGAGTTTCCGCCCCGCCCGAGAACCAGTTGAGCTTGAGGCGCATCGCATCTTGCACGTCGCTGACACCGCAGGGCGACATGCCTGGCGAGGCATCCTGCAAGCCCGGATAGGTGGAAAGGCCGTCGATATCATGACGGGTAAGGCCGGCGTCGGCGATGGCCTGAAGGCAGGATTCAACCGTGAGCGAGAGACCCGTACGACCGAGCTTGCGGCCAACCGCGGATCGGCCGATGCCGGAAATGACGGTGTCTCGTTCGCCAATGCGTAGACCGAGATAGCGGCTCATGCCTGATCCTTTGCGGTCTTACCGGTAGCCACCGGGCGGAACAGTTGCAGGTAGACGTCCTCGTGCTGCTCGAAGACAACTTCGACGGGCATACCGACGTGCATATCCTCCGGCGCTACGTCCACGAAACGGGTGGTGAGCTGCACGGGCCCTGCGTCGTCGAGCAGCACGTAGCCGACCACGTAGGGCACCACCATGTCGGGGGCCCACGGCTGATAGTTGACCGAGTACGCCACGACAGTTGCCTTGCCCGATGCGGCCTCGGGGCCAACGTCGAGCGATAAGCATTCGGCGCAGACCGGGGCCGGCGGATGAAACCACGCTCGACACGTTCGACAGCGGTGGATCATCAGCTGGCCTGTCGCACCGCCCTCCCAAAAGGCGGCCGTATCTTCGTTCACGCTCGGTATCGGTTGCAGCGCCATCAGATCCCCGTTCCTGCGTAGGTGAAGCGCATCTAGCGGCCTTGCCAGACCGGCGGGCGCTTCTCGGCGAAGGCGACTGCGCCTTCACGGGCATCAGCGCTGGCGAAGACGGGGCCGGTGACTTCACGCACATGCGCAGTGTTGTCCTGGCCAACTTCTTCGAGCATCAACCGCTTCGTTGCTTGCACGGCGAGCGGGCCGTTGGCGTTAATCAGTGCGGCCAAAGCAAGGGCGGCGTCCATGACGTCCGCAGCTGGAACGACGCGATTGACCAGACCAAGTTCCATGGCCCGCTCGGCCGACATGGTCTCGCCGGTCAGTCCGAGTTCGAGGGCAACGCCGAGAGGAATGCGGCGGGGCAACGTAGTACCGCCACCCGCAGCGACGAGGCCACGCTTGACCTCGGGGATGCCGAAGCGAGCATGATCGGCGGCAACGACGAGGTCGCAGCGCATCATGACCTCAAAGCCACCGGCAACCGCGTGGCCGTTGACTGCCGCGATAACGGGCTTCGGGCAGGCCGCCAGCATGGCCAGGCCGGTTCCGACCAGCGTCATGTCCTCGCCTGCAGCGAAGGCCTTCAAATCCATGCCGGCGCAGAAAACCTTTTCGCCCGCACCGGTCACGATGATTGATCGGACCTCGGGATTGGTGGCCGCGTCAGCAAGCGCGTCGACCAGACCCTGACCCACCGCCGGGTTCAGAGAGTTGCCGGCCGTCGGCCGGTTCAGCGTGAGTACAAGCGAGCCATCTCGCAATTCAGAAAGCACAGACACAGGTAATTCCTCGGTTCTTTCTAGCGGGCAAGGGGGTCGCGGGGCATGCCGAGAATGCGTTCCGCGATGATGTTGCGGACGATCTCAGAGGTGCCACCAGCGATGGTGAGGCACTTGGCGAAGAGGTACTGGAAGGCGAAGCGAGGGTCATCCCCGGCAATGGCGGCCTCTCCG
>JANMCE010000257.1:0-3329 GCA_031360915.1 Actinomycetes bacterium | reverse complement strand
AGTCCCGCGCCAGCAAACAGACGGCGGAACGGTTGTCCACCACGCATCACTTGCCCCGCCGCCACGTTCAAAATCCCACCTGAGCTATCGCTTTGATCGCCGTAGTGCTATCCGACTCACAGTGCCCAGGGGTTCGTGAGTGAACCATCCGGCCGAGACTAGCCGCCTCGTTGCATCTAGTGATGCCGACCCGTTGACCTAGCGATCTGCTGCGGACAGTCTTTCATCGATGTACAACGATCGCTCGGCCGGTGGCGAGCCAGCGCCAGGGAAGATCGACGGCTTTAGAGATGCCGACGCGTGGCGTGACGACGATGCTCGCCGACGCACCTCCGTCGTCATAGACGCCGGCGTCGACCTTGGCGAGGTCGAGGCCGTTGTGGCGAAGGTCAAGGTCGAAGGCGGCGCAGAGTTTGCCCGGGCCATTGGCGAGATCGCGGACACGACGAGCCTTGGGTCGACGGGTTCGCATTTCGTCGAGGCCTTCGAGTGGCTCGACGCCACGTAAGAGCACGGCCTGTGCATCGCCCACCGGGCCAGTGACGATGTTGGCGCAGTGGTGCATGCCGTAAGTGAAGTACACGTACAGCACACCAGCCGGCCCGAACATCACCGCGTTGCGAGGGGTCTGGCCGCGGGCGGCATGGCTAGCTGCATCGTCACTTCCACCGTAGGCCTCGACCTCGGTGATACGTCCGGTACAGGGACCGACTACGAGAATCTTGCCCAGCAGGTCGGGCGCAACAACCGAGCTGTGCCGAGCAAAGAACGCCCGCGTCAACCGCTTCCCGCTACTCACCGCCACCCAGTTGCAAGAGGTCGTCGCCGCCCTTCCCCAACGTGCCAGCGGCGCGGTAGACGGCGAGTTTGTCGCGGGAGTCTTGGATATCCAGGTTGCGCATGGTGAGCTGGCCGATGCGGTCGAGCGGACTGAAGGCACCCTCGGTCTTTTCCATCGACAACCGCTCGGGCTGGTAGGTGAGATGGGGACCGGTCGTATCGAGAATGGTGTAGTCATCTCCACGACGAAGCCGGACCGTGACCTCACCGGTGACCGCGGCGCCGACCCAACGTTGTAAGGGTTCGCGCAGCATGACCGACTGCGGATCAAACCAGCGACCCTCATAAAGCAGCCGCCCGAGGCGACGGCCCATGGTGCGGTAGTTGTCGATGGTGCCCTCGTTGTGGATACCACTGACAAGCCGTTCGTAGGCGATGAACAGCAGCGCCATCGCCGGCCCTTCGTAGATGCCGCGGCTCTTGGCTTCGATGATGCGGTTCTCGATTTGGTCGCTCATACCCAAACCGTGGCGTCCGCCGATGGCGTTGGCTTCCTGAACCAACGCAACTCGTGACTCGAAGGTTTTGCCGTTGATGGCGACCGGCCAGCCCTCCTCGAATCGGATCGAAACGACTTCGGGTTCGATCTCCACCGAGGCGTCCCAGTGACGCACACCCATAATCGGTTGCACGATGTCCATCGACTCGCTGAGCAGCTCCAGCGTCTTGGCCTCATGCGTGGCACCCCAGATGTTGGCGTCGGTGGAGTAGGCCTTTTCGGTGCTGGCCCGGTACGGCAGCTTGCGGGCGATGAGGAACTCGCTCATCTCGCTGCGGCCGCCAAGTTCGTTCACGAACGCCTCATCCAGCCAGGGCTTGTAGATGCGCAGGTCGGGGTTGACCATGAGGCCGTAACGGTAGAAGCGCTCGATGTCGTTGCCCTTGTAGGTGGAGCCATCACCCCACACATCCACGCCGTCTTCCTTCATAGCCCGCACCAGCAGCGTGCCCGTGACCGCCCGCCCCAGCGGGGTGGTGTTGAAGTACGTCTTACCGGCGGTGGTGATGTGGAAGGCGCCGCACATGAGCGCTGTGAGACCTTCCTCAACTAGCGCTTCTTTACAGTCGACCAGGCGAGCATGTTCGGCGCCGTACTCGATCGCACGGGTGGGGATGCCGTCGATGTCGTCTTCGTCGGGCTGACCGAGGTCGGCCGTGTAGCAGTAGGGAATGGCGCCCTTTTCGCGCATCCAGGCAACCGCCGTGGCGGTGTCGAGGCCGCCGGAGAAGGCGATGCCGACGCGTTCGCCGACGGGAAGGGAGGTGAGAACGGAACCCATTCAATTACTTTCGTTTGAGACCCGCGCCTGGTCGGCAGCGAGTCGGAGTTTGAAGTTAGCCATCTGAACAGCGACCGGACCTGGCCCGGCCCCCCCGGGAGTGGTTCGGCGTCGCACGGATACTCCGGGAGCCACGAGCGCAGCCGCGTCGGACCCAAGGTTAGGGTGGTGGGCAACGAGGTCGGCCAACGGTGCGGCACCGTCCTCCAAGGAAGCACGGACGACGGCACCGACGATGGCGTGAGCCTGCCGAAAGGGCGTGCCGCCCGCTACCAGCCACTCGGCCAGATCCGTTGCCGATGACGTCGGCGAATCGGCAGCCGCCTGCATCTTCGGCGCGACGATGGTTGCAGTTGCAATCATTCCGCTCAGGGCTGAAAGCGCCAGGCTCACCTGATCGACGGAGTCAAACAGAGGCTCCTTGTCCTCCTGTAGATCCCGGTTGTACGCGAGCGGCAGACCCTTCAGCGTGGTGAGCAGGCCGGTGAGGTTGCCGATGAGACGGCCGGACTTCCCGCGGGCCAACTCTGCAATGTCGGGGTTCTTCTTTTGGGGCAACATCGACGAACCTGTCGCGTATCCGTCATCCAAACGAGCGAAGCCGAACTCTTCGCTGGTCCAGAGCACCCACTCTTCACCGAGGCGACTCAGGTGCGTGCCGATGAGTGCCAGGTTGAATAGTGACTCAGCGATGTAGTCACGGTCGCTGACGGCATCCAGCGAATTGTCGAACACCCTCGCGAAGCCGAGCAACGAGGCGCTGTAGGCGGGGTCCAGCGGAAGTGACGAACCGGCCAATGCTCCAGCCCCGAGCGGCGAAACATCCATCCGTTCCAGCGTGGCCAGCAGCCGGTCGACGTCACGCGCAAACGTCCACGCGTGGGCGAGGAAGTGGTGGGCCAGCAGCACGGGCTGTGCCCTCTGCAAGTGGGTGTAACCGGGCAGATAGGTGTCCC
This sequence comes from Actinomycetes bacterium, assembly GCA_031360915.1. GTDB lineage: Bacteria > Actinomycetota > Acidimicrobiia > Acidimicrobiales > Ilumatobacteraceae > JANMCE01. The sequence goes on along the minus strand of JANMCE010000257.1, from coordinate 253 downwards.
CCGCCGCCTCGGCCCGAGCCAGCAGGACGAGTTGCAAACCCACAATCCGCGACGCAACATCACGCAACGCCCGCTTGGTCCACAAACGGGTATCAGTAGCGCACTGATCGTTCCGGCTGCGACCGGTGTGCAGTTTGGCGCCGGCGTCGCCGGACAGCTCGGTGACACGACGCTCGACCGCGGTGTGAATGTCCTCATCACTGACCGCGAAGACGAACGAGCCGGACTCCATTTCCATCCACACAATGTCGAG
>JANMCE010000377.1:0-3487 GCA_031360915.1 Actinomycetes bacterium | reverse complement strand
TCGCGGCTGCGGTTCAGCACCAATGTGTATCTCGGCCCGTTGCGACATCCGCTGCTTGTCGCCAAGGCCATTGCCACCGCCGATCGTATTGCGGGCGGCGGGCGCGTTTCGCTCGGCCTAGCCCCTGGGTGGATGCCCGAGGAATACACCACGCTTGGTCTTGATTTCGACGACCGAGGCACCCGGCTCAACGAATGGATCGACGCCTTCCGAGCGCTTGGCCGACCCGGCTGGGTCGAGCACCACGGCACGTTCTACGACTTCGGCCCGCTTCAGATCGCACCGATCGCCGATGCTGCGATCGCAATATTGGGCGGCGGCCACACCAAACCGGCGCTGCGACGAGCGGCCGAACGCTGCGAGGGATGGATCGGCGCCAATTACGCCGTCAGCGACGCAATCGCCTTGGCCACCCAAGTCCACGATGCGCTCGACCGCGCGGGCCGCACCGCTGACGGGTTCGAGATGCGTGTGGGTCTGCTTGGACTGCCCGACTCCGAGGCCATCGCCGCCCTGACCGATGTGGGCGTCACCGGCATCTTCGCCGCCCCGTGGCGTCCCGACCGACCAATGTCGACCGAGCAGCGCATCGACGCCCTGAACCGCTACGCCCAACGTTTCATCGTCCCTATCGCCGCCGCACCGACCACGGAAGAGCCGACATGAGCGCCCCAGCCAGATCCGTCGAGAACACCCCGACCATCATCGAGGCGGCGATAACGCCCTATCGGCCTGGCGAACCGTTGCAGGACAGCGACGCGATGGTGGCCAACGCCATCGAGTGCTTCGCGGCGGGCGCTGGCATCGTGCACCACCACCACGACTTCAGACAGGAGCGCAACGCTGAGATCGCCCAGATGATCGATGTCGAGTCTCGCATCCTGGCCGAGGTGCCGACCGCTCTCATGTACGGCGACTACCTGAAAGCCAAGGCTGTCACGGACAAGATGGCCCACCTACAGCCGATGGCTGACGCTGGCATGCTGCGCATGCTCGCCATCGACCCTGGTCACACTATGTTTTGCGGCAATGACTCGCTCGGCCGCCCCATCCGCGCTGGCGTTGGCGGCACCACCTACGGCGAGGCCCACGAACTCATCGAGTTCGCCAAGGTTGTCGGGGTGCCAATTTCTCTCGGGGTCTACGAGCCGGGCCAACTGCGCTGGATCATGGCTTACGAGCGCGCCGTCGGCTATCCCGCCGGGTCGGTCATCAAGATCTATTTCGGCGGCGACTTCCTGATCGACAAGGTGGCCACGAAGGGCCTCAACGTCGGCATGCCACCGACCCCTGGCGCCCTCGATGTCTACGTGTCAATGCTGGAAGGGTCGAACCTTCCGTGGGTGATCAGCCTTCTCGGCGGCACCATCCTCGACTCGCCGCTCGCCCGCCACTCCCTGGAATTGGGCGGTAACCTCCGCGTCGGCATCGAGGACACCGCTGGCACGACCGACATGACCAACGCCGACACCGTTACGGCCGCCGTCGCCCTCGCCAACCAAGTCGGCCGCCCAATTGCGACCACCCAGACCGCGCTCGCTGCCCTGCGCGGTGCCGCATGAGCGAGACGCCGGTCGTGGTCATCACCGGCTGCGGTGGAGGGATTGGTCTCGCAACGGCAGTCGCATTTGCGGAGCAGGGCTACACCGTCGTAGCCACAGTGCGCGACCCGAGCCGGGTCGACCCGTTGACGACCGCACTCGCCCCCTACGCCGCTAGTAGCGAGATCATCGGAATGGACGTCACCGATGATGAGGCCGTGGCCAACGGCATCACCGATGTGCTCAAGCGCCACGGCCACATCGCCGTGGTGGTGAGTAACGCCGGGCTTGGCTACGACGGCAACGTCGAGGAGCTGTCGGTCGAAGCTTTCCGGCACACGATGGAGGTCAACTTCTTCGGTGCGGTCCGCCTGCTGAAAGCCGTCATGCCGACGATGCGGTCCGCCGGGAGCGGTCGAGTAATCGCCGTCTCCAGCATTGCAGGCAACGTCGGGCAACCGTTCAACGACTCCTACTGTGCGTCAAAGTTCGCCCTCGAAGGTTTGTTCGAATCGTTCCATCCCAATGCGGCCGCCCACGGCGTGCACCTCTCGCTGATCGAGCCCGGCCCCGTCGCCACAGATTTCGTCGGCAAATCTCGGGGCCCGGCCGACGCCAGCGACGGCCAGATCTACGCGGCCGAGCGCGAGGGCTGGCGCGCCATCCAAGACGGCGGCTTCCGTAATCCGCAGTCCGCCGAAGAGATCGCCAAGCAAATCCTGGACATAGCGACAACCGAGGTCCCGCACCTGCGCTATCAGACATCCGAGGGCATCATGAAGCTGACCGCCCTCAAGCTGAAAGACCTCACCGGCGACCGCATTACCAGCCTCACCCGCAACTGGATTGCCGCTCCCGAGTAATCTGACACTTACGTCAAGTTCGCGAAGTAGGCTTTCCTTATGTCGCTCGATCTCGCTGCTGCTAACTACACCATTCAGGGTCTCAAGCCGTTTCCTGTGGCCATCACCACCAATGACGGCGGCCAACTCAACGGCCTCATGTCGCTGTCCGCTGCGGCCGGCGGCATCATTCCCGAAGCCCCACGGATGACGATTTCGATCACGAAGTTCAACCACAGCCACGACATGATCGTGCGCTCGGGCGTGTTCTGCATGCATCTCTTGAGCAACGATCCCGACATCATCGATGCCTCGCTCAACATCCTGATGACCCTCGGTGGCAGCTCGGGCCGTGATGGCGACAAGATCGTCGGGCTCAAGACCAAGAAAGGCGTCACCGGTTGCCCCGTGCTACTCGATTCGCTCTCGTACGCCGAGTGCCGTGTCGTGAACTCCATGGACGCCGATGAGAACACCATCTTCCTGGCCGACATCGTGCATTCCGAGCGGCTCCGCAAAGGCGGCCGACTGAACGTCGGCGAGGCCTGGTCGAAGCTGCCGCCCGAGTGGATCGTGCAGTACGACGCCAACCACGCGCCACAAATGAACCACTGCCGCAAGATGCGTGGCCTGCCGATCCCGACCGACGGCGGCCACTGATGAGTGACCTGGCGGGACTTGAGGCCCGTCTTCAACGACTCGAAGACCTGGCGGAAATAAACCAGCTGTTCATCGACTATGGCATCCACCTCGACGCGGGCGATTTCGAGTCGTACGCGTCGCTGTTTGCCACTGACGGTCAGGTCAAGCTGGGGCCAATGGGTCGGGCAACTGGGCCCGCTGACATTCGGGCGTTGATGGAGCGAGTACTCGCCCCCACGGTCGGCACGACCTTCCATGTCATCAGTAGCCCGGTCGTAAAACTCGACGGTGACACCGCGACCTCAATCGTCATGTGGACGGTCGTCTCGCCGCAGCCCGACGGCCAGCCGCACGTGTCCGGTATCGGCAAACACCACGACGAACTTGTTCGCGAGAACGGCCGCTGGAAGATCAAATCCCGCCGTGGCACCATCGATATTCCCGCCATCTTCACCCGGTAGC
>JANMCE010000241.1:0-3295 GCA_031360915.1 Actinomycetes bacterium | reverse complement strand
CGCGCTGTTCAACAGCTGGCGGAGGCGTGGGCACCTACGCCGAGAGTAGCGCACCGAGGCGCAGTTCTGCCCCGGCACCGCCAGCTACTACGGGCAGAAATGGGTGGCCGCCGACAACATGCCACCGGCAGGAAATCGTTTCGGTTAGGACATCGGTGGGGTGGAAAAGTGTAACTTGACACTACTGTCGAGTTTTCAAGTAGGGGAGACATTTCCATGGGGTACACACCTACCGAGCACCTGTTGATCGAGCAGGAAGGGTCGGTCGTCACGATCACGTTGAACAACCCGACGATGCGCAACGCCTTCCTGGACGACATGCATAAGGGCATGCAGGAGATTTGGTGGGACCTGTCTGAAGACGACTCGGTACGCGCCGTAGTGTTGACCGGTGCGGGCAAGGCATTCTCGGCCGGTGGCGATATCCCGGGCTTCATCAAGAGCTACGAGGACAACAACTACCGCCGCAAGTCGCTGCGCGGGGCGAAGCGCCTGATGGAAGCGCAGGTCGAGTTCCCGAAGCCAGTCGTCGCCGCCGTAAACGGTGCTGCCGTCGGTCTCGGTTGCAACGTGGCGTTGTGCAGCGACATCGTCTTCATGGCTGAGAGTGCGTTCTTTGCCGATACCCACGTCTCCATCGGTCTGGTCTGTGGTGATGGTGGCGCGGTGTTCTGGCCCATCCTCATGGGGTTGCTGAAGTGCAAGGAGTACCTGCTCACGGGTGACCGCATCCCTGCCGCCAAGGCTCTCGAGTTGGGTCTCGCCAACCGGGTCGTGCCCGATGCCGAACTGCTTGTGCAGGCCCAAGCCTTCGCCCTGCGCTTGGCGAATCAGCCACCCCAAGCCATCCAGGAGACGAAGCGGGCTCTCAACCTGCACCTGCAGCAGATGATTCTGCTCGCCGCCCCGTTCGCGTTGTCGGCCGAAGGCGAGTCGTTCACGACCGATGACATCAAGAACACGATTGATAACTTCTCCAAGAAATAGGTGACCCGATGAAGGTGCCGTTCACATGGAAACCGACCGGATGGTTCATGGTCGGCTGGAGTGCCGAATTCCCCGCGGGCAGCGTCAAACCGCTCCAGTATCTGGGCGGGCATCAGGTCATCTATCGCACCGAAGACGGGGTCTTGCATGTGTTGGACGCACATTGTCCGCATCTCGGTGCCCACATCGGCCACGGCGGCAAGATCAAGAACGATTGCGTCACCTGCCCCTACCACGGGTGGGGCTACGGGTCGGACGGCATCAACAAGTTCATCCCCTACCAGGATGAACCCAACATTTCCCACAGCCTGCGGGTGTGGCCTGTCATCGAAAAGTATGGGTTCGTGTTCATCTGGCACGATCCGACTGGCGGCCCGCCACGGTGGGAATTGCCCGATCTTTTCACCATGATCGAGCACCTGCCGGCGTCCCCCGACCAGTACTACCGGCCCTACCCCGAGATGTCGGTGCGCTACGACGCCGAGCCCGTCCACCCACAAATCACGCTGGAGAATGGGCCCGACACCGTCCATTTCGAGCACGTCCACGGTGCTACCGTCACCCCCCGCTTGCTCGACTGGCGCATCGACGGCCCGATCTATCGCACCATCGGCGGCTTCCCGATTCCGCTGCCCGACGGCGGCGAGCGCGTCGCGCTCAAGATTCATGGGATCAACTGCGGCGTCGGCGGGTCGTACGCCATCTTTGAAGGCTCGTACCACTACCGGTTGATCTTCTTCACGACACCCGTCGACGACAAGACCTCAGACATGTTCTACTCAATCTTCTGGCCGCGCGATGACGGCGACACCAACGACGCCCCGCCAGCAGCGCACATTGAGAAGGCCACCCGGGACTTCCTCGTCACGTTGAAGGATGACCTCAACATCTGGCGCTACCAGGTGTACGTCGAGACCCCCGCCTTCGCCAGACAAGACGCCAAGCCCTATGGCGCGCTCCGCAAATGGGCAAAGCAATTCTACGAACTCGACCCCGTCTCGTCCTGACCGAGCGACTCGCCGCGTGGCTGAGACATCACCTGTGCGCTCGCTAGGCGTGCAAGGCGAGCTTTATGCGGGACGCGACGTCAGAGACCATTTCCGCGCCGCCAGCAACTGGGCCCATCATGTTTATGACACCGTGGATGAGTCCGTCGTACCGCTTGATCTCGACGGTGCAGCCGTTGGCGCGTAGGGCCTCTCCGTAGGCCTCGCCCTGGTCGCGTAGCGGGTCAAACTCTCCGGTGGCGATGAAACAGGGTGGCAGGTTGGTGAGGTCGTCGTGCAGCAGCGGCGAGGCATGGGGGTCGGTCTTTTGGGCCTCATCGAGGTAGTGGGCGCCGAACCAGTCCATGCCGGTGCGTTCGAGGAAGTAGCCCTTGCCGTTCTCCTCCATCGAACCACCGGTGGCGGTGAAGTCAGTGGCCGGGTAGATCAGCGCGGCGAACGATATCGCCGGGGTGCCGTTGGCTCGGGCCATTTGGGTAACGACCGCCGAGAGGTTTCCGCCCGCTGAGTCACCACACACGGCCACGCGCGAACCGTCACCGTTCAGCGATGCAGCGTTGGCGACAACCCAGGCCGTGGCCGCATAGCAGTCGTTCGATGGCGTGGGGAACCGGTACTCAGGTGCCAAGCGGTACTCGACTGACACCACGACAACAGAAGCCTCTTGACTGATCTTGCGACACACATTGTCGTGGGAATCGAGGTCGCAGACCACCCAGCCGCCGCCATGAAAGAACACCACGACCGGGAAAGGCCCGTCGCCAACGGGGTTGTAGACCCGGGCACCGACTGAGGCATCGCCGACCGGGATGGTGATGTCCTCGACGTTGGCGACCTCGATCAGATCTCCGCCAAACATCGCCAGCATCCGTGTGCCGGCTCGGGCCTCTTCCACGGTTTGCTGCTCGATTGGCGGCGCACCCACAGCAGCCATGCCCTCAAGCATCATCTGAACATCAGGACGTAGCGGCATGAGCATTCCCCTCGAGCGAACACGATTTTGGATCGATCATATGCTCGCCCGGCCCTGAACGATGAGATCGAACAGGTTGTCGGCTCCGGCGCCGTGGGCGCGCATGGCCAGCTGTCGGCGCCAGTAGGTGGTCGTGCCCCATTCGTGTCGCCACGACCACAGGCGGCGGGTGAGGTACTGAAGCGGGTAGTCGCGGGTGACGCCCATGGCACCGTGGGCTTGGTGTGCCGCGCGGGTGCCGACGGTGATGGCGTCGTCGACGACGACTCGGGCCGCGGCGATGGCCACATGGAAGTCGCCGCCCCGATCCAGCGCTCGCACCGCGACG
>JANMCE010000289.1:0-2915 GCA_031360915.1 Actinomycetes bacterium | reverse complement strand
CCGCTTGATAGTTGGAGAGATGCGCCAGGGCGCCCTCGAAGGCGTCGTGACCGATGCCGTCGCGAAGGCGGCCGGTGTTCCGCTCGATGTGGTGCGACGGGCTGCGATGCTCACCGGAGATATCCTTCGCACTGCGGTCGTGGCCGGTACGGCGGGCCTCGAGGGCCTCACTCGTGTCGGCCTCCAGGTACTGCAGCCGGTGCAGCCGATGCTGGCATCCACGGCGGCCAGCGTGTCTGAAGCGGTGGAACAGATCGGCAGGTCATCGATTGAATGGAAGCTCGACGGTATTCGCATTCAGGTGCATCGAGCCGGCGAGGAGGTGCGCATCTTTACCCGCAATCTGAACGACGTGACCCATCGGCTCCCCGGCGTGGTCGAGATCATCCGCTCAATCCCCGCCACGCGGGTAATCCTTGACGGTGAACTCATCGGCCTGCACGAAGATGATGTACCCCGCTTGTTTCAAGAGACCGCCGGGAGCTTTGGCAGCGAGGGTGCTTCCAAAATCACTCTTCAGCCATTCTTCTTCGACTGCCTTCACGCCGATGGTATCGATCTGATCGACATGCCCCTCATCGAACGGCAGGCGACGCTGGCCCGCGTTGCCGGGGCCATGCGCATCCCGACCTTGGAGACGACCGACGGCGATGTTGCCTCTGCGTTCTCCGACGAGGCGCTTGCGGCTGGTCATGAGGGCGTGATGGTGAAGGCACTCGACTCGCTGTATGAGGCTGGCCGTCGAGGAAAGTCGTGGCGAAAAGTGAAGCCCGTCCGCACGCTCGACCTGGTCGTGCTGGCGGCCGAATGGGGACACGGTCGTCGCCAGGGTTGGCTCTCCAATCTGCACCTTGGCGCCCGAGGCCCAGATGGCTTTGTGATGGTGGGCAAGACGTTCAAGGGTATGACCGACGCGTTACTCACCTGGCAGACCGAGCAGTTCCTTGCCCGCAAGGTGGAAGAGCGCGGCATCGAGGTGCACGTCCGCCCCGAGCTCGTCGTAGAAATCGCGGTGGACGGCGTGCAGAAATCCACCCGTTACCCCGGCGGGGTTACCCTGCGTTTCGCACGAGTCAAACGCTATCGGCCGGATAAAACGCCAGGCGATGCCGACACGATCGAAGCGGTGCAAGCCCTTTTGCCAATCGCCCGGTGAGAAAGGTCTACGGTTTGCCTATGAACCTTGCTGATGAGAAATACATGGCGTTTACCACGTATCGAAAGAACGGCGTGGCCGTCACCTCGCCGGTCTGGGTCGTGCCGGTTGACGGTGGAAAAGTTGGTTTCTGGACCTCGTCGGCCTCGGGCAAAGCCAAGCGGCTCGCCCATACCGCCAAGGTCACGATGCAACCCAGCGATGTCCGCGGTCGAGTGAAGCCCGGATCCGTTGCCGTCACCGGAACCGCGGTTCTCTCCACCGGACCCGAACTGGCGGAACTCTCACCCAAGATCAAGAAGAAGTACGGCGTCATGGTGCCGCTGAGCAAGTTCTTCAACACCGTCGGCCATATCGGAAAAGGGTCATTTCCCTATGGGGACGTTGCGGTGATCGTTACGCTGGACTGATGGTGCTTGCTCGTCGCACCGTCACCGTAAATATGCCCGACGGTGTCATGGCAGTGTCGTCAGCGTGGCTGCGGAACCAGTGCGCGTGTGCGTCGTGTCTGCACCCCAGTGGACAACGACTCCTTGATCCGGCCACGATCTCCTTCGACCTGCAGGCCGTGCGCTGCGAACCGCGAGACGGTTGGCTTTACGTGTGGTGGACGCCCGATGATCATGAGAGCGTCTACTCGATCAAGAGCCTTCTCGCATCGCCGGTGACACCCGCCGTCGACACGTGGGATCGATCCGCCATTGCCGCACCACCGACCGCGACGCATGACGCCATCGCGGCTGATCCCGAGGCGTTGCTCGCGTGGTTGCGAGAGGTCGACCGCCTCGGCTTCGGTCTGTTGCAGGGCGTGCCGATCATCGACGGGGAGGTCACCCGCGTGGCTGAGCTGTTCGGGTTCGTGCGGGAGACAAACTATGGCCGCTTCTTCGATGTGCGATCGGTTGTGGACCCAACCAACCTGGCCAACACATCACTCGGACTCGCCGCCCACAGCGACAACCCATACCGTGAGCCGGTGCCCACCTTGCAACTCCTGCACTGCCTTGCCTCCAGCGCGTCGGGCGGAGAGAACATCGTGGTCGACGGGTTTCGTATCGCGGATGAAGTACGTCGGCAGCAGCCTGACGGGTTCGGACTTCTGGCCAACCGGAGTGTGTCATTTTCCTACCGTGACGAGGCCACCGACCTCTCAACGACCGCGCCGCTGATTGAGCTTGATACCGCTGGAACCGTACGGGGGGTGCGGTTTAACGCACGATCGATGCAACCGCCGAGCTTGCCGACCGATGAGATGGTGGCGTGGTTCGACGCGTACCTGTTGTTTGCCCGCCTCCTCGCCGACCCGGCATATCAGGTGCAGTTCCGGCTCGAGCCCGGAGATTTGTTCATCGTTAACAATCGCCGAGTCTTGCACGGCCGGTCGGCCTACGAAGCCTCCGCCGGGTCGAGGCATCTGCAGGGTTGCTACGCCGACATCGACGGGCTGCGCAGCACGATCTCGGTCTTGGAGCGAACGAGATGACGTCGGTCGCCGAGGTGCTTGGCATCATCGAAGAACGCGGCAACCAGGCGTACTTGGGTGAAGCGGTTTCGATTACCGAGCACATGCTGCAAACCGCCCACCTCGCCCAAGGTAACGGTGCATCTCCGAGCCTGATCGCGGCTGCCCTTCTGCACGACTTCGGCCATCTCGTACACGAGGAGCGCCAGGATGCCGCCGAGCAAGGGGTTGACACCCGGCATGAAGATGTTGCCGCGGTGTGGCTGTCGGCTGTCTTTGGCCCGGCCGTCACCGAAC
>JANMCE010000249.1:0-45856 GCA_031360915.1 Actinomycetes bacterium | reverse complement strand
GCCTCCTTGCGCTGCTCGGGCGTCATGCGCTCAAACATGAGCACGCCGTGCAGGTGATCAAGCTCGTGCTGGAACAGGCGCGCCTCAAGCTCGGTGGCCTCCACCTGCACCTCGTTACCGTCGAGATCAAGTCCGACCATCAGCACGTCCTTTGGACGCAACATCTCGACGTAGAGCCCGGGAATGGACAGGCAGCCCTCTTCATACAGCCACTCGCCGCTCGACTCAGCAATCTTCGGATTGATGATGGTCTTCGGGCCAGCACCGACGTCGTAAACGAAGATCTGCTTCTGGATGCCGATCTGCGGGGCGGCCAGGCCCAGGCCTGGTGCCTCGTACATGACATCGAGCATCTCGTCGGCCAGCGTGGCGACCTTCCCGTTAATATCGGTGACAACGGCTGCCTCGGTCTTGAGAACCGGATCTCCGAAGATACGAATGTGGTGCGCCATGTACCCCAGGTTACCCGCTCGACCCATCTTTTGAATGGTGACGCTCGAGCGGTCACGCGACGAAGACCGACAAGACAACCCGTGGGAACCAAACAGTCGGTAACGAACGTCGGAAGACGTAACCGGACCAAACCGGTGCGCACTAGCGCTAGCACGGATGTCTTTTCCACCAACCCCGACCGGGACGGACCACCGACGAAACTTGAGCGTGTCGGCGATTTTCCCGCCGACTACTGGGCAACCGTGGCCGAGAAAGCCGCTAGCTTCACCCAGGGTCCGGTCACCGCCACGATCGACAAGGCGGGTGTGAAACGCGACCAGGCAGTTGTCGTGTACAAGCTTGAGAATGCGCCCATCGGCTGGACGTACGGCGAGGCGACGCGTACTCGCGACGGCTGGGTCGTTTCGGCGGCGACGTTCTGCCGGATCGTGGTCACTGTCTTTGCCTGTCCGACCAACATCTATGACCAATCCAAGGATCAGGGGTCGCCGTACTTGATCGGCCCGCCGATCGCGAAGTGACTACCGTGCCGAGGGCGCAGCGACGCGGCAGAATGAGGTCATGACAGCCGCATCGTCGCCACCCGCTGACAACGTGTTCGCATCGCCGCCACCGTCGTTTACCGAACCGCAGCTCGCCAACCTGGCCGAGTTGATTTTCGGGCTGCACGGCTCGATGAAGCCACTCAACTCTGAACGCGATCAGAACGTTCGGTTGCGCACCGGGCAGGGCGACGTGGTGCTCAAGGTGGCGAACATTGCAGAATCAAAGGGCGATCTTGACTTGCAGTGTGCGGCGCTCGCGCATCTCGCTGCGGTCGCGCCTGACCTGGCTGTGCCCCGCTTGATTCCGACCAAGAGCGCCGACGCGCTTGGCTCGTTCATGGTGGGCACCGACGAGCACCTCGTTCGCTGCGTCTCGTACGTGCCCGGCGTGCCACTGGCCGAGGTCGAACAAACGCCCGAGACGTTCAGTCGGCTCGGTCGCTTTCTCGGCCGGCTGTCGGCGGGGTTGGTCGGCTTCGGTCATCCGGCCGCACACCGGGCGGAGTTTCTGTGGAACCTGGATGACGCTCAGGCCTGCACGGGCTATCTCGACGACATCGTCGACAACAAAGATCGCGAGGTCGTCGCAGCAGCCCTCCAGCTCCACGCAGAGCGAGTTCTGCCGGTGTTGCCATCACTGCGAAAAGCTGTCATCCACCAGGACGCCAACGACTACAACGTGATGGTGGCCGCCGACGGCTCGATCGGTCTCATCGATTTCGGCGACATGACCTTTGGTTGCCAGATCAACGAACTTGCCGTCGCGCTGGCCTACGCACTCATGGGCGCACCCGATGTCATCGCGACCGCGCGACTCGTCGTGCGTGAATACGTCGACGAGTTCCCGTTGTTGGAGAACGAAGCCAATGTGTTGTTCGATTTGCTTGCTGCCCGGCTCGCGATGAGCGTGGCGATTTCGTCACATCGCAGTGTCGGTTTCCCCGACAACGAGTACCTACTCATCTCACAGGCCGCAGCCCTGCGGCTTCTGCGCAAACTGGCCAGCATTCGTCCTGACTTCCTCCGGGCGGCGGCCCGCGAGTCAGCGGGCCTTTCTCCCATCGCCAACCACGACGCCATCGTCACCTGGCTCCGGTCGCCCGCTTGTCAGCCAAAGCCTGTCCTTGGTATCGACCTGCAGCGAGCGGGGCGATTCCGGGTGCAGCTGAACAAGGGTGCTCCCGGCATGGAATGCGGCAGCGATCCTGAGGCGTACTGGGCCTGGCTCGAACGCCGATTCGCCTCCGAGGGCGCTACCTTTGCCCTCGGCGGCTACCTGGAGAACCGCAACGTGTACGCGGGCGAACAGTTCATCACCGACGGCACCGACACACGCTCGAATCACCACGGCATCGACATCTTCGTGGCCCCGGACACGCCCGTGCAGACAATGCTCGACGGGCGTGTTGTCACCGTGGTCGACAACGACGACGCGTACGACTACGGCCCGACAGTCATCCTTGAACACGATGCCGATGGCGTGCCGTTCTGGGTGCTCTACGGCCACCTCTCCCGCCGCACGCTCACCACCGTCGCCCCTGGCCAGACCGTGAAGGCCGGCGAAATCGTGGGCTTCATTGGCGACCACACGGTGAACGGCGGATGGGCACCGCACCTGCACGTGCAGATCATGACTGATCTGCTGGGTAACTACAGCGGAAACTTCGAGGGCGCTGGAGAGCCGAGTCGGGTTGCGGTGTGGAGCTCCGTCTGCCCCGACCCGAACTTGCTGCTACGGCTGACGCCCGAGTCATTCGAGATCGAACCCGAATCATCGGACGAGCTACTCAGCCGTCGCCGCGATCTCCTCGGCCCATCGCTCAGCACCAGCTACCGAAACAAACTCGCCATCGTGCGAGGAACCGGTGCCCGGCTCATCGACAGCGGCGGAAGGTCGTACATCGACTGTGTGAACAACGTGTGTCATGTCGGGCACAGCCATCCGCGCGTGGTCGAGGCGTTGGCCCGTCAAGCGGCTCGACTCAACACCAACACCCGCTATCTGCATCGTTCGATCCTCGACTACGCCGATCGATTGGGCGGACTTTTCCCCGATCCACTTAGCGTTGTCTACTTCGTGAACTCCGGCTCGGAGGCCAACGAGTTGGCGATGCGCCTGGCCCGCACCGCCACGGGCCGCTTCGACATGGTGACGCTCGACTGGGGTTATCACGGCAACACCAACGACGTCATCGAACTGAGCCCCTACAAGTTCAACCGGAAGGGTGGCGTCGGCAAGGCGCCCCACATACAGATCGCCGAGCTTCCCGACCCGTACCGCGGCCGATTCGGCAGTGACGCGGCTGCCTACGCTGCGTCGGTTCAGGAGGGCCTTCAGGCCGCACGCCAACGCGACCAGCGGGGACCAGCCGCGTTCATCTCCGAGTCGATCAGCGGCTGCGGCGGCCAGGTGTTCTTCCCTGATGGCTACCTCCAGGCGGCCTACGCACACGCCCGAGCGGCTGGCACACTCTGCATTGCCGATGAAGTGCAGGTTGGCTTTGGGCGGGTCGGCGACGCCATGTGGGCCTTCGAACAGCAAGGTGTCGTGCCCGACATCGTCACCCTCGGCAAGCCGATCGGTAACGGTCATCCGCTCGGCGCCGTCATCACCACGCCCGCCATCGCCGCCGCGTTCAACAACGGTATGGAGTATTTCAACACCTTCGGCGGCAACCCCGTGTCGTGCGAAGTCGGCATGGCGGTGCTCGACGTCATCGAGCAGGAAGGCCTGCAGGAGCATGCTCGCGTGACCGGCGATCACTTCCTTGCTGGGCTTCGTAGTTTGCAAGCGCGTCACCCGGCTATCGGCGACGTGCGTGGGCGCGGCCTCTTCCTCGGCATCGATCTGGTGGTTGATCGCGCCACGAAGGAACCGGCCTCCGAACTCGCAGGCAACGTCGCCAACGCGCTTCGAGATCGGGGCGTGCTCGTATCCACCGACGGTCCGCACGACAACGTCATCAAGATCAAACCACCGTTGCCCTTCACCGCTGATGACGCCGATGTTGTGTGCGCCGCACTCGACGTAGCTCTCGGGAATGGCTGAGGTTCCGGGCCGACCTGGCAGGCTGGAGGGATGAGCCCGAGCCAGTACTTCGAGGCGCAGCCGGGCGTCGCGTCCGACCGCGGTGAAGTGACCTTGGCTCTGCCCGATTTGAATTTGCGTCTGACCACCGATCGCGGCGTGTTCTCGCACTCCTCCGTTGATGCCGGTACTCGGTTTCTGCTGCAAGAAGCTGGCGTTCCAACCGGGGAAAACCTGCTCGATCTCGGGTGTGGATACGGACCCATCGCCATCACCATGGCACGGCGAGCACCTAGTGCCGTGGTCTGGGCCGTCGATGTCAACGAGCGGGCCGTCGGGCTCTGCGACGAAAACGCGGTCGCCAACGGATGCTCCAACGTGCGAGCATTCGCGGTCGACGACTTTCCGGCGACGGTGCGATTCGACACAATCTGGTCGAACCCGCCGATCCGCATCGGGAAGGACGCGCTCCACGCGCTGCTGTTGAAATGGCTCCCGCGTCTCACGCCGAGCGGCGTGGCGGTTATGGTCGTGCAGAAACATCTCGGCGCCGACTCACTCAGGCACTGGTTGTCGGACAAGGGCTACGAGGTGGCTCGCGTGGCGTCGCGCCAGGGGTATCGCCTGGTGTCGGTGCGGCCCTGCGACCGGAGTGCCGATGAAACAGCTTGACGGTACGGGAATGAAGCGGCTTCACCGCAAATGGCGCACGGTCACCACCGGCAAACTCGCACTCATCCTCGACGGACTCGGCACGCCAGTAAACGTCGGTTCGATCGCTCGCTCTGCCGCGGCGTACCGAGTGGACTTCATGTGGTTAGCCGGACCGACACCGCAGTTTGACAGCCCCGGCGTGGCCAAGACCGCGCTTGGCACCGACCGCTACCTTGAGCACGCCGCGCCAGCGACCGCGCTGGAAGCCATCGAGGCGGCCAAGAAAGCAGGCTACCGGGTCATTGGTATCGAGCTGGCTGATCAGGCCGAGCCGATGCACGAGCTGTCTTTCGACGGTGACATTTGCCTGGTAATCGGTCATGAGGACCACGGCATCGGCAAGGCGGCCATCGCCGCGTGTGACGCAGTGGCTTATCTACCGATGCTCGGCAAAGTCGGCAGCCTGAACGTGGCCGTGGCAGCCAGCATCGCGTTGTACGAGGTGCGACGTCAGAGCTGGGCAGCACCGCCAGTCGAGTGACTACTTCGTAGGCCCAGTCGGACCTTTGATGAACCGGAAGGCCACGGGGTACCGGTAATAGCCACCCCTGTTCGCCGCGATCATCCCCATGATGCCAAAGACAATCGGTCCGAAAAACAAGAACAACCACAGCGGAATGAAGACCAGACCGCCGATGCCCTTGGTGAGCACCGCCAGCAGCAACGCGATGACTATCCCACCGGCGCCGACAATGAACGTCGTGATGTGGAAGTTGAGCGCCTCGGTGGCGTGATACTTCACGAACTCGTCCTTCGGGCCTTCGATCAGCAACGCCAGCAGCGGAATGATGAAGCCGCCGATCGGTAGGTGCGACATCACAGCCCACGTGTTCGAACCCGACGGGTGTGCTAAAGGCGCCACGTGCTGCGTCCACTGCATGCCATCCCAGTAACGCTGACCTCCAGCCTGCGGATACCAACCGGGCGGTGGATTGTCCTGCTGAGGAGGCTGCATGCTCATGCCGGAACGTTACCCGGCCAACTCTCTGATCGAGCGCAATGCTGCGTCAATCCAGAGAGGTACTACTGGTTGGCGAGTACCGAGAACAGCACCTTTGGAGTGCTGTCGACGGACCCGGCATCCCAGCAGTAGTAGTTCGCTGCCTCCCAGAGCCCGCCGTAGCCGAGTACCTCCATGACGCCGTCGCCGTTGAGATCGGCAGCTCCGTCAATCACCAGGGTCGGCACGATGATGGGGCTGTCTTTCGCCACGACGGCCGACAGCACTTTCGAGGTTGCGTTGTTACCGACGTGGCGCACATAGGCGATAGAGAACGACCCGACGGTGGCAGGTTCGGGCCGAACGAGTTCGTGGTCGTAGTGAATGTAGGACGCGGCCACCAGCACTTCATCGGTGCCGTCGGCGTCGAGATCGACACGCACGACCGATGACAGCTCTGGCATGACGTTGGCACCCCCCAACTCCTTCGCCATGCGGCTTGCTTCCTCTCGATAGATGTCGAAGCGGGCATCCTTGAGGGCATCGACATCACCTTGCGATCGAGCGGCACGGGGCTGCGCCGCCCACGACGTACCGCTGATACTGATGAGACTTCCGGCGGCACGATCCGTCGTCGGCGTCACATGCACATGTCCTTCGGCGTCGGGTTTGCTGATATCGACGTCGAACTTTTCGCCACCCAGTGTCTGGTACGGCCCGGGCGCAACCTTCGTCGGCAACTTCACGAAGTTCTTGCCATCCCATCCGCCGATTGCCGTCATGGTCTCCACGTAGTCGGGGGCGAGGACCGTGACCAGTTTGGTGGTGGGGGCACCGACGGTGGTGACGGGTTTGGGCACCGTGGTCGCGGGAAGTGTGGTGGCCGGAGCAACGGTTGTTGGCGGCGTGGTCGTGGGCGCAGCGGTGCTGGCCGTTGAGGTGACCACTGTTGCCATCGTCGTGGGCATCTTTGTCGGCGGTGGAGCGGTCGGTGCCGTCGTCGTCGCGCTGCTGTTCGCAACAGTTGACGACGTCTGGGCCGCGGGAGCAACCTGCAGTGTCTTGCCGCTGCGGTTCACAGCGACGAAACCAGCAACCGAAAGCACGGCTGCTGCGGCGGCCAGCAGGCCGTAGCGGCGACGATGGCTGCGCCGATCGGCCAGCTCATCGGCCACCGTCACCTTTTCAAGAATGATGGTGTCCGACGGCTTGACCGCAGGTTGCGGCACGGGTGGACGGAGCACCGTCGTCGGCCGAGCCTTTGGCTTCGCTGCATCCTGCGCATCATGCTGAAACTGCTGCCAGAGTTCGTCACGATGAGCACGGTCAGGCGGCGGGGCAGCCTGGTCGATGAGTTCTTTGATGTCGTCAAACATGTCAGTGGCCTCCTGCCGGCAGTTGGCGCAGCGTTCGCACGCCGCGGGCTATCAGTGATTCGGTGGCCTCGACGCTGCGGCCCAGCAGTCCGGCGATTTCCTTGACGCTGTAGCCCTCGGCGTGGCGCAACGTGACCGCCGCCCGTTGGTCGAGCGGTAGCTGGCTCAACAGCGTGCGGGCCCGATCGCCGGCCGATGACGGCTCGGCCGGGGCGAATGGGCTGCTGCGATCGGTCGCCAGGCGGACTCTCGCTTCAGAACGGTTGGCACCTCTCACACAGTTCAAGAACCGATGGCGAGCAACGCTGACCACCCACGGCCCGTCGTGCACCGGAGGCCGGCCTTTGGCCAGATCCTGGGCAACGGCCAGCATCACCTCTTGGACCAGGTCTTCGGTGAGGGCACTGTCGCCACCAGTCATGCGGGCGAGATACCGCCACGCGTGTTCGTAGGCGACGTCATAGAACGCCCGAAGCTGCGCCTGGGCCACCGGCGTCAGTTTTGTTGCCACGCTTACATCCACATCCCTAAAAGCACCACCAAAGTCGTGATTCCGTCGCGGCGATTGAGATTCTCAGGCGTTCCCTCCTGAACGTTAGACCCCTCAAGGCCACGTATCCGCCGCAGCCGCTGAGCGCATCGCACGTCGTATCAGCCGTCTGATACAGACCGTGACTCGCTCGCATAGACCCATTAAACGCGTGGGGGGTCGACTTCGATGCGGACTCTGGCGTCGGGTCGCGGGGTGGCCGCGAGGGTGTCGCAGAGGGTTTGATGATCGGGGGCGCGGATGAGGTAGCGATCATCGGCGGGTCCGAGAACTTCGACGCCGAGTGCCTCCGGCATGGCCAGGACGAACGCTGCGGCTCCAACCCCAGACACCGCCGCCAGCGCAGTGACCGGCGGGAAGCGAAGCATCTGTCGACGCTCAAGCTCTAACGCAGAAAACTTGGCCGGGTCGGCATGAAGTATCGCGGTCAGCACATCGTGATGCGGGTCGGTGGTCTGCACCAAGATGCGACCACCACCGCTGCGCCCACCGACCAGTCGGGCCGCTCGCGCCAAGAGCGCCATCACCTGTTCGTTGGCGCGGTAGCGAGGGGCAAACAGCTCAGCGTCGAGATCGAGGAAGACCACCACATCTACGTGCTGCACCTGATGGAGCACGGCTTCGGTGCCGATGTAGATACGAGCATCGGCCAGGGGCTCCCCCGCGGTTGCACCGGTCACTTCCACGACGGGTGAACCGGCCGCCGCTTCCAGTTCTTCGCGTAGTTTCGAGACGCCGCGACGGCGCAGTTTGAACTTGCTCGACCCACATGACTTACACACGACCGGGCGGTCAAGTTCACAACGGGGGCAGTGCAGATGTTCGTCGATCTGTTCAAGTGCTGCGTCGCACCGTTCGCATCGGGCCAGGTCACCGCAGGAGGCGCAGGCGAGCAATCGAGCGATGCCTTTGGTGTTCAGCACGCACACGATGCGTTTGTCGCCGGTCACCAATCGCGCCAGCGCATCACTCACGGGCAGCGCACGACGGGACGGCTCGTCCCGACCGCGGTCGATCACATCGAGCACCGGCCAACCTTCGCGCTCTTCCGATCGGGACAGCGTGATCAAACGGTAGGCAGCCAGCGATTCCAACGACGGTGTCGGTGAAACCAGTACGCACGGCACACCAGCCAGACGGGCCCGTTCGACCGCCACGTCACGCGCGTTCCACGCTGGCGTCTGCTCTTGCTGATGACCTTCGTCGTGCTCATCCAGCACCACCACCGCGGCCAGGTCACGCACCGGTGCCCATGCCGATGCTCGTGCCCCGATGGCCGAGCCACCGCCAGCGATCTGCGACCAATCACGCGGATACAGCGCAACGGCAACGCCTGCCCGCCGCAGCCGCGCACCCAACAGTCGCGCCATCGAAACCGAGGGGCACACGATGAGTGCGTTACCGCGGCGGGACGCTTCCAACAACAGATCGAACGGGTCCTTCGTCGGCGGTAGTCGCACCAGTGACGACGGTCCGTTGAAGGCATCGGTCAACCACGGGTCGAGCAACACCGGCACCGGAATGTTCGATCGACGAGCAACTGGAACCACACTCACCACCTTGTCGGGTGATGCCGTCGTCAGGAGGTGCTGCGGCCGCCCCGCCCAACGCCACGCCGCCCATTCGGCGAGTGGGAACAGCTCGGCTGGCGGACCCCATCCGACAACCTTGGCAACCGGCCTCAGCTTCACACCCTCGGGCGCCGAGACATCCACCGCAGTGATCCAGCCGCCGACACGACGCCCCGCGAGGTCGATTCGCACCTGGGTGCCGACGCGAACCTGGCCCCGGAGTGTCTCCGGGACCAGGTAGTCAAAACGTTTCTCGAAACCTTTGACGTCGGGAAGTACCCGAACGACGAAGTGATCAGAGGCCAACGGCCACCTTGAAGTCGGCAACGCGGCTGGTGTGCTCCCACGTAAATTCGGGCAGGTTGCGGCCGAAGTGACCGTACGCTGCGGTCTTCTGGTAGATCGGGCGGCGAAGGTCGAGGTCACGGCCGATAGCGGCGGGACGCAGGTCGAACACCGAACGCACGGCGGCAACGATGGAGTCGTTCGACACCGTCTCGGTGCCGAACGTCTCGACGTAGATCGAAACGGGCTGAGCCACGCCAATGGCATAGGCAACCTGCACTTCGCAACGGTCAGCGGCGCCGGAGGCCACCACGTGCTTGGCAACCCAGCGAGCAGCGTAGGCAGCCGAACGGTCGACCTTGGAAGGGTCCTTGCCCGAGAAGGCGCCGCCACCGTGACGACCCATACCGCCGTAGGTGTCAACGATGATCTTGCGGCCGGTGAGGCCGGTGTCGGCGTGCGGGCCGCCGAGTACGAAGGTACCGGTGGGGTTGACGTAGACGGTGTAGTCGTCGTCACGGAACTGCTCGGGGATGACCGGGCGGATGACGTTCTCGATGAGGTCGGGACGGATCATGGTGTCACGATCAATACCGGGCGCATGCTGCGTGGAGATGAGTACGGTGCGCAGGCGAACGGGCTTGCCGTCCTCGTAGTCGAAGGTGACCTGCGTCTTGCCGTCGGGGCGCAGGTAGGGCACCACGTTCGACTTGCGGACCTCGGTGAGGCGCTCGGCCATTCGGTGCGCCAGCCAAATGGGAAGCGGCATGAGGTCGGCCGTCTCGTTGCAGGCATAGCCGAACATCATGCCCTGGTCGCCCGCACCCTGGCTGTTCAGTATGTCTTCGCCGCTCTTGCCGGCGCGGACTTCCTCGGATGAGTCGACACCCTGGCCAATGTTGGGTGACTGCTCGTCGATCGAAACGATGACACCGCAGGTGTTGCCGTCGAAGCCGAACAGCGCGTTGTCGTAACCAATGCCGTTGATGACGTTACGGGCCAGCTTGGGAATGTCGACGTAGGCGGTCGTGGTGATTTCGCCGGCGATAACGCACAGACCAGTGGTGAGCAGCGTTTCGCAGGCCACGCGACCCTTCGGATCGGCCGCCAAAATGGCGTCGAGAACAGCGTCAGAAACCTGATCCGCCATCTTGTCCGGGTGGCCCTCGGTGACCGACTCCGAGGTGAATGTCCAACTGCTGCTCACGTGAGGCTCCTGTTCATTGATCTGAGGTAGGGCTGTTGCGCAGGCCCGCTACTGCGTCGAGAACGGCATTGGCCACGACAGACTTGTCGGACACCGTAATGGACTGCAGTACTCCGCTGCGAGAAATGATGGTGACCGCGTTGGTGTCGTGCCCGAAACCGACCCGGTCGGCGCTGACATCATTGGCGACGATCAGGTCGAGATTCTTCCGCTTGAGCTTGCCCACGGCGTTTTCCACCAGGTCGGAAGTCTCGGCAGCGAAACCGACCAGCACCTGGCCAGTGGGCTTCGTAGCGCCCAACGAGGCGAGAATATCTGGAGTTGATTCGAGCACGATGGGAGGAGGGCCGTCGTGCTTCTTCCACTTACCTTCGCTTGGCGCAACGGGGCGGAAGTCGGCCACCGCAGCGGCCATGATGACCACGTCGGCCGTTGGTGCCTCGGCTTGAACGGCCGCCTGCATCTCGGCCGCGGTTTCGACGCGAACGATGCGGCATCCCGATGGATTCATGCGCTCGGCGGTGGTGATCAGCACCACGTTGGCGCCACGGTCGCGAGCAGCGGCGGCAATGGCGTAGCCCTGCTTGCCCGATGACCGATTGGCGATCACCCGCACCGCGTCGATCGGTTCGCGAGTTCCGCCGGCCGTGACTACAACGGCGGCACCGGCGAAGTCCTGGGCGAGAAAGATCCGCTCCGCGGCGCGGAAAATGTCGACCGGCTCCGACAGGCGGCCGAGACCGACGTCGCCGCCAGCGAGATGACCTGCGTCTGGCCCGACCACCGACACGCGTCGGCTCCGCAGCGTCGTCATGTTGTCCTGCACCGCCGGGTGCTCCCACATCTCGGTATGCATCGCCGGTGCGATCAGGACGGGCGCACGGGTGGCTAACAAGATGTTGGTAAGGAGATCGTGCGAGATGCCGGCTGCGTATGAGCCGATGAGGCGGGCCGTTGCTGGTGCAACGATCACGAGGTCTGCTCTCTGACCCAGGGCGGTATGCGGGCTTGGTTCAGGCGAATCCCACAGGGACAGACGCGCCGGCTCGGAAGCGACCGCCGAGAACGTGGTGGCTCCAACAAAACGCAGCGCCTCTTCGGTCAGGACCGGCTGCACGTACGCGCCGGCATCAACGAGGCGACGGCAGAGCTCCACCGCCTTGTATGCGGCCACCCCGCCGCACACACCCAAAACGATGCGGCGTCCAGCCAGTATGGACACGAGACGACCGTTGACCGATCAGGTCAGAACTATTCAGCAGCCTCGGGCTGAACGATGGGACGGATCACGATCTTGTCGGCCGCGATTTCCTCAAAGCCGATGGAGAGGGGCTTGCGGGCCGATGAGGTGACCTGCGGCGGCACCATCTGGCCGAGGCCATCACCGAGGTGATTGAAGTACGAGTTGATCTGGCGGGCCCGGCGGGCAGCCATGGTAACCAGGGCAAACTTTGAATCGACGCGGTCGAGCAGCATTTCGATCGGGGGGTTAACCATCGAGTCATGCGAACGTGCCATGTGTGCGTCTCCTGAACGTTTGAGCCGGTGAATGGTACCAGACGCCCATCAAAATCGGCAGTTCAGGCCACTACCGGGCCACCTTTTCGTACTCGATGATGGACAGAAGCTCCCCAACGGTCCGTTCGACATCGTCGTTGACGACCACATGGTTGCTCATCGCCCGGCCAACGGGTTCTTCCTCCTCGGCCTTTCGGAGGCGGGCGGCCACCTTTTCTTCCTGATCTCCTCGGTAGCGCAGACGGCGCTGCTGCTCCTCGCGCGAGGGCGGTATCACGAAGACCAGCACGGCGCCGGGGAAGCGGTTCTTGACCTGACGGGCGCCGTCGACTTCGATCTCGAGAATGACCACGGCGTCATGTGGTGCGTCGGGAAGAGGCGTGCCGTAGTAGTTCCCGAGAAACTCGGTCCACTCCAAAAACCCGCCAGCCGCGATGCGTTCTTCAAACGCGGCTCGGTCAGCGAACACATACGCGTCGGGCCGCTCGCCGGGCCGACGCTCACGCGTGGTCCAAGATCGTGACAGCCACAGCGCCGGAGCGCGTTGCAACAACGCGTCCACGATGGTTCCTTTGCCGACGCCACCGGGACCAGAGATAACAACGATCAACGGAGACGTCTGGGCCACGCTTAGCCCAACTGCTGGAGAAGGGCGGCCCGCTGCTGCGGGCCAAGGCCCTTCACCCGACGCGAGTCGGCGATACCGACTTCGTCCATGATGCGGCGAGCCTTCACCTTGCCGAGACCCGGAAGGGACTCGAGCATGGTGAGCACCTTGAGCTTGGCGGCGACATCGTCGGTAACGGCTGCGTAAATGACGTCTTGCAACGACATTTCGCCGGACTTCAGCTTCTCTTTGAGTTCCGAGCGTGCGACTCGAACGAGAGCGGCCTTCGCCAACGCAGCGGCGCGCTGGTCGGTGGAGAGTTGGGGTGGGGTCGCCATATGGGAGGTCACCTTAGCCGAGCGGGTGCGTGCGCTTCAGGGCTGGCGCGAAGGATTTAAAACGATGAGGCGATTGCGTCGGCGGCAACCATGGGATCGTCACTCTGCAGCACCGAGCGGCCGATTACCAACAAATCGGCACCTGCCTTGATCGCAGCCGCAGGCGTCGACACCCTGGCCTGGTCGTGGGCCGGAGCTCCGTCGGGGCGAGTGCCGGGCACGACTGCAAAGACGCGGGGTGCGAGCGTCTTGGCATCGTGCACGTCGACGGCTGAGCAGACGATGCCTCCGCAGCCTGCTTCGACCGCTTCGCCAACCCGACGGAACAGGATGTGGGGCGGGGCGTCAGCGTCACTGGTGAGCACCGTTACGGCAATCACCATCGGCTCGGGAAGACCGGCGGCTTCGGCTCCTCCGAGAAAGCCGTCACACGCGGCGCGCATCATGGCGTCGCCACCGAATGCATGCACCGTCAACAGTTCGGCGCCGAGCGCGCCGACAACGCGCGAGGCCTTGCCGACGGTTGTCGGGATGTCGTGAAGCTTGAGGTCAAGGAAGACGCGAAACCCCATGTCACGGAACGTGCCGATGGCCTCCGGGCCGGCCGCGCTGAACAGCTCAAGGCCGACTTTCACGAAGCCGAACCATGGCTGCAGTTTGCGAGCCATCCGGGTGGCGTCCACGAGGTCGTCAACATCGAGAGCCAGGGCCAGTCGATCGCGATTGGGATGCAGGTCGGTCATTGCGAGTCCTTTTGGCCGGGTCGATCCATGGCCGCCGCCCGTTCATGTGCCGCGCCCACAAGTTGGTCTACGGAGATTACGTGATGTCGGCCGCACCAGGTTGCAAAGTCCCGCAGAATGACGCCGGGCAGCTTGGGTGAGGCGAAGACCGCCGTGCCTATCTGCACTGCCGATGCCCCTGCCAGCATGAGTTCCACCACATCGTGCGCGCTCGCCACTCCCCCGACGCCGACGATGGGCAGGCCGGGTAGAGCGGCGTGCACATCCCAAACCGCCTTCACTGCGACGGGGTGGATGGCCGGGCCCGACAGGCCGCCAGGGCCGTTGCCGAGTTGCGGTCTGCGGGTCTCGATGTCGAGGGCAAGGCCCGGTACCGTGTTTATGAGCGTGACTGCGGCCGCGCCGGCATCCCGGACGCTGGTCGCAATCGAAACAAGGTCAGTGACTGCGGCGGTCAGCTTGGCCCATCGTGGTCGGTTGCAGGCGGCGGTGACGGCGATTGCCTCGGCTGCCAGGTCGGCGGACTGGGCGAACATGCCCTTGCCCAAGAGGTTCGGGCAGGAGAGATTCACCTCAACGGCAACGACCTGTTCGGGCAGGTCGGCCAGCATCGCCGCTGCTTGGGCGTATTCCTCCAACGAACGGCCCCAAATGCTCACCACGACTTTGGCACCGGTGGCGAGCAGGTCGGGTAACTCCTCGGCCTTCCAGCGAACGATCCCCGGGCCCTGCAAGCCGACGGCGTTCATCATGCCGGCGGTGACCGGGTGAAGCCGGGGGGCCGGGTTGCCCTTCCATTCGAACGATGAAAGCGACTTGACCACCATGGCGCCAAGGTTGGCCATGTCGACATACGACGCCAGTTCCGTTCCGTGCCCGGCCACACCCGACGCCACCATGATCGGGTTGGCGAACCTGACGTCGCCGACACGCGATTGCAGACTCACCTCCGCAACCCCTATCGGTCGCCGCCAACCGCTCGCTTTACCGCTCATAGTTGGTGGAACTCCTGCAGGGAGCGGACTGTCATGGGAGTGGCGGCGGCTTCGGCCATTCCCTCCGCGGCGGCGAGAGCGGCTTCTACCGTGGTGACGCAACTCACGCGGTGCACGACCGCGGCGGTGCGTATGTGGCTGCCGTCCGTTCGTCCACCGCTGCCCGTCGGGGTGTTGACAATGAACGTGATTTCTCCGGTTGCGATCAGGTCAACGGCGCTGATGCCTTCGTTGTCGGACAGCTTCGACAAGGTGCGGTCAACGTCAAACCCGAAGCGGGCCAGGTATTCAGCGGTGCCCTTGGTGGCGATGATCTTCAGACCGCGCTCACGGAAACGTTTGGCCACGATGATGCCCGCTGGCTTGTCGCGATCCTTCAGGGAGATGAACAGCGAGCCATCTTTCGGCAGCGCACTGTAGGACGCGGCCTGTGACTTGGCGAACGCCAGACCGAAGGTAGTGTCGATACCCATGACCTCGCCGGTTGAGCGCATTTCTGGCCCGAGTGCGGGGTCGACTTCGGGGAAACGATTGAACGGCAGCACCGCTTCCTTGACCGACGTATGGCCAGTGACCGGTGGCTTCAACAAGCCTTCGTCACGCAGTTGCTGCAGGGTGGCGCCGAGCATGATCCGGCTTGCGATTTTCGCCAGTGGGACACCGGTTGCTTTTGCAACAAACGGAACGGTGCGACTGGCGCGCGGGTTCGCTTCGATCACGTTCACCTGATTGCCTCGCACCGCGAACTGGATGTTGATCAGGCCTTTCACGTCAAGCGCGTGGGCGATAGAGGTGGCGTAGTGCTCGATGACTTCGATCACCCAGGGCTGCAGGGTGGGCGGCGGAATGGCGCACGCTGAGTCACCCGAATGCACGCCTGCTTCCTCTACGTGTTCCATTACGCCGCCGATGACCACTTCACCGGTGGCGTCTCTGAGGGCATCAACATCGACCTCCGTCGCGTCTTCGAGGAAGCGGTCGATGAGCACCGGGCGTTCGGCCGACAGGCCGCCTTCCTTGCCAAGGGTGCCGAAGCCGATCAGCTCGTTCATAGCTGCGACAAGTTCGTCCCGATCGTTCACGATGCGCATACCGCGCCCGCCCAGCACGTAGCTGGGACGCACCAGCACCGGAAAGCCGATCTGATCGGTGATGGCCAGCGCTTCATCGACCGTGACCGCCGTGCCTCCCGGGGGTTGCGGGATATTGAGTTCGTTGCAGAGCACATTCCACAGCTCTCGATCCTCGGCCCGGTCGATCGACTCAGGGCTAGTGCCGACGATCAGGTGCTGCGGAAGGAGACCGGCCAGCTTGAGCGGGGTCTGTCCGCCGAGGGAGACCACGATGCCCATCGGGTTCTCGGCTTCGATGACGTTAAGCACGTCTTCCCTGGTGAGCGGCTCAAAGTAAAGACGACTCGACGTGTCGTAATCGGTGGAAACCGTCTCGGGGTTGCAGTTGATCATGATGGTCTCGTACCCGGCATCACGCAGCGCGAACGAGGCGTGCACGCAGCAGTAGTCGAACTCGATACCCTGCCCGATTCGATTGGGTCCGCTGCCGAGGATGATCACCTTCTGTCCGTCGCTCGGCTGCACCTCGTCGGTGTCCTCGTAGGTGGAGTAGTGATACGGCGTCTGCGCCGCGAACTCCGCTGCGCAGGTATCGACGGTCTTGAACGTGGCCTTCACGCCTGCATCGAGCCGGGCTTTGCGGACAGCCAACTCATCGACGTCGAACAGATACCCGAGCTGCGGGTCGCTGAAGCCAAGACGCTTGGCGCGCTTCCAGTCGCGCTTGGTCATCGCGCTGAAGCCAAGAGTTGCAAGGTGCTCCCGTTCTTCGGTGATCATCAACATCTGATCGAGGAACCACACGTCAACCTTGGTGGCGGCGTTGATGGTGTCGACGCTCATGCCGCGTCGCAATGCCTCGCCGAGATGGAACGGACGCTCGGGTGTTGGCACGTTGCAAAGCCTGAGTAACTCGGCGTCGTCGAGGGTGTCGTACTGCTTTTCCGCCGGATCACAGTTGAGACCGAGCCGACCGTTTTCCAACGAACGAAGGCCCTTCTGGAAGCTCTCGGGGAAGGTGCGGCCGATGGCCATCGCCTCACCGACCGACTGCATCTGCGTACCGAGAATGCCGCTGGTGCCAGGCAACTTTTCAAAAGCCCAACGCGGGATCTTGGTGACGACGTAGTCGATACTCGGCTCGAAACTGGCCGGCGTCATCTTGGTGATGTCGTTCGGGATCTCATCTAGCGTATAGCCAACCGCGAGACGCGCTGCGATCTTGGCGATCGGGAAGCCGGTGGCCTTGCTGGCGAGCGCGCTGGACCTTGACACGCGTGGGTTCATCTCGATGACGACCATGTGACCGTTCTCGGGGTTGAGCGCGAACTGCACGTTCGACCCACCCGTCTCCACACCGACCCGACGCAGACAGGCAAAGGCCGCGTCACGCATCTTCTGGTACTCGACATCGGTGAGCGTTTGCGCCGGAGCGACCGTTATGGAGTCCCCCGTATGCACACCCATCGGATCGAAATTTTCGATCGAGCAGACGATCACGCAGTTGTCGTTGCGATCGCGCATGACCTCGAGCTCGAACTCTTTCCAACCGGCGATGGACGTCTCGATGAGGATCTCGCTCACCGGGCTGGCGTCCAGACCGTGGGCTGCGGCCTTCACGAACTCCTCCATGGTGGCCGCCATGCCGGTGCCACGACCCCCGAGGATGTATGCGGGGCGGATGATGATGGGCAGCCCGATCCGGGCCACCACTTCCATGGCCTCTTCCATGTTGTGCGCGGTGCCGCTGGGGGGCACGTCGAGGCCAATCCCGATCATGGCCTGCTTGAACTTCTCACGGTTCTCCGCGGTCTCGATCGACTCCGCATTGGCGCCGATCAACTCCGGCGTTCCGGGCACACCAACGAGACCGGCGTGGAACAGTTCCATGGCCAGGTTCAGGCCGGTCTGACCACCGAGAGTTGGCAGGACAGCGTCGGGCTTCTCGCGTTCGATGATCTTGGCCAGCACTTCGACCGTCAGCGGCTCGATGTAGGTGCGATGGGCGAAATCGGGGTCGGTCATGATGGTGGCCGGATTGCTGTTGGCCAGGATGACGCGGTAGCCCTCCTCCTTCAACACCCGGCACGCCTGCGTGCCCGAGTAGTCGAACTCACACGCCTGCCCGATCACGATGGGTCCCGAGCCGATAATCAGAATCGACTGAATATCTGTCCGCTTCGGCATCAGCCCGCCACTCCCAACTCGATCGTGGGCAGGCCGGGGGTTTCATAGCCCATCATGTTGCTGCCCCGTGCAAAGCAACTCAGACCCTTGGCGGACGCCATCAGCGAGGCGAACTGGTCGAACAAGTACCGACTGTCGTGCGGACCGGGGCCGGCTTCGGGGTGGTACTGCACGCTGAAGGCATTGGCCCCACGAACGCTTAGGCCTTCGTTGGTGTTGTCGTTCAAGTTGATGTGCGTGACGTCGGCTCGACCGCCGAGCGAGTCGGGAGCGACGCAGAAGTTGTGGTTCTGGCTGGTAATCTCCACCTTGCCGGACTCGACCTCCTGCACCGGGTGATTGCCGCCATGATGACCAAACGGCAACTTGTAAGTCTCACCCCCAAGTGCTCGGCTGAGCAGTTGATGACCGAGGCATATGCCGAAGGTCGGCACGCCAGCCTCCACCAGCTCACGGATGGCATCGACCGCATACGGGGACATCGCTGGATCGCCCGGCCCGTTGGAAAGAAAGACACCGTCGGGTTTTCGGGTCAGCACCTCGGCTGCAGTCGTGTGCGCGGGTACCACTTCAACGTTTGCGATTCCTGCGAGGTGACGCAGGATCGTGTGTTTGATACCGAAGTCATAGGCCACCACACGCAAGCCGCGGTCGGACCCGAGTGTGTATGGCTGGGACGTGGTGACCTGGGCCACGAGGTCCACGCCGTCGGTGCCGGTCTCGGCTAGCGCCGCTGCTCGCAGCGTGGCTTCATCCGCGGTACCAAACGCGCCGGGGATGGCGCCGGTGTCACGAATGTGGCGGGTGAGGCGGCGAGTGTCGATGCCACCGATGCCCGGAATACCGTAGGCGATGAGCATGTCGTTGAGGTCGGCCTGCGCCCGCCAGTTACTGCGGCGACGAGCCATCTCCCGCACGATCACGCCGCGACAAAAGATGCGCCGGGACTCAAAGTCGGTCAGGTTCACGCCGTAGTTGCCGATGTGGGGCGTGGTGAAGGTGATGATCTGCCCCGCGTAACTGGGGTCGGTGATGACTTCCTGATAGCCGCTGAGCACCGTGTTGAACACGACTTCTCCGGCGGCGACCGGCATCTCCGCGCCGATGGCTTCGCCCTCGAACACTTCGCCATCGGACAGGACTAACAGAGCCTCGCGAATCATGCCGTCCAGCCTTGCATAGTCATGCGCCCACCTGCATATTCATTCATCTTTGGTTCCTTCCGTGCGAGCCTCTCGGGACCCGCTTCACGGTTCGTTGGGTTGGTGTTCGTGCGAACTTGCGGCATTTACTGCTGCTGACACGCAGTAGCTGCCGCATGTTCAGGTCAGCGTTGAGCAATGGCGTCGATCACGACGGGGTCACCGTGAAAGATGGTGTGGCGGACGCGACCTCGAAGGGTGCGGCCTTCGAACGGGGTGTTGGTGGATCGGCTGGCCAGCTTGGTGCGATCAACGACCCAGGTTGCGAGCGGGTCGATCACACACAGGTTGGCGGCCCTGCCGACATCAATCGGCCCACCATGAACGTCGCTCATGCCGCCAATGGCCGCGGGCTGCCAGCTCATGAGCGCCAACACCTTCTCGATCGGCATGTCGAGTTCGGTGAGAGCGAGGGCCAGCGCGGTCTCTAACCCGAGCATGCCGGGAGGCGCCTCGGCGAACGGCTTTTCCTTCTGATCAACCGCGTGAGGAGCGTGGTCGGTCGCTATGCAATCGAGCCTGCCACTGCGCAGACCCGCCTTGACGGCGGCGACATCCGCGTCGGTACGCAGCGGCGGATTCACCCGGTAGACCGAATCGAACGACGCACACGCGGCGTGGGTGAGCGTGAAGTGATGGGGCGTTACCTCAGCCGTAACCAGCAGCCCTTCGGCGCGGGCATCGTGCACCATCTGCACGCTTCGCGCTGTCGACAGGTGCTGGAAGTGGATGCGCGCACCGGTGAGACGGGCGAGCGCGAGATCCCGCATGACCATTACTTCTTCAGCTTCGTGCGGCTGTCCGGAAAGGCCAAGGCGACTCGACCATTCACCCTCATGCATCGCTCCCCCACTCGCCAGCGCATCGTCTTCGCAGTGCTGCGACAGGATCACGCCGAGGCCCTTGGCGTACTCCATCGCTCGCCGCATCAGGCGAGTGTCTTGTACACCGGTGCCATCGTCGGTGAACATGCGCACCCCGAGCGCCGCCATCTCCGCCATCGGCGCGAGCTGCTCGCCCTTGCGGCCAATCGTGATGGCGCCCGAGACGTACACATCGGCGAGACGAGCGGCGCGGCCGAGGTGCTGCACTTCGCGCACGAGTGCTGCGCAGTCGATGGCAGGTGTCGTGTTCGGCATCGCCAGCACCGCAGTGAATCCGCCCAAGGCCGCAGCGCGTGAGCCGGTCTCGATGGTCTCGGCCTCTTCCTTGCCCGGCTCCCGCAGGTGTGTGTGAAGATCAACCAGTCCGGGCGACACCACACAACCGGCGGCATCCAGCACGACCTTGCCGGAGAGGTCGGCGCCCACGCCGACAATCACCCCGTTTTCGATGGCAACATCAGCCATCCGAGAACCAGAGGCGTCGATGACCCGACCGCCCTTGATGACGAGATCAGTCATGACATGCCTCCGTGATGAGTGTCGCGTTCGCGCGATTGGTCGGTTTCATTGGCGCGTTGTGCCGATGTGAGGTGCTGGACGGAGAGAGACCGGGGCTAATGCGCGAATGGAACGGTGATAGTGCGCTGATCATGCTTCTCCTCCGAGCGATACGCCGCTGCCGAGTAGCCAGTACAGAACGGCCATGCGGACAGCGACGCCGTTGTGGACTTGGTCGAGGATGACCGAGTTGGGTCGATCGGCGACTTCGGGCGAGATTTCTACGCCGCGGTTCATCGGGCCCGGATGCATGATGAGCGCGCCTTCTGGCAAGCGGTCGGCCCGTTCGGGCGTGAGCCCCCACACCGTTGCGTACTCGCGCAGGGAGGGCACCAGCGCCTGGTCTTGGCGTTCGAGCTGCATGCGCAGGCAGTACGCAACATCGGTGGTAGCCACCACATCGTCGAGCGAATACGACACATCCACCGGCCAGCCAACGAGTGACGGTGGCATCAATGTGGGCGGCCCGACCAGGGTCACACGAGCGCCCAGTTTGGTGAAGGCGTCGACGTTGGAGCGGGCCACGCGGCTGTGCTTGATGTCGCCGATAATGGTGATGTTCATGTCCTCGAATGGCTTTTTGGCGTGTTGGCGAATGGTGTAGCTGTCGAGCAGCGCCTGGGTGGGGTGTTGATGCCAGCCGTCGCCTGCGTTCACGATGGACGCGTCAGTCCATTCGGCCAGTTGCCACGGCACACCCGACGAGCCGTGGCGCACCACGATGGCGTCGATACCCATGGCCTCAATCGTCTCCACCGTGTCACGAAGGCTCTCGCCCTTCTTCACGCTGGAAGTGGACACGCTGAAGGTCATTACATCGGCCGAAAGGCGCTTCGCTGCTGCCTCGAAACTCAGTCGTGTGCGGGTAGAATCTTCGAAGAAGAGGTGTGTGACGGTCTTGCCTCGTAGGGCCGGAACTTTGGGAATCGGGCGGGCGTTGATCTCCGCCATGTGGTCGGTGAGATCGAGCAGCGAGCGGATGCCCTCGGCGGTGAGTTCGTCGATGGAGCGGAGGTGGCGGACGGTCATAACGGCTTCTCGATCACGACACCGTCAACGCTTGCGCTCACCCGCTCGTCCCGCGAGGTGGGCAGGTTCTTGCCGACGTAATCGGGTCGGATTGGAAGCTCGCGATGGCCCCGATCGACCATGACGGCCAGCTGCACGGCTCTGGCTCGGCCGTAGTCGTTGAGCGAGTCGAGCGCAGCGCGAATGGTGCGACCGGTGAAGAGCACGTCGTCGCACAGGATGACCGTCTTGCCATCGATGGCAGGCACGTTGCTGGCCGAGGTTGGAAGGACGGGGCGTAAGCCGATGTCATCTCGGTACATTGAGACGTCGATCATGCCGTTGGGCACGCGCACACCTTCGTTGCGTTCGATGGCGTCGGCGATCATGTCGGCCACCCACACGCCACCCCGTTGGATACCGACGAGCACTAGGCCGTCGAGACCACGGTTTTTCTCGGCAATCTCGTGGGCTATACGGACGGCGGCTCGGCCAACATCAGTGGCTGAAAGCACTTCGTTCCGGGCGAAATTCGCCGCGGGCACACCAGAATCAGGCATCCCTCTCCTTCCGTGCCAGCCTCACAGGACTCGCTTCACGGTCGAGCCAGCACTGTATCGCGCCATCGTCGGCATCAGCGTAAAGACGACGCGTCAAGGCATGGCTCAGGTCGAATCGTGTCGTTCACTCGGCTTCAAGCGAACAGTTACAGCCACCCTCACCTCCCCGCTCGCCGACCGCGTCCTGGTCGACTCCGCCAGCGGCGACCCGGTAGCCGTCACGGACTCCAAGACGTGACACGCCTCACGAACGCTGCTCGCTAACCGGCTACGTCGGGGTAGTGGGCGCGTACGTTGTCGGGGTAGCTGCGGACGTAGTAGTTCCACAGTTGCTGGCCGTAGACGGGGGCGCTGCTGCTGGCGGTGACCGCAGCGCCGTCGAGCAACTCGTTGCGTTTCGACATGAAACCCGCCGACGCATGTCGGGGGCTGGCCGCCACCGCAGCGGCAAACGACGGGTCGAGTGGCAGGGGGTCGAGACTGGTGCGCAGGTCGGGGCCATGGAAGTAGCCCGACGAGAGGCGAGCCTCCCGGGCGATCACCCGATGGGTCGTGGCGACGAAATAGTTGCCGGAGATGGCTTGCAGCATCTCGCCGAGATTGACCACCAGAGCGCCGGGCCGAGGCGTCACGTCGATCCACTCCCCCGCTGGGTTCTGCGCCTGCAGTCCAGCAATGTCATGCTGGGCCAGGAGCGTGAGGAAACCTGCGTCTTGGTGCGCGTTCACTCCTGCGTGACCGGCGGGCGTCGGCGGATAGCTGATCAGCTTGGCAAACGACAACGGCCGTTCGCCGAACAAATCTTGTAGGTGACGTTCGCCCAACCCGAGACCAAGTGACATCGCCGCCATCAGTTGGTTCGCAACGCCACCCAACCGCTCGAAGAACTGGTTCACGATGGCGTGGAACCCGGGGAGAATCTCATCAGCCAGCCATTGATTGGGCCCGTCGAGGCGCAGATACGGCGGATCGGCATCGAGTCCGTAGGCCGGGTTCTCGGTCGATACGTCGAGCTGTTCACGATAGTCAGGTCGGTTGTTGGTGAGCTCGGCACCGACGCGTTCCCAACCGCGAAAGTGCGGAGACTGACGCTTGTCGATGGTGGCCTTTACTGCCTCGGGTAACGCGAAGAATGACGCCATCAGTGAGAAGTACCGCTCGAAGAACTCCTGCTCAATACCGTGCTCAACCAGGTAGAAGAACCCCACCCTATGACAGATCGTGGTGAGCCGCGATGCGTTCAAGTGTCGCTCGGCCGTGAGATCGGCCAGAGACACCTCCGGAATCGAAGAGAAGCTCTGGGCCGATGTGGCGTCTCTCCCAGTGGTCACCCTGAGAGCCTACGCTTGGCGAATGGATGCGGTGCGGCTCGACATTTGGTTGTGGTCGGTGCGACTGACCCCTACCCGCTCGGCTGCCACGGACCTCTGCCGCACTGGCCGTGTGACCGTGAACGGCGCACCGGCCAAGTCCGCGTACTCAGTGAAGGTTGGTGACCGTATCGAAGCTCGAATCGCCCAACGGCAACGCATTGTTGAAGTGGTCGAGTTGATCAACAAACGGGTCGGCGCACCCCGCGCCGCCGACTGTCTCATCGATCACAGCCCACCCGTCGAACGCCTCGACATCGGTATTCTCCAGCGAGACCGTGGCGCCGGCCGCCCCACCAAACGCGACCGGCGCCAACTCGACCAACTTCGCCGAGGAGATTCGTGAGGTGCGCCGTGGATGATCCCACAGCCAAAGCCGACGGCGGCGTGCTCATCGGAGGAATGAACACGGTGAAGCGAGTCGGAGCCAACGTGATTCGGCCTCTCGGGCCGCACTCTGCTTCGGTTCATCGACTACTTCGTTACGTTCGTGCCAACGGCTTCTTGGAGGGTCCTGAAGTGATCGACGTGGACATTGTCGCTGGAACAGAAACCCTGACGTATCTCGGGGGCGAGATTACCAACTATCCGTTGACTGGTGCATTTCGAACGGACGGCGCGTTGACGAGCGCCGCGCAACTGCTTCGACGATTTCACGAGGCGACGGAAGGTTTCGAGGCGCTCCCCGACGACGACTGGTTCCTACCTCTTCAACGCCCCGTTGAGGTGATGTGTCACGGCGATTTCGCACCGTACAACTGCGTCATAAATCACGGCACGGTGACGGGCGTGTTCGACTTCGACATTGCCCACCCCGGACCTCAACTCTGGGACGTTGGCTACGCGGCGTATCGCTGGGCGCTCCTCACGGCACCGTCGAACTCGGACGGATTCGGGACTCCAGCGGAGCAGCGTCGTCGCCTCCGGCTGTTCTGCAATGCGTACGGTGCCGACGACATCTTGGGCGTGGTTGTTGCGGCGCAGCAACGACTCGGCCTCCTGGTCGAGACGATCCAATCGCTCGCGAGCAACGGCGACGCCACATTCTCTCGGCACATCGCCGACGGCCACGATCAGCTCTATCTGACTGATATTGCGTACCTTCAGGAGCACCAGGCGTTCTTCGCCGAGCGAACCTGGACCGTTCCCGTTTAATTGTCAAGAAGTGTTGGACTGCTTGCCATTTGCTGTTCTGGGAACTAGTGTTCGTAGTGCCGTCTTCCCCGGCGAACAGGTTCTCCAGCATCTTTCTGAGGTGCGTTCGCGTGTGTGAAGGAAGGTGGTGTCATGAGTCAAGGAACGGCAGAGATCGTGCGGGTCTTCGCTCAGGTTGTCGCTGCTGGCATCACGCTCGACGTTGCGGAACCCGCCGCGCTTGACCAGACGCTACGCGACTGCGCAAGAAGCGCTGCCTTCATCGAGAGCGTTCGGTTACGCGCCATCGCACGGCTTGATCAGCACGTCATGGTCGACACGAACCAAACCATCATCACCACCTCTCACGGGTCCAAGCGCCAGGCACAGACTGCGCAAAAGCGGGCCGCCGCCGCAGCCCGGATGCCAGCGCTCGCAGACGCGCTGGCCGACGGTTCCATTGCTGCCGATCATGTCGATGCCGTCGCCCAGGCCCTGTCACGAATGGAACCTACTGATCGTGAAAAGCTTGTTTCAGAAGCTGCGTGGATCACAGCAACCGCAGCTCGAACCACGCCAGAACAGTTGACCAGAACACTGCAGCGACGGGCGCGAGAGCTGTCGTCAGACGACGGTATCGGCATCCTCGAACGTCAGCGACGAAACACCTACCTACGCTTCTGGACCGATCCGGAGAGCGGCATGGTGTGTATCCGGGGTGAGTTTGATCCGGAGACCGGCGCCCGGTTGGTCGGCCGCATCCGCAACGCAGCGGAGTCCCTGTTTCATGATCGTGTCCCCGATACGTGCCCGCTGGATGAGCGTAAGAACGATCACCTGCGCGCACTCGCGCTTGTCCATCTCACCGAAGGCACTGGTGGCAGGTCGGGGCGGCCGGATCTGACCGTCGTCATCGATCTCGAGACGCTGCTGAACGGGACGCATTCGAAGACCAGAGTTGAAGCGGATGGTGGCGTCAGCCTTCCGGTGGAGACCATTCGTCGGATGGCGTGTTTCGCCAACATCATTCCGGCCGTGCTCGGCGCGAACGGCGTGATCCTTGATCTTGGTCGCTCGCAGCGTCTGGCTACGCCGCATCAGCGGCGGGCACTGCGGGTGCTGTACCAAACGTGCGCCATAAGTGGTTGCGGCGTCGGCTTCGAGCATTGCACGCCTCACCACATCAGTTACTGGCGAAACGGTGGTCGTACCGACATAGGCAATCTCCTCCCACTCTGCAGCCGACATCATCACCTCGCGCACGAAGGCGGTTGGCAACTCACTCTTGACCCCGAAAGCCGCGCGCTCACGGTCATCAAACCCGACGGAACACGCCAAGTCCATCCCCCACCGCTCGCCCGTGCGGGGTGACTGCAGTGCGGGTGTCGGCCCGGAGGCCGCCCCGGTCAGCCGGTTAGCCGAGAAGAATGTCGGCGAGCTCGGCGGGGGTTTCCACCAGCATCTTTGCGCCGGCCTCGCTTAGTTCGGCGTGATCGCCGTACCCCCACAACACGCCGATCGTTTCCACACCGTTTTCGGCCGCGCCGTGTACATCGTGCAAGCGATCGCCGATCATCACGGTGCTCGACAGATCGATGTCACCGAGGTTCGCCAGAGTGTGCGCCACCACACCGGCCTTCGCGCCGCGACTGCCGTCGAGCGTGGCCCCACCGATGAAGGTGAAGTGGTGAGCGAGGCCAAAGTGCTCGAGGATCTGTACGGCGTAGACATCTGGCTTCGATGTTGCCAGCGCCAACCGATCGCCGTTGTCGACTAGGCCGCCGAGCAACTCGGGGATGCCCTCGTACACGGTGTTTTCGAACTTGCCGATGGTGCCGTACCGAATGCGGTAGAGCATGACAGCCCCGTCGAGCATGTCGTCGGGCACGTGAAGCATCGAAAAGATTTCCTTCAGCGGTGGACCAAGCAGCTCGTCCCGGCGACCCGGAAAGGGCAGACCCATTTCCTCGAACGCGTACTCGATAGACGCCATGATGCCCGGCGCCGAGTCGGACAACGTGCCATCAAGGTCGAACAGAATAGTGCGTTGCGTCATGGGCGAAGGTGTGCCGCGATGCTCGACAGCATGCCATTGACGAACTTGCCAGAGTCATCGGTACCGTACGATTTCGCCAACTCAACCGCCTCATCGAGAACGAC
Source organism: Actinomycetes bacterium (assembly GCA_031360915.1). Taxonomy (GTDB): domain Bacteria; phylum Actinomycetota; class Acidimicrobiia; order Acidimicrobiales; family Ilumatobacteraceae; genus JANMCE01. Next base: position 18,850 of record JANMCE010000249.1, on the reverse strand, counting down.
CGCAGTCGGTACGTCGGGCGAGGCCAGCAGCTCAAAAATGGCGATACGCAGAACACTTCGGTCGATGACGGGCATGCGCTCAAGCGTCCACGTGCGCGAGTACTTCCGGATCAAAGCGTCGATCTCGACTCGATGCGAGTCAACGCCCTGCACCAGCTTGGTGGCCATGTCGTCAGCCGCAACGGGTAGCGCCTCAAGCGTGGCTTCGCCCGACTGAGTCTTGGCCTCGGCCTCATACAACAGCGTAAGGGCACGTTCGCGCGACTCGGAGCGGCGATCTTCGCGATCTGTTCGCTCGGGGCGATCAGCCATCAGACGCGGGTGATGTAGTCGCCCGAGCGGGTGTCGACCTTGATCTTGTCACCCGGATTTACGAAGAGGGGCACCTGCAGTACAAGTCCGGTCTCAAGGGTCGCCGGCTTGCGAGCACCCGAGACCCGGTCACCCTGAATACCGGGCTCAGTGTCGGCAATGTGCAGTTCCACCGAGGCGGGGATTTCGACGTAGACGATCTCGTTGTTGAACATGGCGATCATGGCGATGGACTGCTCGACCATGTAGTTCTCGGCGTCACCAAGTTTGGTGGGGTCGACGTTCATCTGGTCGTAAGTGTCTACGTCCATGAACACGTACTCTTCGCCGTCCTTGTAGAGGAACTGGTAGTCACGCTTGTCGACGATGGCCTGCTCCACCTTGATGCCAGCGTTGAAGGTGCGGTCGATGACGGCACCGGTGCGAGAGTTCTTCAGCTTGGTGCGCACGAAGGCACCGCCCTTGCCGGGTTTCACATGCTGGAAATCAACGACCGTGAAAAGCCCGTTGTCGAGCTCTAAAGTGATGCCGTTCTTGATGTCGTTGGTGCTGATTTGGGGCATGAAAAGACCTCGTCGTCGTGGGAAGCAGCCCTTGAGGGTACCGGAGAACACCCCCAGCGGTCAGATTAACCACCCACGAGGACGCGACTAGGAGGCAACCAGGCGGGCGACGGCTTGCATGGCGAGTTCGTAGCCGTGCATGCCGAGGCCGACGATGGTGCCTTTGGCGACGGGGGAAACCACGCTGGTGTGGCGCCACGGTTCGCGGGCATTGGGGTTGGAGATGTGGACTTCGATGATGGGTCCGGCGAATGCGGCGAGCGCGTCGTGGATCGACCAGGCGTAGTGGGTGAACGCCCCCGGGTTGATGACGATGGCCGCGCATCGGCCACGAGCGGCGTGGATGGCATCCACAATGGCGCCTTCGTGGTTCGACTGAAACGCCTCTACGGCCAGGCCGTTGTCGGCGGCAACCGACGTGGCGGTTGCGATGTAGTCCGCTTCGGTGGCGTGACCGTAGACCTCCGGCTCTCGCTGGCCGAGCAGGTTCAGATTCGGGCCGTGCAGCAGCAGCACGATTGGTTGATCAGACACGTCGCATCTCCCCCAGTGCTTCTTTGACGGCGGCGACGGGAACGCCAGCCACCACTTCGATTCCGGTCGGACCGTCGAGAATAAACGTCAATCCGTCAATGGCTTTCTTGTCCCGCGCCATCAGGGCCAACAACGCATCGTCAGTAACGCTGGGAGGCAACCGACCGTCGAGGCCGTACTCCCCCAGCACATGTAAATGGTGATCGATCACGTCGGCCGTTACCCGGCCCATCACCACTGCCAGACGGGCGGCATAGACCAGGCCAATAGCGACGGCCTCGCCGTGCAGCAGCGCGTGGTCCGTCGCGATTTCGAGCGCATGAGCAAGCGTGTGGCCATAGTTGAGCAACGCCCGGCCGCGCTTGTTGTCTGAGGAGATGGACTCGCGTTCGTCCAGTCCGACGACCTCGGCTTTGATCTGCACGCAACGGGCGATGCGGTCTTCGAGCGAAAGGGCAAGAAGGTCGTCGCCGGTGAGGAAGTGGTACTTTGCCATCTCGCCGAAACCGCACAGACGCTCGCGTTCGGGCAACGTATCGAGCGTCGACAGGTCGCAGATAACGCCGTGGGGCTGCCAGAACGCGCCGACCATGTTCTTGCCCTCGGGCAGGTTCACGCCCGTCTTGCCCCCGATGGCGGCATCAATCATGGCGAGCAAAGTCGTTGCCACATGCACGACCGGGATACCACGCATGTATGACGCCGAGGCGAACCCGGCGACGTCGGTCACCATGCCACCGCCCACCGAAACGACACAGTCGGCCCGGTTCATCCCCCACGACGCAAAGTCGCGGCAGAGTGTCTCGACGGTGCCCATCGTTTTGTGTTGCTCGCCAACACCGATGGTGAAGACCTTGTGGTCACACCCCGGATCGACGCTGAAAGGTACCGATGACTGGGTGACGATCGCGACGCGTTTCGCTCCCGTCGGGATCAACGAGTGCAGAGAGGAAACCGCTCCGGAACCAACCACGACCTCGTAGGAACGGGCGGCCAAAACAACGGTGATGCGCTTCATGCCAGCACCACGTCGATGGCGTCGAGCACATTGGGCTTGTTAAGCTGATCGACATCGATGATGACATCGGCCGTTTCGATGTACAGCTCCTGCCGATCGTGCACCAGCTGGGTGATGCGAGCCAGCGGGTTCTCATCGATGAGCGGGCGGTGACCGCGAGACGCTCGATGGCCAACCCGTTGCGCAAGTGTTGCGGGCGTGGCGCGCAGCCACACCACGCGCGCCGAACCCTGCATGGCCGCGCGATTCTCGGCTGCGAGTACGGCACCGCCGGCAGCAGCGATCACCGATGGCGTTTGCCGCTGCAACGCGTCGACCAGAACTTCGGTTTCGAGAGCTCGGAACGCCGGCTCCCCTTCCGTGGCGAAGATTTCGCGGACGGCCCGTCTGGTCTTTGTTTCCACCATCTGATCGGTGTCGAAGAACGGTCGACCGATGCGCTCGGCGTAGGCCCGGCCAATGGTCGACTTTCCGGAGCCCATCATGCCGATCAACACGATGTGGCGGCGGTCAGAGTCCATCGGCGAATGACTTCGCGTTCCGCACGAATTCGACCAACGAGTCGCCGCCAAATTTGCGTTGCGCCTCGGCTGCCAGCACCAACGCGACCATCGTTTCGCCAACCACGCCCATGGCCGGAACCGCGGTGACGTCGGTGCGCTCTTTGAAGCTCACCGTCGATTCCTTGGTGACGACGTCGACTGTCTTCAGCGTCGGGCGGTTCAGGGTTGCGAGCGGTTTCATGGCGGCCCGCACGACCAGGATTTCACCCGTGGAAATCCCGCCTTCGGTGCCGCCGGCCAGCGAGCTCTCTCGAACGTAGCTGCGCGTTGCTTCGTCCCAGTTGATCGGGTCGTGGGCCTCGCTGCCGCGTCGGCCGGCCACCTCGAATCCGTCACCGACTTCCACGCCCTTCACGGCCTGGATGCTCATGATGGCCTGCGCCAGCAACGCATCAAGTTTGCGGTCCCAGTGCACGTGGCTGCCAAGACCAATGGGCACGCCGTAGGCCAGGATCTCAACGATGCCACCAAGGCTGTCACCCACCTTGGCCGCCGCCTCTACCTCGGCGATCATCGCCTCCTCCGCGGCCTTGTCGAAGCAGCGAACCGGGCTCTCGTCCACCGTGAACAGGTCGGCGAACAACGGACGTTCGACCGACTTCGATCGGGCCGGTCCCATCTGAATGACGTGTGACAACACCTCACAACCGAGATGCTTCAACAGTTGTTTGGCAACCGCGCCAGCCGCAACGCGCGCTGCAGTCTCGCGAGCGCTGGCCCGCTCGAGCACGTCGCGGGCATCATCGAAACCGTATTTCTGCATGCCGACCAGATCGGCGTGACCGGGGCGGACCTGCGTGAGCGGAGTCTTGGTCTTGCCCGGAGCGGGCGACATCTCCTCATGCCACTTATCGCTCTTGGTCCACTCGCTGTTGCCGATCTCAATGGCGACGGGCGACCCGAGCGTGCGGCCGTGACGGACGCCGCCGAGCAGCGTCACTTCGTCTTGCTCGAAGCGCATACGGGGGCCTCGGCCGTAGCCGAGACGACGGCGGGCGAGTTCGCTCTGCACGTCTTCGGCCAGGAGGGGCAGGCCGGCCGGGAGTCCCTCAAGAATCACTACGAGGGCTTTGCCGTGGCTTTCCCCGGCGGTCAAGTAACGCAACATGCCCGTCAGTGTAGGGCGGCGACCCTGTCCGGCTTCAGCTAATTGACCGGACCGCAGAGCGGGCGGCAGCGAGCATGGTGGCGGCAGGGGCTTGCTGGCCGGTGAAGAGGCGGAACTGGCGGGCGGCCTGAAAGACCAACATGCCGAGTCCGTCAACCGTGCGGCAACCGCGCTCATTGGCAGCATGGAGCAGCGGCGTGATGAGCGGTTGGTAGATGAGGTCCACCACGACCTGTTTCGGCCCCAGCAATGACGGGTCGAACGGGAATGCATCCGAGCTGCCCATACCGACCGAGGTGGCGTTCACGATGATGTCCGCATCGGCGAGATCGTCGACGCTGCCGACCCGACCGATGCCGGACGCAAGCTTCGCGGCCGTCATGGCCTTCTCGGTGTCCCGATTGATGACCACGAGCTCGCTGGCGTCGGAGCGGCCAAACGCCTCTGCGATCGCCCGTCCCGCTCCGCCCGCTCCGAGCAGAACGATCCGACGCCCGGCGATGGCAATCTCGTCGTGGCGGAGGGAATCGAGCAGGCCGTCACCGTCGGTGTTGTGGCCCGCCAGGCCACCGTCGGGCAGGGGCACGACCGTATTGCAAGCCGCCAGGGCATGAACGGCTACGGACGGTTCGTCCACCAGGATCGCCACGTGGTCCTTGTGCGGCATGGTGACGGACAAGCCACCCAGGCCAAGAGCGGTCACCGACCGCAGTGCCGACGCGAGGTCGTGTGGAGCCACCTCAAACGCGACGTAAAGCCAGTCGAGGCCGAGCTCACGGTAGGCCGCATTGTGAATGGCGGGTGACATCGAATGGCGGACCGGTTGTCCGATAACGCCGGCCACGCGAGTGTTGCCAGAGACCACCGTGCTAGCCAAGGAGACCAGCAGCACGAGCAGCCTGCACGTTTTCGTCGTGCTTTTCGACCGTGGTGGCAAAAACATGGTGGCCCTCTTTGTCGTTCACCACGTAGTACAGATACTTACATTGCTCCGTACCCGGGCACTCCGACAACGGAGGATCTGGCGCCGGGTTGAGCGCAGCCCGAATGGATGCGGCTCCCGGGCTGGCAATAGGCGTGGGTGGAAGACCTTTATGAATGTAGACATTCCACGGCGAGTCGGTTGCTCGTAGCGTCTTGAATGGCGTGTTGGCCGGCTGGCCGTAAAAGAGGGCTGCGTCGATCTCGAGTTCCTTGTCGATAGCCAAACGGTTGTAGATGACCGAGGCGATTTTGGCCCGGTCCTCATCGAACTTGGCTTCCTTTTCGACCAGCGACGCCACGATGAGCACCTCGTAGGACGAGCGGAAAACCTTGTCGGGGGCCTTGTCGAGACCCTCTCGATTTCCGACCAGCACCATCTGGTTGATCATCTTCTTCAAGACGGTGGCCTCATCCTGATCGCCGGCAAACTGGTAGGTATCAGGAAACACCAGACCTTCAAGGCTAGTGACACCAGCGGGCTGGAAGGGCGACTTCACCTTGCCACTGTTGGCCACGTCCATGAACGACGTGGGAGTGAAGCGCGGAACTTCCTTTGACAGGCGACGACTGATCTGATCAAGGGTGAACCCCTCGGGAAAGGTCACCTTCTGGAAAATCTGCCCGGGCGAGGTGCGCAGCGCTCGGGTGACCTCGCCGAGGTTGTCGTGGACAGCAATCTGGAACGTGCCCGTCTGCAGTTCGAGCCCACCCTTTTGCTTCACGTACTGCTGGAAGACCTTCGCATTCGTGATGATGCCAGCACTCTCCAGCCGAGTAGCGACGGTGACGATGTCGTCGTCAGACGTTACGGTGAAAGCCACCACGGCACCGGGTTTGCCCGGTGGGTTCACCTGGCGCAATACCCATAGGCCGTAGAAGCCACCAACGACGATCGCACCGGCAACGGTTAGCAGGAAGAGAAAGCCCAGCACCTTGGCGATGCCGCGGCTCGGGCGATTGCGCTCGCCTTCGAACTCATAGAGATCGTCGGGCGCATCCCATTCGTCCTGCTCCCAGTCGTGCAGTACGGGAGGTCTTGCCATCAGCGAGCCGCCTTTCCGTCAAGCCAGGCCTGCAGCATGACCGCAGCCGCCACCTTGTCCACCAGTTTACGGCGATTGGTGGCGGAGATGTTCGCCTCCATCAGAGCCCGGTCGGCCGAGACGGTGGTGAGGCGTTCATCAAACGTTTCCACGGGCACCCCGACCACGCTAGCCAGCTCGGCCGCCTCGGCTACGGCACCCTTGGCCGCCGGACCGTAGGACCCGTTCATGTTGAGGGGCAGCCCGACGATCAGAAATTCGGCCTCCTCCTCAACGATGAGGGCCTTTATCACCTGGTGATCCCGGGTTTTGCTACCCGATCGCTGTATGACGGTGCGGGGGGTCGCGATGGTTCCCGACAGGTCACTGACGGCCACGCCTATGCGCTTCGCACCGAGGTCGAGCGCAACAACCCGCATCAGGAAAGGCCGGCTGCCTTACGGGCGATGCTGATGGCCTCGGCGATCCCGTCAACGTTCTTGCCTCCGGCTGTCGCGACATCACCCTTGCCGCCACCACCACCGCCAACGGCTCGGGCCGCGTCCTTGATGAGCGCACCGGCTTCGAGGCCCGAATCGGGCTGCGCCGCAGCCACCAACGACACGCCACCGGTATCAGTGACGCCGATGAGAATCGCGGCGCGGATGCCGGCCTGTTGTCGGATGGCGAGCGCAAGGTCACGCAGGTCAGCCGCGTTCAGTCCGTCGATCTGGGTGACGACGACGCCTTGCTCGGCATTGGCCGCCAGTTCGCCGGCCTGACCGGTAGCGGCCTTGGCGCGTAGCGCCTTGATCTCGTCCTTGAGCGCCTTGATCTCATCGAGACGCTTTTCAATCCCGTCGATCAGCGTGTCAGGAGTAGCGCCGACCATGCTGGCAGCCCGGGCAACGGTGGTACTTTCCTTCTGGAGGAGCGCGACGCTGCCGAACCCCGTGACAGCCTCGATGCGACGCAGGTTGGAACCAATGGAACCTTCGCTCACGATCTTGATGGTGCCGATGTCGCCGGTGGCCTTCACGTGCGTACCGCCGCACAGTTCGAGCGAGTTGCGACCAGCTTCGAGCACACGCACGATGTCGCCGTACTTGTCGCCGAAGAAGGCGTGGGCGCCCATGGCCTCGGCTTCCACCTTGGTGGTCTCATACGAACGCACCGATTCATTCGCCAGCACTTCGCCGTTGGCAAGCGCCTCGATGCGAGCGATTTCCTCGGGCGTGACCGCGGCGTAGTGACTGAAGTCGAAGCGCAAACGATCGGGCTCCACCAGCGAACCGGCCTGCTTGACGTGCTCGCCCAACACTTCACGCAACGCCCAATGGAGAATGTGGGTGCCCGTGTGATTGCGGCGAATAGCGTCGCGTCGCGGGTTGTCGATGGTAGCCGTGACGTCTTGGCCGGGCGAGATCTCGCCCTCGACGATGCGAGCCAAATGCCGTCGCAACCCCGGAATCGCATTGGTGCAGTCGGTCACTTCGGCCTTGCCGGTAGGCGATATGAGGGTGCCCGCATCACCGATCTGACCACCGGACTCGGCGTAGAACGGCGTGCGGTTGAGGAAGATTTCCACTTGGCCATCGGCGGCGGGCATGACGGCCAGGACCCGTCCGACCGATTCCTGCTGGACGTAGCCGGTGAACTCGGTGGTGCCGAAGTTCTCCATCACCTCGCGATAAAGATCGACTTGATCCTCATCGACGTTGGCGCCCTTACGAGCAGCCTTCGCTCGGGTGCGCTGCTCCTGCATCTCGCGAGTAAAGCCCTCGGTGTCGACGGCAACGCCTCGCTCCTCGGTTATCTCGGCCGTGAGTTCGAGGGGAAAGCCGTAGGTGTCGTGCAATGTGAACGCGGTGGAACCCGACAGCGGCTGGCCCTTGAGATCGCTCAGTTCGTTGTCGAGGATTTTGAGGCCGGTACGCAGCGTCTGGCGGAAGCGCTCCTCTTCTCGGGTGATCACGTTGAGAATGAAGTCACGGTTCTTGATCACGTCGGGGTAGGCATCACCCATGACATCAATGGCCGTGCTCACCAGGTTGGGCAACACGAGTTTTTCGCTGCCGAGCATGTAAGCATGACGAACGCCGCGACGGATGATGCGACGCAGCACGTAGCCGCGCGCTTCGTTGGACGGGAAGACACCGTCGTTCACCAGCATGGCCCCCGAGCGGGCGTGTTCAGCCATGATGCGCAGGCTGATGTCCGTGCGCTCGTCCTTGCCGTACGACTTTCCGGTGGCCGAGCAGGCCTCATGGATAATCGGCTGCATGACGTCGGTGTCCCACACCGCGGTCACACCCTGCAACACGCTGAGGTTGCGCTCGAAACCAGCACCGGTGTCGATGGACGGCTTGGGCAACAGCGTGCGCCTGCCGTCATGCGACTGGTTGTACTGCATGAAGACGAGGTTCCAGATTTCGACGAAGCGTTCCTCGCCGCCGAACTTCGGGCCGCCGTCGGCGCCATGTTCAGGGCCGAAGTCGTAGAAGATTTCCGAGCACGGACCGCACGGGCCGGTGTCGCCCATCTGCCAAAAGTTCTCGCTGTCACCCATCCGCTGGATGCGATCACGCGGTACGCCGGCGGCGTCGTGCCAAATCTCTTCGGCTTCGTCGTCAGTGTCGTGAACGGTCACCCAGAGTTTATCGGCCTCAAGGCCGAGCACCTCGGTATAGAACTTCCAGGCGTACGGAATGGCGTCGGCCTTGAAGTAGTCACCGAAGCTGAAGTTGCCGAGCATCTCGAAGAACACGAGGTGGCGCTTGGTGCGGCCCACGTCGTCGAGGTCGTTGTGCTTGCCACCGGCGCGGACACATTTCTGCGAGGTGGTGGCCCGCTTGAACGGCGGTGTCTCATCCCCCGTGAAGTACGACTTGAACGGCACCATGCCCGCGACCGTGAACAAAACGGTCGGGTCGTGAGGAATGAGGCTGGCGGAGGGAACGATGCTGTGCCCCCGGTCACCGAAGTAACCAAGAAAGGCATTACGCAGCTCGTTCGCAGTGCGAGGAATCGTCGACATGGCCTATGAAGCCTATCGACTCGCTGTCCGGACGGTCCGGTCTTAACGCTTCGGGCTAACTCGGTTGGTCGTCTTCGGCGGTGATGCCGACGGCCGGGCGGGCCGATGCATGCACAACGAAACTCTTCGTTTTCTGACCGATCATTGGCATCAGCACCAGCTTCGCTGCGCCGGGGATGGTGACCCTGACGATGCACTTCGGCGTCGGTGCACAGGTCACGTCGATCGAGTAATTCGGGAAGCCTTTGTCGTTTAGATACGACCCCGCCCGAGACTTCGCCTCCGCCTCATCAAACACATAGCCAACCCGATCTGTCTTGGCCGACTGCGCGCCAACTCGCGCTGCGGTAAACGCTGCGTTCGACGCATCACGACGAGCCGAAAGAATCCGCCCTCCGTCCACGACCATCGCGGTGATGATCAGGAACGTGAAACTGAACACAACCAGAAACATCGTGAGCGCATAGCCGTCATCGCTGCCTCGGTCGATCCGGTTCACGCGTTTACCGTCTGGATCTTCGCCACCGCGATCGGCAGGTCTTTCGTGACGACAGCCGATGGCAACGTGCCGCTCTCACCGGTCGTTGCGGTCCACGTGACTTCCCAGGTCACCGAGACGCTCGCCCGGTAACGCAGGTTCTTCTCGTCCTTGGATGTCTGTCGATATGTGTACGAACAGTCCTCCCGCTTCGACGGAATCCCGGCGCACGTCACCGCATCGGCGGGGATACCCGGATTGAAGACAACCTTGGTAGCCCGAGCGGTCATCGTGGCACTCGCCGACGGAACACGTACATCGAGCTTTACGTCTGCCGTCTTCGCCTTGTCGAGCCACACATACGTTGGCCACGACACGTACTGCGTCGGCATGAGAGGCGACCACACTGGTTCCGTGTTGGGAATCGTTTTGACCAAGTCGTCCCACCACTCTTGCACCACGATGCGCGGCGGCAGCACCGGGATCAAATGAAAAGTCGTCCCCGACGCGCACGCCTTCGACCAGTACTGCCAGGTGATACCGCTCGAATCCTTGTACGGGTCATAACTCGTAGTCGAAGGACCCGGCCCAGACAGCATTGTCCACACACACGTCGGATCCCCGCTCCCCACCCCACCCCGCCCATGCGCCGCCTCACCAATACCCAACCGGTAAATCTGCGCCCCACCCGACGGCGTCACCGCGACTGAGTTTGTGCTCCCGTCTGCGGCAGCGCGAGCGAAGCTACTTGGGACAAGGCTAGCGAGGATGAGGCACAATGCTCCTAGCGACCGGTGCATTCGTTGGCTCCTTCGTGCTCGCTCATCTGCCTTCGGTCACTGGCCAGCCACTTACCATCGGAAAGCACCATCGTCACGGTGTTCTCAAACGACAACTTGCTCTCGTCCACGATGATGTCCTCACCGTTCGGGCCAGCATTTGGTTGAAGCAATATTGCGGTGTCCCACAGGCACTCTTTCAACTTGGCGACGGTGCGCTTGTCGTTAAAGACAATCGATTCAACGACGGCCACGCTCGGGTCGCTCTCGTTCCGACGCACGACCCACTTCTTCTCAACAAGCTCCTTGGTGCTCTCAAGAAGTTTCGCCCGTAAAGGAGAATCACCGGCGCTAAACGAGACCGGGTCACATGAAATCGGAGCAGCCGTACACCGGCGAGCATCGACCCAGTATTCGACTTGGGCTTGCCTGACGACCTTCTCCAGATCTTGCAGGCTCATGGTTGTCGTCGTTGGCACTGCAGTCGTTGGCGGCGCAGTGCCTGCTGGCAGCGTCGTGGGCGGCACCGCAGTGGTTGGAGCTGCGGTCGTAGCGATCGCGAGCGAAACGGGAGGCGCGACCGGAGCGGCTTTCTTGGCGCTGCCGCCGCAGGAGGCAAGCAGGACAAGCGTGAGAGCACCCGCAAACGTCTTCAACTTCAACATGGCGACGACGGTAACGGCCCGACGCCAAGAGCGCTAGCTACTCTGCGTGATCTTGAACCGGTGCTGCCTCTCCGCAGAGTGTTCTTGCCCGCTCCCAGAATCAGCCGACATAGCCGCACGAATCCGAACTTGCGGCAGTTACTGCTCCCAACGAACAGTAACTGCCGCAAGTTCTATTGGGCACGCGGAAAGCACTCGGCCGATCGGCCCACAACTCAGCGGCTTTTGCGGCGGCGGTAGTCGGAAAGGTGACTGACTTCGGTGGCGTCGATGGCGTCGGGGAAGCTGACGGCGTGGCCGTCACGGCGGGCCCGCATCTCGGCTTCTTTGGCGACCATGGCCAGACGACCGTCCTTGAGTGCGTCGGCAACATCCATAACCGCGGCGCGGACACCGGCAACCGTTTGGCGGGCGACATGATCGGGGCTCAGCTTGTCAACTGTTTGTTGCACTTTGCGTTTGGCTACCCGGGCGGCGCCGATCCCGCTGGCAGCCCCGGCTACAAACCAGGTGAGTCGCTTCATCATCGTGCCCTCCGCTTCGTTACGTCGTCTCCGCCCCGTAGCCGACGCGCTGCTCGTCCCGTGCCCGAGGCTAATGCCACCGTCTTGATAAGCGGTGTCGAGAGTGCGATTTTCGCAACCCGCGAAACTCCCTCCACCTGCGACGAAATCGCTTCGGCGGAACCAAGTACCCGGTCGAAACGGTCGAGATCATCGCGTGCGGTATCAACCGACTGGCGTAGCTCGGCCAACAACGGTCGCGTTTCATCACGCAACAGGGTGACTTCCCCACGCAGCTCGCCGAGCGCACGCAACATGCGCAGCAGCACCACGACCATGGCGGTGAAACCGATGACACACAACACCGTGCCCACGATAAGGGCGAGATCGCTTGCGGTCATGTGCCCTCCTTGGGTTTGGAAGTGCGGCCTTCGTAGCCGCGGCTGGTCGGGGTGTAGTAGATCTCGGTGACGCCATCGGGCCGGTACTGCTGCTCTACCCAGCCGTCGGGTGCATCATGAGGGTACTCGTATCCGACCCCATGCCCGAGCCGCTTGGCCCCCTGGTAGTGACCATCGCGCAAATGAGACGGGACTTCACCCGCTGGATGGTTACGCACCGCCTCCTGCGCGGCCCAGATTCCGAGCGCCGCACTGTTGCTCTTCGGTGCCATCGACAGATGCACAACAGCCTGGGCCAAGTTCAGACTCGCTTCGGGCAGCCCGACAAACTCCACCGCCGAAGCCGCGGCATTGGCGATGAGCAGACTCATCGGGTCGGCCATGCCGACGTCCTCCGAAGCAAGAATTACCAGGCGTCGGGCGATGAACCGGGCGTCCTCGCCCGCTTCCAACATGCGGGCCAGCCAGTAGAGCCCGGCATTGGCATCGCTCCCCCGGATCGACTTGATGAACGCGCTGACCACGTCGTAGTGATCGTCCCGGCCGTATCGCAACGCACGAGTTCCGATGGCGTCCTCGGCATCCACCATGGTGACCGTGTCGTGCTGACGTTCGGCTGCGAGCGCCATGGCGACTTCGAGCGAGGTAAGAAGTTGGCGACCATCACCGCCCGAACGGGTGACCAGATGATCGACGGCGTCCTGATCGGCTGTGACCTGCTCGGCCTCCAGGCCACGGAGCGCGAGCGCCTGTAGCGCATCTTCACCGAGCGGTTCCAACCGGAACAGCGTCGAGCGGGAGAGCAACGGCGGGTTCACTTCGAAGAACGGGTTTTCGGTGGTGGCGCCGATCAGCACCAGCAGACCCTCCTCTACGCTTGGCAAAAGCGCGTCCTGTTGCGCCTTGTTAAAACGGTGGATCTCGTCGAGGAAGAGCACAGTGCCCTTGCCGTGCTGACCGAGCCGCATGCGTGCGCTCTCGATGATCTCGCGCACGTCCTTCACACTGGCGCTGACGGCGGAAAGCTGTTCGAACATCTTGCTGGTTGACTCCGCAAGCACCCGCGCCAATGTGGTCTTACCCACACCTGGCGGTCCCCACAAGATCACCGAGGTGAGCCGATCACCCTGCACCAACGCCCGCAATGGACGACCCGGACCGAGCAAATGCTCCTGGCCCACCACGTCGTCCATCGTGCGCGGGCGCAAGCGAGACGCAAGCGGCGCCCGGTTCGTCAGTCGTTCGGCCGCCGCAGCAGAAAAGAGATCATCAACGGCCACGGCAGCGATGGTAGCTGTCGAGCGTAATAGCCCCCGATAGTCAGCGGGCAGAGCGGTCAGATTTTGGCTGGAAGGAGGCGGATGCCCAGCTCAATGAGCTGCTTGTCGTTCACAGACGTGGGCGCGTTGGTCATGGGATCCTGACCCGACTGCGTCTTCGGGAAAGCAATGACCTCGCGGATGTTGTCCTCCCCCGCCAAGATGGCGACGAGGCGGTCGAGCCCGAACGCGAAACCGCCGTGCGGCGGCGCTCCGTACTTGAACGGGATGAGGAAGAAGCCGAATCGCTTCTGCGCTTCCTCGTCACTGATACCGAGCAGCGTGAAGATGCGCGCCTGCAGATCGGGTTGATGGATCCGGATCGAGCCCGAGCCCAACTCCCAGCCATTCAGCACAAGATCGTAAGCCTGCGAACGGATCTTCAAAATGTCAGCGGGGTCGGTGGAATCCATGAGATGGATGTCGTCGGGGTGCGGCTGGCAGAACGGGTGGTGACCCGGCTTCGGCTTACCGGTGACCGAGTCGACGCCGACGAACAGCGGGAAGTCGATGACCCACAGGTAGCGGTACGGGCCTTCGAAAACCGGGGGTCGCCCAAGGTCGTTGCGGATGGTGCCAAGCACCTCGCACGTGGTGTCCCACTTGTCGGCGATGATGAGGATGAGGTCGCCCGCCTCTGCCTCGACCTCGGCGCGGATGGCGGCGATTTCATCGGTGGTGAGGAACTTGGCAACGGGCGAGTCGAAACCTTCGGCGGTGACTTTGAGCCACACCATGCCCTTGGCCCCCGCCTTCTTGGCCCGGTCAGTGAGAGCGTCGAGCTTGTTGCGGCCCATCTCCTCGGCCTTGCCCTTCACACAAATGCCCTTGATTGATTCCACGCCTGCAAACGCCTTGAACTCCGTGGCGGCAAAGATCGGCGTGAGCTCGTGCAGCGTCATGCCGAAGCGCAGGTCGGGCTTGTCGGAGCCGTAGGTGTTCATGGCTTCGTGCCATGTGATCTTTTCGATGGGGCCGGGGCGAACGCCCAGCACCTTTTCGGCTGCGTCGAGCACGGCTTCACCAATGGCGTCGTGCACATCGTCCTGATCGCAGAAGCTCATCTCGATGTCGAGCTGCATGAACTCGTACTGACGGTCGGCGCGCAGGTCTTCGTCACGAAGACAGCGGGCCAACTGGTAGTAGCGGTCGGTGCCCGCCACCATGAGCAACTGCTTGAACAGCTGCGGACTCTGTGGCAGCGCGTAGAACTGGCCGGGCGACTGGCGCGACGGCACGATGAACTCGCGGGCGCCTTCCGGGGTGGAGGGCATCAGCATGGGCGTCTCGACCTCGATGAAACCCTGGCGCTCCATTGCAGTGCGACACGCGGAGTTCACGGCAGCGCGGATACGAAGGTTGCGCTGCATGCGTTCACGACGCAGGTCGATGTAGCGGTACTGCAGCCGGGTAGTTTCGAGCACGCCATCGGCCCGTTGGTCGACCGGGAACGGCGGCGCTTCCGCCGTGTTCAATACTTCGACCACACAGTCGCCGATTTCCACGCCGCCGGTCGGAAGCTTGTCGTTGATGGTGCCCTCGGGCCGCGCGCGCACCACGCCGGTGATCTTGAGCACGTACTCGCTGCGCACGTCGACCTCGTTGTCGATCACGCACTGGATGACGCCGGTGTGATCTCGCAGGTCGACGAAGGCAAGATGCTCGCCGTGTTCGCGCCGCTTAGCCACCCAGCCGCACACCGTTACGGTCTGGCCGACGTGCTCGGGACGAAGGTCGCCGCTGTAAATCGTACGCATGCTCATGAGTTCAGGACTTTCAACAAATAGAGGGTAAGGGTGGAGCGATCGACGACCGTCTGGTCGCCTCCGCCCCGAAGGGGTTTCACGGTGACGGTGCCCGCCGCCAGTTCATCGCTACCGATGATGACCGCGAACGTGGCACCGGATCGATCGGCGGTTTTCATCTGGCTTTTCATCGACCGTGTGTCGAAGGCCCGATCGACCCGCATGCCAGCGGCGCGCAGCTCGTGCGAGATGAGCAAGGCCTGCTGCTCGGACGTGGTGTCGATCACATACACATCGACACGAGCCTCGGGTGCAGCGAACGACGATTCGGCATCGCAGGCCAGCAGAATGCGTTCGACGCCGGCACCGAAGCCGACACCGCCCGTGCCTGCAGGGCCACCGAGTTGCTCGACCAGACCGTTGTAACGACCGCCGCCACCAATGGCGTTTTGCGAGCCTGGGAGCGCGTGGGATGCGATTTCAAAGATGGTGTCGGTGTAGTAATCGAACCCGCGCACGAGCCGATTGTTCAACTCGTACGACAAGCCCAAAGCCTCTAGGCCCGACGTGACCCGTTCGAAGTGAGCGCCCGCCTCATCGGACAGATAGTCGACCATGCGCGGTGCACCCTCAATGACGACCTGATCGGGTTCGCGCTTCGAGTCGAGCACGCGTAACGGGTTGAGCGCGAGGGTGGTGCGGCTTTCCTCCGACAGCTCATCGAGACGAGACTCGAAGTAGGCCACCAGCGCGGCGCGGTAGGCCGGCCGACAGCTCGCGTCGCCGAGTGAGTTCAGATAGATCGTTCGCCGTTGCAGGCCGAGGGCACGGTGAAAGCCGTCGAGCAGCGTTATGACCTCAATATCGGCGTCGGGGTCGTCGGTGCCGACAATTTCGGCGTCCACCTGGAAATGCTGGCGGTAGCGACCGGCCTGCGGGCGTTCGTAGCGGAAGTTTGGACCAATGGTCCACGCCTTCCACGGCGTGGTTGGGCGGTGCTCTACGAAGGCCCGCATCAGTGACGCCGTCAGCTCGGGGCGAACCGCGATGTGACGGTCGCTTTTGTCCTTGAAGTCATACATCTCCTTGCGCACCACATCGCTGGAATCACCGAGGCGCAGGAACACTTCGATGTGCTCGATGACAGGCGTGACCGCCAAACCGAAGCCTGACCGACCAGCGAGGGTGGCGAACGCAGCAACCAAACGCTCCCATCGCGCCGAGTCCGGCGGGAGGATGTCGAGCATCCCTTTTGGTGCGCGGAATTCGGCCATGAGCGCTAGAGGCTAGCAATCACCACGCGGATCAACCCGGTTCGTTTCCGTGGGGGTGGCCCGGAGCCTCATGGGCCGAGGAGCGCTGCCGGGATCACTGCAACACCGTCTGGTCGCCGATACGCAAACTGGCCAGTTGTGACAATCACATGATCGAGCATTTCCGAGCCGAGCCGGTCGCGCAACCAGAGCAGATGTCGCACGTCGTCGTCGGTCACCACCGGGGACAGCTTCACTTCTATTCCCACGCAGCGGCCATCGCGGCGTTCGACGATCAGGTCTACTTCGTGTTCGCCGCGGTGCGTCCGAAAGTGGGACAACCGCGCTTCTGACGATTGGGCGTAGACCCGGACCGCCAGGGTGACCAGCGACTCGAACAGAGCACCGAGAAACGGGCCATCGCGGAACTGGGCACCGCCGCGATCATCACCGGCTAGGAGTGCTGCCTCATCGAGCCCGAGCAACGCGACCGCGAGCGCCGGATCGGCAAGGTGATGCTTCGGCGAAGCGGCCAGTTCGTTCAAGTGAGCGTTCGTCGGGAGCCACCCCGGAAGTGGTTCAAGGATGAAGAGACGCTCGAGCGCATCGCGGTATGCAGCAAGGGTGACGCGCGAGGGCTGTTCGCTGTTGCCGGGACTGGCCGCCGATGCAATCTTTGCGTAGGTCGTCGTTGTCGCAGTTGCAGCAGCGTAGGCGCTCATCCAGCGTTTCACGGCGGACGGGTTTCGAACCTTGGAGCCGAGCTCCGAGATCTCACGATCGACCACGCGCGCGACGTAGCTGTCGAGTTGAGCACGACGGACGCGGACGGGAAGCTTGCGAATACCGGGGAACCCGGATGCCACAATTTCGGCGGTATATGTCTTTAGATCGACGGCCGTCTCGCCATTGATGGGAGGGCGTTGGCCGCTGAGCAGATCAGCAAGGCTCACCGATGGCTCATACCCACGTTCGGCCAACGCCAGCGGCCGCATCAGGAGCTTGATGATTCGACCGGCACCCGAATGACGCCCAGGATCTGCGACCGAGGCCGAACCAGTGAGCACGAACTGACCAGGGGTCGCGCCGGCATCGACGGCGCGACGAACCAGATCCCAGGTGAATGGCAGATGCTGCCATTCGCCGAGCAAGACGCGCCGACCGTCGAGGATCCGTTGAGGGTCAGCCTCGACCAGAGCACGCACCACCGGCGATTCCAAGCGGAATTCGACATCAACCCGCTCTGCCCCTGTGGTGCTCTTGCCGACCCCCTTGGCTCCTTCGAGCGACACCGCGGCCACCCCAGCACACAATTCGTCCAGCTCATCGTCAAGAACGCGCCGGTGGTACGTGGAGGCCCTCAGCGAATCACTCACGATCGAACCTTAGCCCCCCGCTCGCATATTCGGGCGTCATTACTGTACATTCTCGGGAAGTGGAGTAGTACATATCCGGGCCGCCCAGGTCGCCTTCAGCGCTAACGAGTTTCTCACCGACCGTGCGCCACGACGAGTGCTGGCCGGTCGCTCGAACGCACGGATCCGCTCCGGCGTCGAGCAGGCGATGGACCACATCCACACCCAATTGGCCTGCCGCAGCGGCCATCAAGACTGTGTAGCGACCTGTGCCCTGCTGCTTGATATCGGCGCCTCCGTCGAGAAGAAGGTTGGGTTTTTCCAGCCCGCCACGCCGCGCAGCAGAAAACAGCGCAGTGGAATTGGCGTAGTCCTTCTCGTTGACCTTGGCACCGGAATCGAGCACTCGTTTGACATCGGCGGTCGTGCCCGACCCCACGGCTGTAATCAATGGAGTCGTTTCACTTGAGCCGACACATCCGCTCAGCAAACCGGCGACTGCCAGCGATGCTGCTACCCGACGCATGCCGACACTGTTCCCACGGATCCGGCTGATTGGATGCCTGGTAAGCGGCCCGCGCTTAGCGCCTCGACTACCAACCTCAAGATGTCCAACGACAGCATGGAGCCGTCAGCGCGCTACACGCGGGAGGCGGAGGAAGGTGATATCGGGAACTTCGGTGAGACGCAGATCGAAGCTGAGAAGCGGCTGACTTTCGCGGCGGGCGAGAGCTACGGCAAGACCGGTGGCGATCGAGCAGTCGAGCTTGTCGGCCCATTCAAGACCTTCGCCGGCGAGGGGTAGATCATCGAACCAAGTGACCGGGGCCCGCTGCAGGTCAAAGATGTCGACGAGGGCGGCGCCGGGCGCGCCAACGTTGCGGTCGGCGACCAGCGCCAACACATCCGCAACGATGGCATGAGGTGCTGCAGCGGTACTGAGATGTAGTTCTTGACCGCACCGAACAAGACCACACCAGGCGGCGAACGCACCTGCGTCGAGGACAGCGAGCGGAAGTTTGATCACGCGCTCAGGCGACCCGACGACGGCTGGCGCGTCGAGCGACAGCGGCGTCGAGATCGTCGGGGTCCGATGCCGTAGCTCGTCGTTGCCGCTGTAGCTCAAGCATTTCGTCGGCAGAGTGGAGCTGAGCGTCCCGGGCGAGGAGCTGACGGACGTACTCCTGAGTGGATTCGCCAGCAGAGGCTGC
>JANMCE010000244.1:0-3578 GCA_031360915.1 Actinomycetes bacterium | reverse complement strand
CGCGCTCAGGACTGACGGCAAGACGGCCGAGGTTGAGCTCGCTGACGGGCGTCGGGTGAGTGCTTCGTACGTGCTGTCCAACGCGGCCCCCAAGGTGCTTTCGCGGCTGCTTGGCGATGATCCGGTTGCCGATGCAACGGTGGAAGGGTGCCAGCTCAAGATCAACATGCTGCTGCGCAAGCTTCCCCGGTTGAAGTCCGGTGCCGACCCGATCCAAGCCTTCGCCGGCACCTTCCATATCGATGAATCGGCCCTCCAGCTGCAGACCGCCTATGACACGGCGGCCGCGGGAATACTGCCCGACATACTTCCCGGCGAGGTGTATTGCCACACGTTGACCGACCCCTCGATCCTTGGTGACGAGCTTCGTCGCAGTGGCCATCAGACGCTCACCCTCTTCGGCCTCCACGCGCCAGCCTCGCTGTTTGACGCCGACCACGACGCCATGCGCAGCGTTGCACTGGCTCGCTCGTTGGCCGGTCTGAACGCCTACCTCAAAGATCCGATCGAGGAGTGCCTGGCCGTCGACGTCAACGGCCAGCCCTGTGTGGAAGTAAAGTCGCCGCTCGATCTTGAGCACTCGGTGAACCTTCCCCGGGGCAACATCTTCCACCGCCCGCTCACCTGGCCGTTCGCAGTGTCCGACGAACAGGTCGGCCAGTGGGGAGTCGAAACCGACTACGCCAACATCTTCATCTGTGGAGCGGGCGCGATCCGAGGCGGTGCGGTCAGCGGTATCCCCGGCCACAACGCAGCCAAGGCGGTGCTCGAACTCGAGGGTCGCGTTCAGCCGCCGACGTAGGCCGCCAGGTGCTGGCCGGTGAGGGTGGAACGAACTGCGATCAGGTTGGCTGGCGTCCCCTCGAACACGATCCGACCGCCGTCGTGACCGGCGCCGGGGCCGAGGTCGATGATCCAGTCGGCGTGGGCCATGACCGCCTGATGGTGCTCGATGACGATGACCGATTTGCCGGAGTCGACGAGCCGATCGAGCAGCCCGAGCAATTGCTCGACATCGGCGAGATGAAGACCGGCCGTCGGCTCATCGAGGATGTAGATGCCGCCCTTTTCGGCCATGTGGGTGGCCAGCTTGAGACGTTGCCGCTCGCCGCCGGACAGTGTCGGGAGTGGCTGGCCGAGCGTGAGATAGCCGAGGCCGACATCGGCAAGCCGACCGAGGATGACGTGCGCGGCTGGCGTGAGCGCCTCGCCCGCGCCGAAGAATTCCCGGGCTTCGGTCACCGACATCGCGAGTACCTCGCTAATGTCGCAGCCGCCGAGGTGGTGGTCCAGCACCGACGCTTCGAACCGCTTTCCCTCGCAGTCCTCGCAGCTGGTGGCGACGCCAGCCATCATCGCCAGGTCGGTGTAGATGACGCCTGCGCCGTTGCAGGTTGGGCAGGCGCCTTCCGAGTTGGCGCTGAAGAGCGCGGGTTTCACGCCGTTGGCCTTGGCGAACGCGTTGCGGATCGGATCGAGCAACCCCGTGTAGGTCGCCGGGTTGCTCCGTCGTGAGCCCCGGATGCCGGCCTGGTCGATTGCCACCACACCCGCGTCGGAGGGGACTGAACCGTTGATGAGCGAACTTTTTCCCGACCCGGCGACGCCCGTTACGACGACGAGCACGCCGAGGGGAATGTCGACGTTGACGTTGCGCAGGTTGTGCGCAGTCGCGTTGCGGATCTCCAGCAAGCCGGCGGCCTCACGCACCGTCTGCTTCGGGACGGCCCGGTCGTCGAAATGGCGGCCGGTCAGGGTCCCGCTGGCGCGCAGGCCCTCGACGGTGCCCTCGAAGCAGACGGTGCCGCCGGCCGTACCGGCGCCAGGACCGAGGTCGACCACATGGTCGGCGATCGCGATCGTCTCCGGCTTGTGCTCTACCACCAGCACCGTGTTGCCCTTGTCTCGCAGCAGCAGCAGAAGTTCGTTCATCCGCTGGATGTCATGGGGGTGCAGCCCGATGGTCGGCTCATCGAACACATAGGTGATATCGGTAAGCGAGGAGCCGAGGTGGCGGATCATCTTCACGCGCTGCGCCTCCCCACCCGACAGCGTGCCCGATGGCCGGTCGAGCGAGAGGTAGCCCAACCCAATCAATACGAAGGAGTCAAGCGTCTGCTGCAGGGTTGCGAGTAGCGGAGCCACCGACGGTTCATGGAGGCCGCCGACCCACGCCGCCAGATCGCTGATCTGCATAGCGCTGGCATCGGCGATGTTGATGCTCTTGATCTTTGACGATCGAGCCCCCTCGCTGAGCCGCGTGCCGCCGCACTCGGGGCACGCCGTGAAGGTGACCGCCCGCTCGACGAACGCGCGAATGTGCGGCTGCATCGCGTCGACGTCTTTGGAGAGCATGGACTTCTGGATCTTCGGGATCAGGCCCTCGTAGGTCAGGTTGATGCCGTTGATCTTCACCTTGGTCGGCTCCCGGTAGAGGAAGTCCTGCATCTCCTTTTTGGTGTACTTGCGGATCGGTTTCTTTGCATCGAGGAACCCCGACTCCATGAAGATCCGCCCGAACCAGCCGTCCATGCTGTAGCCGGGAACCGTGATTGCGCCCTCGGCGAGCGACTTGGCCTCGTCGAAGATCTGGGTGAGGTCGATGTCGTTCACGTTACCCATGCCCTCGCAGCGCGGGCACATGCCGCCCGTGATGGTGAAGCTGCGACGCTCCTTCACGGTCCGTCCGCCACGCTCGAGGGTGACCGCACCCGCTCCGCTGATGGACGCAACGTTGAAGGAGAACGCTTTGGGCGAGCCGATGTGCGGCTGCCCCAGTCGGCTGAACAGGATGCGCAGCATTGCGTTGGCGTCGGTGGCGGTGCCGACGGTGGAACGGGAGTTGGCGCCCATCCTCTCCTGATCGACGATGATCGCGGTCGTCAGTCCTTCGAGCACATCGACGTCGGGCCGCGCCAGCGTCGGCATGAAACCCTGCACGAAGGCGCTGTACGTCTCGTTGATCAGCCGCTGAGACTCTGCGGCGATCGTACCGAACACCAGCGAGCTCTTGCCGGAACCCGAGACGCCGGTGAACACGGTCAGGCGGCGCTTCGGTATGTCGACGCTGACGTCCTTGAGGTTGTTCACGCGGGCGCCCCGCACGCGAATCATCTCGTGCCGGTTGGCGACAGTTGGCGCAGGCGGTTGCGGTTTGGTCTTGGCGGCCTGCCGTCGTCCTCGACCTTCGCCCGGCTGCACCCTGCTGGTTTGCACCTTCTTCGGACTCATAGCGCCCTCCTGCGAGCGGCCTTCGGCGTGGCGGCTTCACCGACGATGCGTCGCAGCGGATCGCCCATCACGAGCACGCCGTCCACAGTCCAGCTATCCACGATCGGTTCGCGCTCAGCGAAGAGTTCACGTAGCCGTTCGAGGCTGAAGGCCATGCATGAGCAGCTGTTGCCGATCGCTCGTTCACGCCGTTAGCGGAAGTCACCGTCAGTCACCGTACCTCCGTCTCCTGCGGTGTTGCTGCCGCCCATCTCACTTCAGCGATGTTTCGGAACCCGGTTGACGTCCCCCGCTTCCCGCCGGCAGCAAATCACATAATCCCCGGTCAGAGGCCATTTGTAAGGGTG
>JANMCE010000206.1:0-24402 GCA_031360915.1 Actinomycetes bacterium | reverse complement strand
CGACCGGCTGGATGCTGCGCGACATGGTCAGCGTAGTAGTCGGGCATACCGGTCTTTATGCGTTCCCACGACCCGCCGTCGATGTAGATCGGACCGGGCGACACGACGTTGGCACGGATGCCGTCCGCGTAGATCTCCTTGGCGAGATGGGAGATATAGTTGACCAACGCTGCCTTCATAGCGCCGTAGCTGAAGCCCCCCCCGGGGAAGTGGTGCTGTTCGATAGATGCCGTCGTGCCGAGCTGCACGATACTGCCGCCACCCGAGGCCTTGATATGGGGGAGCGCTGCTTCGATCAGCGCTACCGTGCCGAGCACATCGATGTCGAAACTCGTGCGCCAACCATCAGCGGTAGCGGGGATGCCGCCCTTGGCGCTGGTGGTCGCTACCACCACATCAACCTGACCTCGCTCGGCTGCGACCTCATCGACCCACGCGGCAACGGCGGTGAGGTCGGCAGAGTCAACGACGGAGCCGACAGCACCGAGACCGAGGGCCGCCTCGGCCGCGGACACGCTCTGCGCGCTGCGGGCGCTGAACGCGACATGCATCCCTTCGGCCAGCAGACGTTCGACAATGCTGCGACCAATGCCGCGGCTGGCTCCGGTGACAAGGGCGGTCTTGCCGGAAAGTCCGAGATCCACGGAAACCTCTTTGGCTGTTGGGGAACGGGAAGGAGTAGTCGATCTAAAGAAAGTCAGCGTAGCATCGGCCTATGGCCGCTTCTGATGTGTTGTCAAACCTCACCGGGCTGGTCGCACTTGAAGCCGACGGCCCCCACCTCATCGGCAGCCGTTGCGCCGGCTGCACCACCGATACGTTCCCGGTCCAGGCATCGTGCCCGCGTTGTGGCAGCGAAGCCGTCGATCCGGTGGTGTTACCTGCAGCAGGAACGATATGGACGTGGACGGTCCAACGCTTCGCACCCAAGCCTCCCTTTCGGACGCCGACATCGTTCACGCCCTTTGCCGTTGCGTACGTCGACCTTGGCACCGTGCGGGTCGAGGCGCGGCTTGCCGGTCGATCGGTGGACGACTGGAAGATTGCCGATGCGGTGCGGCTGGTTGTCGGCCCGCTGCCCGACGGCGACCCTGACTGGCAGGCGTTCTGGTTCGAGCCGCTACAGAAGGAGCATGGATGATGGACGTCGCTATTGTCGGAGTGGGTCTGCACCCGTTTGGCCGATTTCCCGTAGCGGCGCGCCAGATGGCGACGGTCGCTGCTCGGGCCGCCCTGGCGGACGCCGGGCTGAAATGGAGCGACATTGGCTTCGCGGTGGGTGGTACCCGCGACGGAGGGCACGCCGACGCGCTGGTGAAGGACCTCGGCCTCACCGGCGTGCCGTTCATGACCGTGTACAACGGCTGTGCGACCGGTGGCTCGGCGTTGTTGTCGGGGGCGAACGCTATTGCGTCGGGTATGGCCGACACCGTGATGGTCGTTGGGTTCGACAAACACGAGCGCGGCGCATTCGGCACCAATCCAGCTGAGTACGGGTTGGAGGACTGGTACGGCGAAATGGGCATGATGGTCACAACCCAGTTCTTTGGCATGAAGATCCAGCGCTACCTCGCCGAGCACGACCTTGACCCCCGGTTGCTGGCCGAGATTTCGGCCAAAGCGCTACGCAACGGCGCCCGAAACCCGAACGCCTGGCGTCGCAACGCGATGAGCGTCGACGACATCGCCAATGCCGACATGGTGAACGACCCACTCACCAAGTACATGTTCTGCAGCCCGAGCGAAGGCGCCGCTGCCCTCATTCTCACGTCACCCGAGCGAGCGCGCGCCTTGCGGCCGGACCCTGTGTTTCTGAAGTCGGTCGAGTTTCGCACCCGAAAGTACGGCACGTTCGAAGTGTTCAGCCCCTCGCTCGCTTCCGAGATCACTCCCGCCGCAACCGAGTTTGCCGCGAGGGCCGCGTTCGAGTCGGCCGGCGTGGCACCATCGGAGATCGATGTGGCCCAGGTGCAGGACACTGAAGCCGGAGCAGAGTTAATGCATCTCGCCGAATGCGGTCTGTGCGAGCACGGCGAGCAGGCCGACCTCATCATGAGTGGAGCGCTTGAAATCGAAGGTCGTCTGCCCGTCAACACCGATGGCGGCTGTATCGCCAACGGCGAACCCATCGGTGCCAGCGGCCTCCGTCAGGTCATCGAATGCACCCTGCAACTTCAGGGTCGCGCTGAAGGCCGCCAGGTCAACAACCCGAAGACCGCGTTCACGCAGGTCTACGGGGCCCCCGGCCTCAGCACCTGCACCGTATTGACGCGCTGAGGACCTATTTGCCGATCATGTTGAACGGGGTGTCGCGGTCGACGCGGGGTTCGGTGGGCAGACCGAGGACGCGTTCGCCGATGATATTGCGTTGGATTTCATCGGAGCCGCCGGCGATGCGGTAGCCGGGGGCGCCGAGCACATGCTGGTTCCATCCGAACGTGCCCCACTCGCCGGTGTCGGCCGTCAGTGCGGCTCCGAGCAAGTGTGACGCGGTCTCGGTGATGAGGCGCATCGAGTCACTCCACATGAGCTTGCCGATGGATCCTCCCGGTCCGGCTGAGCCTCCCGCCTTCACCGCTGCAGCGGCTCGATTGCGAGCCCACAGGCGGGCCTTTTGCACGCTGTACACCCGGGCTAATTGCTGGCGGATAACGGGGTCGTTGGTGCGGCCAAGGTGGCGAGCGAGCAGCACGAGGTCGGCGTATGTGCCACCGCGACGGCCGGACGATCCGCTGTTCTCGCGCTCGAAGCCGAGGATGGTAACGGCCACCTTCCAGCCGTCGCCGACGTCACCAATCCTCAGCGAGTCGTCCAGCCGCACGCCAGACAGGAACACCTCGTTAAACGAAGCGCCGCCATTCATCTGCTTGATCGGTCGGACCTCGACACCAGGCGCGTCGAGCGGAACTAGAAAGGCCGTGAGACCCGCATGCTTGGGTACCGTCGGGTCGGTGCGGCAGATGGCGAAACCATACGGCGTGATGTGCGCATTCGAACTCCACACCTTCTGGCCGTCGAGCACCCACTCGTCCCCATCCCGAACGGCTTTCGTCGACAGGCCGGCGAGGTCACTGCCAGCGCCGGGCTCGCTGAAAAGTTGGCAGGCAAAGACCTTGGCGGTCAGGAAGTCATCGATATAGAGCCTCTTTTGCTCGGGTGTACCGAATCGCTCGATGGCCGGCGCGATGAGTTTGCAGGTAACCGAAATCAGCTCGTGGTCGTTCGGTATTTCGAAACCCGACTCGGCTTCCATGAAGGCGCGCTCGTGGGCTTTGGTGAGACCAGCACCGCCCCACTCCGGATCCCAGGTGATGCCCCAGAAGCCGCCGGACTGGCGCTCGGCAATCCAGGCAACGTAGGCGGCGAGATACTGGTGCTCCTGCTCGGGCGTGCGGTCGTGAAAGACGGTCACATCGAATTCGCCCCGTCCCCAGACCTGAGCGTCAGTTGTCAGCGGCGCCTTGCGGGGGCGGCGGGTGACGAGCCACGCCTCAGCTCGTGCTCGAAACGCGCTGACATCTTCCACTGCTTTCCCCCTAGTTACTTGTTGTAGCCTACAGTTTCACTTACAACCTCGGGCGACGCCAAGCTCTGGCGAACTCCCTCCCCTTGCGAACGAGGAACATCACTATGGACTTGCAACTGGCTGGCAAGAAAGCACTTGTCACCGGCTCCACCAAGGGCATCGGCCGTGCCATCGTAGAAACGCTCCTGGCCGAGGGCGCGTCGGTAGCTCTCTGCGCTCGAACGAAAGCCGATGTCGATCAAGCCGTCACCGAACTTTCCGCGATGGGTACGGTCGTCGGCGCGGTCGTTGACGCCGCCAACCCCGAATCACTACGGGCATTCGTAGCGAGCGCCATCGAGCAACTGGGCGGGCTGAACATTTATGTGCACAACACGTCGGGCAAGGGCGGCAAAACGCTTGAGCACTGGCAAAGCAATCTCGACATCGACATGATGGCGCTGGTCAACGGTGTAGACGCGGCCAAGGCGGCGCTCAGTGACGGCGGGGGCGCGCTGATCAGCATTGGCACCACCGCATCGGCCGAGCACTTCGGCAGTGGTAGCGGCAGCTACAGCGCCCTTAAAGCAGCCATGACCAGTTGGACGCTCGGCCAGGCGCAGGTGCTCGGGGCACAGGGCATCCGTTGCAACGTGGTGTCACCCGGGCCGATCTTCATCGAGGGCGGCGACTGGGACAAGATCAAGGAAAGCAAGCCCGAGTTCGTCGCCGCTACCGAAAAGGCTCATCCAGGCGGCAAGCTCGGCGTCGCCCAACAGGTTGCCGATATGGTCGTGTTCCTCGCCAGCCCGCGAGCCGGTCATGTAAACGGCGTGAACGTCACCGTTGACGGTGGGTTCCTGAAGCGCGTTAATTACTGATGACCGCCGGGGGGCGAATCGACGCTGTGCTGGTGGTGGGTGGGAAGTATCACGACTTCGATTTCGCCCGCCTCGAACTGCTCAAACTCTTCGCCGAGCATGATCAGTTCCGCGTCCGGGTGCAGCCCGACTACGAGGACATGTCCGGTCTTGCGGCGGCAGCACTGGTGGTGAGCTATACGTGTGATGTTCGCCCGTCGGTCTTTGCGCAGCGCCGCATGCGGGAGTGGGTTGAAGAAGGCGGTCGTTGGCTCGCCTTACACGGCAGCAATGTCGCGCTCGGTAATACTGCGGTTCGACCGGTGGAAACGCCTCGTCCATTTCCGCTCTGGGCCGACACCCTCGGTTCGCAATTCATCGCCCATCCGCCTATTGAGCCCTACCGTGTCGAAATTACCGATCCGACGCACTGGCTGGTGGCAGGCATCGAGCCGTTCGATGCAACCGATGAGTTGTACCTGAACGAGTACCCCGACCGTGGTGCCCTCATGCCGTTGCTGCACACCACGTGGCATGGCACCGCGGGTGGTTTCGCTGAGAGTGACTGGACCACAGCCAACGCTCAACATCTGGTGATGTACCTGCGGCCACTCGGTAAGGGTGCCGTGCTGTACAACACACTCGGACACTGCCGGAGCCACTACGACATGACACCGATCAAGGACTACTACCCCAACATCGATCGCTGCTCGTGGGAACTCCCGGCGTTCTACGAGCTTCTACGACGATCATTGCGTTGGGCCAAAGGGGAGACCTCATGACGACCGATCTGCACCACGACCTGCACTATCGCATGGTCCGTATCCGACTGTTCGAGGAAGCAGCTGGAAAGCTGGCCGAAGCAGCGAGGTTGCCCGGCTTCCTCCATCTGTATGTCGGCCAGGAGGCCGTGGCATCGGGTATCTGCGCGAACCTGAATGATGACGACGCCATCACGTCCACCCACCGCGGACACGGCCACCTCGTAGCCAAGGGCGGCGATTTCAAACGGATGATGGCCGAGCTCATGGCGAAGAGCACCGGCTACTGCAAGGGCAAGGGCGGCTCGATGCACATCAACGATCTCGACCTCGGCATGCTTGGTGCCAACGGCATCGTCGGCGCCGGCGCGCCCATTGCGGTCGGCGCCGGGTTCGCCGCCAAGTATCGCAAACGGGGTCAGGTTGCAGTGGCGTTCTTTGGCGATGGCGCCACCAACATCGGTGCCTTTCACGAAGCCGCCAACATGGCGTGTGCCCTGCACCTGCCCGTCATCTTCGCCTGCGAGAACAACGAATACGGCGAGTTCACACCCCGCAGCAAGACCATGGCCATCAACGACGTGGTGGAGCGTGCGGCAGGCTACGGCATGCCCGGCGTGATCGTGGATGGTATGGACGTCGAAGCCGTACATGAGGTGGCCGCGGTTGCCGTCGCCCGCGCTCGACGCGGTGACGGGCCGTCGTTCATCGAAGCCAAGACCTACCGATTCTACAACCATCACGGCATCCAGAACCTCGGGCTGAAGTACCGAAGCGACGACGAGGTTGCCAACTGGAAGGCGCGTGACCCCATCGATGTGCTTGAAGAACGCATGATGGAGCGTGGCGTTGCCAAAGAAGATCTTGAAGGCGTGTGGGCCAAGGTGCGAGCCGACATCGAGGAAGCCATCGCCTTCGCCGATGCCAGCCCGGTGCCAACTGCCGACCAGCTCACGGCCGACGTGTACACGGTGATGGCATCGTGAGTGATCGCAAACTTTCCTACGCTCACGCCTTCCGTGAGGCCGTCTTCCAGGCCATGCAGGCCGATCCGGACGTGTTCGTGGCCGGTGAGGATGTCGGCGCGTTTGGCGGCGTGTTCCACACCTTCGACGGATTGCAGAAAGAGTTCGGTGAAGACCGTGTGGTCGACACGCCCATCAGCGAGCAGGCCATCGTCGGTCTCGGCGTCGGTGCCGCCGTCAGCGGACTACGACCGATCGTCGATCTTATGTTCATGGACTTCATCTGTGTGGCCATGGACCAGATCGTGAACCAGGCCGCCAAGATCAAATACATGTTCGGCGGCGTCCCCACGGTTCCGCTCACCATCACCACCACCGGCGGTGCTGGCGTGTCAGCCTCCGCGCAGCACAGCCAGAGCCTGGAGGCCATTCTGTGCCACATTCCAGGGCTGAAGGTGGTGTACCCGTCGAACGCGTACGACATGAAGGGCCTGATGACGGCCTGCATCCGTGAGGACAATCCGACGGTAATGGTGAAGCACAAGCGCCTGTTTGGGGCGAGCACTATCGTTCCTGAGGAGCCGTACAGCATCCCGCTCGGCGTCGCCAAGATCGTTCGACCTGGCACGCACGTCACCGTGATCGCGTACGGCCGCATGGTCACCGACGCGCTGGCCGCGGCCGACACCCTGGCGGCTGAAGGGATCGAGT
The DNA here is from genome assembly GCA_031360915.1 of Actinomycetes bacterium. Classification (GTDB taxonomy): domain Bacteria; phylum Actinomycetota; class Acidimicrobiia; order Acidimicrobiales; family Ilumatobacteraceae; genus JANMCE01. The sequence goes on along the minus strand of JANMCE010000206.1, from coordinate 17,600 downwards.
GCGAGATCATCGACCCGCGTACCTTGCAACCATTCGATATCGCCACGGTGGTCGAGTCGGTGCGTCGAACCAACCATGCGGTCGTGGTGCACGAAGCGGTGCGTTTCGGTGGCCTCGGGGCCGAGATCGCCGCACAGATTCAAGAGGACGCGTTCGACTATCTCGACGCTCCCGTCGGTCGTATCGCGGCACCGTTCTCGCCCGTTCCGTTCAGTCCGGTGTTGGAACAGCTCTACCTTCCCGATGCGGCCCGCATCGCGGACGGCATTCGTGCTGCAGTGGCTCGGCCCGGCAAGGTTCGCTGAGGACAATCATGGCGACTGAATTCACCATGCCAAAGCTTGGCCTCACGATGGAGGAAGCAACCATCCTCGAGTGGCTTGTTGCCGATGGCCAGCCCGTTGCGGCTGGTGTCGTCGTCATGCGGATCGAAACGGACAAGGTGGAGACCGAGGTCGAGATCTCGGCTGAGGGCGTGCTGCATCACGTCGCCCGAGAAGGCGATGTGTTTCCGTGCGGCGCGGTCATCGCCTATGTCCTCGGCCCGGGCGAGGATGCGCCGTTACCAGTGGCGGCTCCGGCTCCAGTGGTGGCTGTGACAGCTGTGTCGCTGCCACCGGCGACAGTTATCGCGGCCGCGCCGCCGCAAGGTCGGCTGTTCGCATCGCCCAACGCCCGTCGGGTGGCGTTCGACCGGGGCGTCGATCTTGCTGGTGTGGCCAGCACCGGCCCTGGTGGCCGCATCGTCTCGCTGGATGTGACGGAACACCGTGTCGCAGTCGCCGTGCCTGCGTTGTTCAACCGTTCCGGCGTGGCCGCCACGTCCGACGCCGTTGAGCTGGCAGACCTGCTCGGCATCGACCTCACCGAGGTACGACCCGACCAACCCAACGGAACCGTGACAAGAAGCGCGGTTGCGTTTTATGTGCGGACGCGGTTGAGCACGCCGCAGGTGGTTGCGCCAAGTGCGGTGGTTGCCGACGCGCCGCTCCTGCAAACCCCGACGCGTACGATCCGGCTTGCCGGTATGCGCGGCACGATCGCCAAGCGCATGCATGCGTCACTGCGCGACATGGCGCAGCTCACGCTCACGATGGAAGCCGACATGAACGCCGTAGTAAGCGATCGCGAGACCCGCAAAGGCACCGGAAAGGCACCGAGTTTCACCGACTACGTTGTGGCCGCAGCCGCTCGTGCTCTTGGGCAGCACCCCAATGTGAACGCGCAGGTGGTGGGGGATGAGATCGCCGTGCTCCCTGAGATCCACATTGGTCTTGCGGTTGCGCTCGACAACGGCCTCATCGTGCCAGTGGTTCGCCACGCCGACCACCTTCGTCTTGACGCCATCGCCGCCGAAACGAGCCGCCTGGCCGAGGCGGCACGCAGCGGGACATTGGCTCCGACTGACCTTGAGGGAGCAACCTTTAGCGTCTCCACCCTTGGCATGTTTGGGGTGGACGCATTCACACCTGTCATAAATCCACCCAACGTTGCGATTCTCGGTGTCGGTCGTATTCGCGACGAGGTGGTCGCCATCGACGGTGCGATCGGCATCCGCAAGCGACTCACCCTCAGCCTCACCTGGGACCATCGCGTGCTTGATGGTGCGCCGGCGGCGGCGTTTTGTCGCAGCATTGTGGACGCACTGGAGAACCCAACCTCGATTGCCAGAATTTGAGCACCACCAGAGTCAACTCTTGAGCGCAGTTGCCGACAGGTCCGCAGTGATGACAGGCACGGCCGCAACGACGAACGAACTGGACCCCGTGGCCAAACTGGCCATGGACCGATCATGGTTGCGCGCGTCGGTGCTGGTCGACAGTGATCTCATTGTGCGGTGGGTTTCCCCGAGCATGGAACTGCTCCTCGGATGGGCGCCGTCGCAGATAGTAGGAACCGCAGCATTCGAGTTCGTTCATCCCGACGATCACACCACGGCGGTTGAGACTCTTGCTTTCGAGTCGATCGTTGACCCCTCGAATCGTTCGGCACACCGACGGCGCAATGTCCGGGAAGTGCGCTTCCGCACACCGGACGGCGCGTACGTGCCGTTGGAAACAGCGCTGACCAACTTCTACGACGATCCCGATATTGGCATGATCTTCGTCGACTTGGCTGCGTCCACCCAGTTTCGCCAGGTAACCAAAGCCATTGAGCTCGGTCGCATGGGTGCCGAACTGGCCGAGATCCTTGCGATGGCCCTTACCCAGTTCACGTCATCGGATCCCGGACAGCCGGCCGCGGCCATCTTCGACAATGCTGGCGCCCTGCTCGTGGCGACGGCCAATGCTCCGGCTCCTTATGGGCCTGAGCTGATTGGCGCCTACCGCAACGTCTGGCAGCGTGAACTCCTCGATCCAACGAGCGGTGACGTGATGGGCTCGGCTCGGTTCTGGTGCCAGCCCGATACCCCGAACCCGTTCGATACGGACGCAAGCGTGCAGGTTGGTCGACAGGCTGCGATCGCCATTGCCAACCACTACGCCACCGAAGAGCTTCAACGGGCGGCCATGCGCGACCCACTCACCGGGCTGGGAAACCGTCGAGCACTCGACCAGGATCTGCGCACCCGCCTTGAGAACGGCGACGACGTGCTGCTCGTGTACCTCGACCTCGATGGTTTCAAGGCCGTCAATGATCGTCTCGGTCATGCTGCCGGTGATGAAGTGCTGAAGGTCGTAGCCGCGCGACTGACGTCGTCGCTTCGGACGAGCGACCTTGCGGCGCGGCTTGGCGGCGACGAGTTCGTACTGGTACTCGGCCCGTCCGCTCCACCCGCTGCGGTTATAGGCGACCGCCTTGCGATGGTGATGAGCACCCCGATCCTTGTGCATGGCGAGGCCGTGCATATCTCGTTCAGCGTTGGGTTCGGCTCGGGGCTCACCGATGCCGAAGCGTTGCTCAGCCTTGCGGATCGGGCGATGTTGGCTTCAAAGCGCGGTCGCTGACCACCTTCGAGATGGATTCGTTCCCGGGTAGATCAGGCGCGTAGGACCACAAGGAACTGTCCGGCTCCGGTCTCGAGCTCGGTGGTCACGGGCCAGCCGGGGCGCAGGCGCGACAACCTGTCGATGAGCCAAGCTGCGGCCTCTTCGGCGTCGGCGAGGCTCGGGCAGCGGGCCATGATTTCCTTGCCGCCCTTGCGCTCGAGCCGGTCAACGCTGACAAGGATCGGTGCGGGGTCACCGAGAAAGAGATGGTCGCTCCACTGAACGATCGGGGTTACGGCACCCTTCTTGGTGTTGCACGCCCGATGAGCTAGGCGCTCTTCGGTGACGCCCGTCTTCTTGCTCTTAGCCTTGGTGAGCACGCTGTCGATACTTGGGCCGCGCGGGTCGTTGACGATGGTGCGATCAACCGGTTCATCACACAGCCAACAGCGCCAGCCATCTTGTTCGCCGACCTGTTCAAGCTTGCCCATGTGTCACCGTACCGCGCGTGCGTCGGGCGGTAGGCCACAACCTAAAGGTTTCCGGGTCTTTGCCCGCGAGGCGTGCAACGAGTTCGCGACCCGAGAAGTCACCGAGGCCGAGTGGGATCGTTTCGCATCGAGGCTCCGGTTTGTCTCAGGCCAATCGGGCGCGGACGGCTTGGCGACGGCGGTCGCGCAGGCGGAGGGCGTGCTGGCCTTCATGGCCATGGAACCGCCCCCGCGCTTGAACCGCGGGCGATCAGCGAAGAGAAGAACAAGGTCTTCCGCTCAATGCGGCCGATCGAACCAACCACGTCGTCAGAGAGGCCAGTACAACGGCTACCTCGATGAAACGGGTGTGCGATCCGACTCCGACACCGAGACGTTCATCGCGCTGAAGTGCGAGATCGACAACTGGCGGTGGGCCGGGGTGCCGTACTTCCTGCGCACCGGCAAGCGAACGGCCGAAGGGGCGCGCATCATCTCCATTGCGTTTCGCGAACCGCCCAAGAGCATGTTTCCGCCCGGTTCCGGAGTAGGCGCGCACGGGCCCGACCATTTGACCTTTGACCTTGCCGATACCTCAAAGTTGTCGCGCTCGTTCTACGGAAAGCGTCCCGGGCCGGCATGAAACTCGACAAGCTCAGTTTGCAGTTCGCGCTCCATGAGACTGGCCGCCAGGGCGATGTGCTGGAGGCCTACGAGCGGCTCATCCACGACGCCATGAGCGGAGACCACACACTGTTCACAACGGCCGAAGGCATCGAGCGGCTGTGGGACCTGTCGGGTCCGCTGCTTACCAATCCGCCGCCCGTGCGGTCTTACGCGCGCGGCTCTTGGGGTCCGAACTCGATCCACCAGCTCATCGCGCCGCACGCATGGCGCCTCCCGTTCGAGCGGGGTTGGCGCCAGAGGGCAGAGATTTAACGGCTAAACGAACGGCTGGATCTAGTCAAGATCGGACCCGAATTCTTTAACCCCGTGCGTATGTTCCGACCCTTCTCAGCGTCCGGCAGTGGCCCGGGCCTTGTTGAAGCTTGGAGATTAATCGTGAAGATTCGTCGTGTGCTGGCAGCTGCGGGTGTCGGCTTGGTCGTAGCAGGTGCTGCGTCGGCCGCGCTGGGTGGGGTCAAGATTGACACCGCTCTTGATCGGCGCCTCGTTGAACAGGCTGCGGCCGAGAGCAAGACTCTGTCCGACCACTTCGCCAAGGCAAAGATCGAGATCCTGAAGGCCTCGCAGAACCCGGCGTTCGCAACCTTCTATTCGCTTCCGGGTACTCGGGAGGAAAGGATTGCCGCGGGGGGACCGGTCGTACAAGCGATGCAGGCGCAGATGAAGGACCTCGAAGCGTTGTTTCCGGATGGCATCGTTAGCGAGGTCTGCTTCATTCACGGTGCTGGCCCAGAGAACGCCCGTATCGTCGGTGACCACGTCGCCTTGGCGAGCGAGCTCTCGGCCGATGAGACGGTGAGCCCGTTCTTTGCCCCAACGCTCACCACCAAGCCTGGCGATGTGTATCAGGCCAAGCCCTACGTCTCGCCTGATACGAAGCAGTGGGTGGTTTCGAACTCCACGCTCTTGCCCGTGGGCGATCGCAACGCGCTTCTGCACTTCGAGGTCTCGTTGGAAAGCTTCCGGAAGCTGATGACCGGACCGGGCCTTCAGGACGCCATCGTCATCGAGCGTTCGACCGGTGATGTGATCCTCGACTTCGACCACGAGATCGTTGGCGCCGGTCCACTCGAATCAGCGAACGAGCCAAGCTATGCAGGGTTGCAACGCACCCAGGAGGTTGGCGCACCCGTCACGCTGAATGGCGAGCGTTTGGCCTTCCACCGGGTGGCCGGCGGCTCGACCAACTCCAACGACTGGATCCTCGTCACCAAAGGCAAGGTCTCCGGCCGCACGCTTCCGTTGATCGCTTCGATCGGCGCCGGCGCGGCCGGCCTGGTGCTCATTTTGCTATCGCTCATCGTTGGGCGGCGCACGCCTTCGGTCGCAATCCCTAACCGCGACGATCGAGAACTGGTAGGCGTTCGGTAGCCCTCGGACTGGCCCGGCCTCCACTCGGAGACCGGGCCATGGCATGTTTCGGAGTTGGTCTACTCGCCGTTCTCGTTGAGGGTGACGGTGACGGGCTTGAACCCGGCGCCCTCCACGTCAACCTTGTCCTTCTTCAGTTCGTCGAGCGCAGCCTGCATGTAGGTCATGTTCGAGGTCTTCGCATCGGGAGCCTTGGTGAGGATGGTCTTGCCGTCGATCCCCTTCGTGGACTGGGCGATGTCGAGCGTCTGCTTCCACAACGCCGGGTCGATGATGCCCGCACCCTTCGGTGATGGCCAGATGAGCTTGTTGACCTCGTTCATCTGCCACAGCTGATGGCTCTTGCCGAGCTTGGAACCCTTGGCCACCACGATGTCGGCGCACTTCTGAGCATTGTCCCGGCAGAAGGCCCAACCCTTCACCGAAGCCTTTAGAAACTTGGTGGCCGTTGCCTGGTAGGCCTTGTCGGTACCAAGCTTCTTGCCATTCGCCCACACCGCATCTTGCAGCATGGCTGCACCCTCGGTGTTGTAGTCGACCAGGTTGAAGTCCTCAGCCGTGTAAAGCTTGCCGGTCTTGGGGTTCTTGGCCTCCAGCACCTGGGCGTATTCGTTGTAGGTCATTGCTTCAGCGGCATCGATTTCGCCGGCGAGCAGGGCCTTCATGTCGAATTGCTGGGCCACGTTCTCCGCCGGCTTCACGCCTGCTTTGGTGAGCGCGGCTTGCACCTCGAACTCGTTGCCGAAGCCCCAATTGCCGATCTTCTTTCCGGCGAAGTCGGCGGCCTTGGTGATGTTCTTTTCCTTGAACGACACCTGTCGGGTACCAGACCGCTGGAAGATCTGACCGATGTTGACGATGTCGGCTCCGGCCTCGGCGGTGGCGAGCGCCTTGGGCACCCACGCGAGTGCGAAGTCGACCTGGCCGTCAGCCAAGACCTTCTGCGGGACCGTGTCGACGGCAGCTTCGATGATGTTTACGTCGAGGCCCTCGGCCTTGTAGAAGCCCTGATCGACGGCGGCGTAGTAGCCGGCAAACTGCGCCTGAGCTACCCACTGCAACTGCAGCTTGACCGCCGTCATTTTGCCATCGGCGGCCTTGACCGTGGTGGCCCCGCCCGCAGCTGCAGCGGTGGTGGCGGCTCCCGCTTTGGCGGTCGTGGCGGCAGGTTCTGCTTTCTTGGATGAGCCGCAACCGGCGGCGACGAATGCGAGTGCACTGACGGTTGCCAGTGCCTTTCGGGTGTGTTTCATGTTCTCTCCCTTTGGTTGGTGGTGGAACGGGTCAGGTGCGCGAGCGGTGGCGAGCCCATGGCATGGCTACGTACTCGAGCACGGTGGATACGAGATAGAACGTGATACCGACCAGACACGCAGCAAGCACGTAGGCCCAGCCGGTGGTGTCTTTCGACGTTGAGATAGCACTGGTGATTCGGCTGCCCAGCCCACCCTGGCTGCCGCCGAAGTACTCGGCAACAACCGCAGTGATGACCGCCAGAGGTGCAGCCTGCCTCAGCGCGACAAACAGGAAGGCGAGTGCATTGGGCAGACGAACTTTGCGGATGACGGCGCTCTCTGATGCCCCGTAGCTGCGCATGAGTTCGAGTTGGGTGGCGTTGGCCTGGGTGAGACCCTTCATCACGTTGATCAGCACGATGAAGAGAACAACCACCGTCACCATAAGACGCCGCGGTACCGATGAGGTGATGGCAAAGAGGTTGTTGAAGATGGCGACGAGCACGATGATGGGCATGGCGGCCACTGCCAGCGCCATGGGTGTCAGCAACTCCGCGAGCAGGCGGAATCTGCTGGCCGCGAAGGCCAGCAAGAGACCGACCGCAGTGCCGAGGATTAGTCCGATCAGCGCGTTCAGACCGGTTGAACTGCTCACCGTCCACATCGAGCTGAGGTCGCTGGTGAACGCCGACCAGATGCCGGTCGGCTTCGGGAGCAGATAGGGCTTGATGTGGAAGCCGCGCACCAGCAGTTCCCACGCCAGCAGGAACAGCACGCCAAACCCGAACGGAGCGAGCGCGGCACGGAGGCGGTTCATCGCTCGTCCAGGCGGGTCGGCATGGGTTCGATGTGGTCGTAGCCCCGCAGAGCTTCGCGTACCTCGGTGACCTTTTTGAAGAACTCGGCATCCTCGCGGGTGTCGTCGTTGCGTTGCCCCAGATCGACGTTGACGATCTTGGCGATCTTGCCGGGACGAGGTGACATCACGACGACTTGGTTTGAGAGGAAGACGGCCTCCGGAATCGAGTGGGTGACAAACAGAACCGTGGTGCCCGTGGTGGCGCAAATGCGGAGCAACTCGCTTTGCATGTGCTCCCGGGTCATTTCGTCGAGCGCACCGAACGGCTCATCCATGAGCAGGAGCTTCGGCTCGAACGACAGGGCCCTGGCGATGGCAACCCGCTGCTGCATGCCGCCCGACAGCTCCCAGGGGCGATGGTCGGCGAACTCGCGCAGCTTCACCAGATCAAGCATGTCCATCGCTTTGGCCCGGCGAGCGGCCTTGTCGAAGCCCTTCATCTCCAGAGGGAGCTCGATGTTGCGGCTGACGGTGCGCCAATCGAACAAACCGGCCTGCTGGAACGCCATCCCGTAGTCACCATCAAGGCGGGCCTGGGCGGCACTCTTGCCGTTCACGTTGACAGACCCGGCTGTTGGTTCGGTGAGGTTGCCAATGAGCCGAAGCAGCGTCGACTTGCCACACCCCGACGGTCCGATCAGCGATACGAACTGGCCCGGCGCAACGTTGAGGTTGATGTCATCCAGCGCAGTGACGGCGTTCGATCGGCCCGCATTGAACACCTTGGAAATACCGACGATGTCAACCGGGGCACTCATACCGCCAACTCCTTCGGACCGTTGCGGGATACACCCATGTCGATGAGTGCAATGAACCCAGCCATGGTGAGGCCAAGGGCCGCCGCGCCGAAGACGGCCGTAAACACCTTGGCGGGGTCACCGGTGGACTCTCGCATGTACTCCAGAATAAGACGGCCGATGCCGCCTTTCAGGCCGGTGGAAAGCTCGGCCACGATGGCGCCGACGACGGCCGCGTTGGCGCCAAGCTTGAGCGAGGGAATCAGATAGGGCACTGCGGCGGGCAGGCGCACCTTTATGAGCGAAGAGCGCCACGAGGCGGCATAACTGGCCATCAGCTCGACGGCCGCGGCTGGGGGAGAGGTCAGCCCGCGCAACGCACCGATTGAAATCGGAAAGAAGGCAAGGAAGGCGCCGATGACTGCGGCCGACATCCACTTTTGCCAGGTGAATCCGCCGATGTGTAGCCGCCCGCCCCAGCTGACCACGAGCGGAGCGAGCGCAATGAGCGGCACGGTCTGGGAGATCACCAGCCAGGGCACCAACGCTCGTTCCAACAGTCTGAAACGAGCCATCACGACCGCTAAACCCAGACCAACGGTAACGCCGAGGACGAGCCCCGCCAGCGCGATGCGGAGCGTGAACCACAGACCCGACAACACCACCATGAAGATTGTGCGGGCGCCACCTCGACGCTCGGCGCGGGTGTAACGCTGCAGCATGTCCCAGACATGCGGCATAGACCGGTTCTCGGCCTTCGGCAGGAGACGGGCACCGAGCACTCTTCCGCCGCCGGCCGGACCGACGGTCTTGTACAACTCCCAGACCACCGCCAAAAGTGCCAACGACGCGACGAACATCAGGACGCGTCGCAGTGCCCGCCGATTCCTGGTGGGCAAAGCTGGCACTTAGGCCTTCGCCGCCACGTGTTGGTGCAGCGCGGCCATGATGCCGTTGCCGTAGGCGGCGAGCGTGTGTTCCTTGGCGTCATGCTGGAGGTAGATGTCGAACTGGTCGACGCCGAGCGCCTCAAGTTCCTTCAATCGTTCCACTTGCAACGATGGTGGGCCAATGAGGCAGAAGCGATCGACAATCTCGTCGGGAACGAACTGGGTGTGGGTGTTGCCAGCACGACCGTGTTCGTTGTAGTCGTAGCCCTCGCGACCCTTGATGTAGTCGGTGAGCGCCTGCGGAACAGCTGCGCCACCTTCCCCGTAGCGGGCAACAATGTCGGCGACGTGATTGCCCACCATGCCACCGAACCAGCGACACTGGTCGCGTCCGTACGCAATGTCGTCGGTGACGTATGCCGGAGCGGCCACACAAATCTTCACCGACAACGGATCGCGCCCGGCCTTCTTGGCCGCCTCACGCACGGCTTTGATGCTCCACTCGACAATCGACGGGTCGGCGAGCTGAAGGATGAACCCGTCGCCGACCTCGCCCGCTAGTGCGAGAGCCTTTGGGCCATACGCGGCAATCCACACGTCGAGTCGACTCTTCGTGCCCCACGGGAAGCGGAGCTGTGAACCGTTGTACTCGACCCCGCGACCGTTGGCCAGTTCTCGGATGACGTGCACCGCGTCACGCAGCGTCGCCAGCGTTGTGGGCTTGCCGTTGGTGACGCGCACGGCTGAGTCTCCCCGACCAATACCGCAGATCGTGCGGTTGCCGAACATCTCGTTCAGTGTGGCGAAAAGGCTGGCCGTCACCGTCCAGTCGCGAGTGGCCGGGTTGGTGACCATAGGGCCGACGATGACCCGGCGGGTCTGGGCCAGGATTTGGCTATAGACGACAAACGGTTCCTCCCACAAGAGATGGGAGTCGAACGTCCACACGTACTCAAACCCCTCCATCTCGGCAAGGCGCGCAAGCTCGACGACCTTGGATGCGGGCGGGTTTGTTTGGAGGACAACGCCGAATTCCATCCGTTAGCGATTCTGCGGGAAGCCGAGGTCGACGGTGCTGGTGGACGGGTCGGGCCGACGGGCCGTGTTGACCCTCACGACGGAGAGGACCGGTCCGAAGATTTCATCGGTCCAAACCGTCATGGCGGGCGTTACATGATCGAGCAGGCTGCACCCGAGAAAGAAGCCATCCCGCTTGATCTCGTCGCGCCCATCGACCAATACCTTCGCGCCAGCTTGCTCGCTGGCGTCAATGTATGAGGCCACCTTATCGGGATGTTCGCGGGTGACGAGCGGGCCCATCTCGCTGGAGACATCCATGCCGTGGGGGACGACGTTCACGGTAAACGACCTTTCAAGGAGCATCAGACGAGGTAGGTCGACAGGCCACGCTTCACGAACTGGCCGTGGGTCTTGGCGCCGACATAGGAGTTGTTCTCGATGACGACCGTGCCGCGGGATATGACCGTGTCAACCTTGCCGTCAATGTTGAACCCTTCCCAGGCGGAGTGGTCCATGTTCATGTGATGGGTGCTGACGCTGATGTGGGTTTTGGCGGCCGGGTCGTAGATGACGATGTCGGCGTCGGACCCGGGGGCGATGATGCCCTTCTTCGGGTACATGCCAAACATGCGAGCGGGGGTCGTGCAGGCCACCTCCACCCAACGCGGCAGCGAGATATTTCCGCTGACCACGCCCTGGTAGAGCAGATCCATACGGTGTTCCACCGAGCCAATGCCGTTAGGGATCTTGGCGAAGTTGCCGAGGCCAAGTTCCTTCTGATCCTTCATGCAGAAAGGGCAGTGGTCGGTGGACACGACGGCCAGTTCGTTCATGCGGAGGCCCTTCCACAGATCTTTGGCGTGGTGTTCATGCTTGGAACGCAGTGGAGTGGAACACACGTAGGCAGCACCATCGAAGCCGGGCTTCATGAGGTGATCTTCGAGCGAAAGGTACAAATACTGCGGGCACGTTTCCGCGAACACGTTGGCGCCCTGATGGCGGGCCGCTGCTACTTCTTCGAGGGCTTCGCTGGCCGACATGTGCACGATGTACAGCGGAGTATTGCCGGCAACCTTGGCCAGCTTGATAGCTCGGTGGGTCGCTTCGCCCTCGAGCTCAGCCGGACGGGTGAGCGAGTGGAAGTACGGAGCGCTGTCGCCACGAGCGAGCGACTGGGCGATGAGCACGTCGATGGCGATGCCGTTTTCGGCGTGCATCATGATGAGCGCCCCGTTGTCGGATGCCTTCTGCATGGCCCGAAGGATCTGCCCGTCGTCGGAGTAGAACACCCCCGGGTAGGCCATGAACATCTTGAACGACGTAACCCCCTCGTGATGCACGAGTTCATCCATGGCCTTCAGCGAGTCTTCGTCTACGCCGCCGATGATCTGGTGGAACGCGTAGTCGATGGAGCACTGGCCCGCGGCTTCCTCGTGGCGGGCAGCCATGACATCGAGCACGTTGCCGCCCGTGGTCTGGCTGGCGAAGTCGATGATGGTGGTGGTGCCACCCCACGCAGCGGCACGAGTGCCTGACTCGAAGTCATCCGATGACATGGTGCCACCGAAGGGCAGCGACATGTGAGTGTGGGCATCGACGCCTCCGGGGATGACGTACTTGCCTTTCGCGTCGATGGTGCGATTGGCGGTGATGCCAAGCGCGGCAACCTGGCCGGGAGCGAAGATGGCGGCGATAGTTTCACCGTCAACCAACACGTCCGCGGGCTCGGCTCCCGTTGGGCTGACCACGGTGCCATTGATAATGAGGGTTCGAGTCATGCTTAGTCCTTGGTCAGGTCGCCGTAGGCATCGGGGCGACGGTCTCGGTAGAACGCCCAACGATCACGCACCGTTTTGATGAGATCCATGTCGAGGGCACGCACAATCAACTCGGGCTTGTAGGGGTCGCCTACTTCGCCAACAAACTTGCCTTCGGGGTCGACGAAGTAGGACGTTCCATAGAAATCGTTCTCGCCCAAGGGCTCGATGCCGACCCGATTGATGGCCCCGATGTAGTACTCGTTGGCCACGGCAGATGCCGGCTGTTCCAGCTTCCACAGGTAGCTGGACAGGCCGCGAGATGTGGCCGATGGGTTGAAGACGATTTCGGCACCGTTTACACCGAGCGCCCGCCAGCCTTCGGGGAAGTGACGGTCGTAACAGATATACACGCCAACCTTACCGACCGCGGTTTCGAAGACCGGGTAGCCACCGTCGCCCGGGCGAAAATAGAACTTCTCCCAGAACCCGTTCGTGTGCGGGATGTGCTGCTTGCGGTATTTGCCGAGGTAGGTGCCGTCGGCGTCTATGACCGCAGCGGTGTTGTAGTAGAGCCCCTCGCGCACGACCTCGTACATGGGTAGTACCAGCACCATGCCCGCTTCACGAGCGATCGAACAGAAGCGTTGCGTAGTAGCTCCGTCGGGGATCTGCTCGGTGTAGTCGTAGTACTCCTTTTCCTGCACCTGGCAGAAGTAGGGGCCGTAGAACAGTTCCTGAAAGCACATCACCTGAGCGCCTTGGGCCTTAGCGTCGTGGACGGCCTGCTCGTGCTTGTCGATCATGGATGCTTTGTCGCCCGACCAGTCGGTCTGCAACAGCGCTGCTCGAACTGTTCTTGCCATTCGTGCCCCATTCTCGTCAGTCCCGGGAAAGGTTCGCTTTCCCGTTCGGAATGATATTTACACATTGTAAAGGGCCGTGACGTTTGGGGCTCAATCGTTCACGCAGGCGCCGGTAGAGAGCGAGCGGGTCTGGTTGGCCGCTTCGGTGAGGAGGGGTGCGACCTCGCTGGCTGCCAACGCGTAGCCGATGTTGTCGTCGGACACTGATCGGGCGAAGACGAGACCGGCGACCTCCCCGGATGCGAGCACGAAAGGCCCGCCGGAGTTACCCGGCCGAACCCGGGCTTGGAGTTCGTAGACGGTTCGGGTCACCAGAGTTTGACCGTAGATATCCCTTCCGACGGCAGGCAGGGCGGTGCGGACTGCGGCGGGGCCCGAGGTGAAAGGCCCTCCGCCAGGATAGCCGAGAACGGCACCGGTCGCGGCCCGTTCGGCGTCAGGTTTTGTGAGGGTCAGCGGCTCGCCGGCCAGGCCCGACACACGCAGTACGGCAATGTCGACGTTTGGGTGAAAGCCCACCACGACGGCTGCATGGCGACCGGCGGCATCGAGCACGCTGGGGGAACGCACTCCGGCCACGACGTGCGCGTTGGTGACAACGAGGTCCTTCCCGGCCACGAAGCCGGAACCATCGAGCACCCCTCCGCAGCCGGCGCCTTCGATCTTCACCGTCGACGCCCGTACTCTGTCGGTGATGCTTGTCACCTCAGCCGAGCTCGGGTCAGCCACGGGCGCGCTGAAGCGAGGTTCGAGCCCGGCGAAAACGCGGGTGAAACCGGCGGGGTCGATAAGGCTGCTCAGGCGGGACGTTATGGTCGGCACGGGCGGAAGCACTGCATCAAGCCGACCCACGATGGAAGACCCCTGGATGAGTTCGCCGAGCCGTCCGAGCGAGGTTGACGCCATTGAGACGGCCAGCAGCCAGAAGGCAAACAGTGTGGTCGCCGTCGCCACGACTACTCCCAGGGCGCGCTCGACACTGCCGAGTCGGCGCCGGTGGAGAAACTGGGCGAAGTGTCGACCGGAGAGCCGCCCGAGAACCGAGAACAGGGTGGTGACGGCCAGCACGGTGACCAGGGTGACAGTGAGCTTGGCTGCCGCAGTGGACGCCAGTGTTGCGGTACGCGGAGCGATTGTGGCGCCAGCGAACAGGCCGAGGACGGTACCGATGCCGACGCCCAGTTGTGTTGCGACACCGGTGGCCCATCCCCATATCGCCGCCGCGAGCAGGCCGATGACAATGAAGAGATCGAGCTGATTCAACGACCTACCGCCCGGCGACCCATAGCGCGCATGCTACGGCCCGATGACCGCAATCTCGGGTCGGCTCAGTCCTGGGTGAATGCTCGCTTCAATTCGGTGACGAGTTCCGGCGTGAGTTGGGTGCCGACTCGATCAACTAGCAGCGTCATCTCGTAGCTGATCAGCCCGAGGTCGGAGCGCTTATCGCACACCACGCCGAAGGCGGAGCCGTCGCTTATCGCGGCGACAAGAAGGAATGCCGTACCCATTTCGATGATGACCCGCTGCAGAAGACCCTTCCTCAGTAGGCCGGATGCGCCGTCGGCAAGGCTGCGCATGCCGGTCACGATCGCGGCGACGCGTTCTGCGGTCAGAAGGTCGAACTTGGCCGTCGCCATCAAAATACCGTCGGACGACACGATCACTCCCTGCTCGACACCGGGCGTCTTTTGCAGGAAGTTCGCGATTAACCAGTTGAAGTTGCTGGCGGCGGCGGACGGGGCAGGCTTCGTAGGTGCAGGGTTGGTAACGCTCACCGCGTCCTATCGGCGGAATCGCCGCAATATTGAACCGAACGGGTGGTGAATTCTGGGCTTTGTCTCGGCGATCTTCCGACCGATCGGCAAGGAAAACACAAAATCTCGCAAAAGTGCTGAATCTTCGCAGCCGCGGGTCGATGAATAGATAACTCATCCGTCGGCTGGACGCTGGTCGACGTTCCCTGTGAAGAAGGTGGCATGCTCCGGCATCTACGTATCCAATCGAAGCTGTTCTTGGTTCTCTTTGTTCCCGTCGTGGTGCTTGGCCTGGTGGCCGGTCTGGTATTCAACTCGTTGAACGCCGTCAAGGTGACGGGCCCGACCTATAAGGAGATCATCCAGGAAAAGGATCTGGTCGCCGATATTCTGCCACCGCCCGAGTTCGCCGTTGAGGCCTACGCGGCGGTCTTACAGCTAGTGCTGGAGACCCGGCAAGTTGCCGAAGGTACGACCACCGACGCCGACATCAAGCACCGCAACGACGCGATCGCGGCGTTGGTGTCGAGCCAGGCGATTTTCGAAGCTCGCTACCGGACGTGGTCGCAGGAACTCACCTCACTTGCCATGACCTCAACTCGAATCCAGCTCGATGAGGTCCACTCGACCGGTGCGGCGTTCTTTGCCGTCATCAATGACGAGCTGCTCGCCGCCGTCGACGCCGGCGACTTCAAAAAGGCCGATGAGATCCGGGATTTGAAGCTCGTCTCCCTGTTCGACAGGCATCGTGGTGCGGTTACCAAGCTTGTGGCTCTCAGCCAAAACCGGCAGATCAGCCTCGAGTCCTCGGCCACCGACTTGGTCAAGAACCGTTCGCGCATCATCATCGGCACGATGGCTACGGCCGTGCTCCTCATCCTCTTGCTGGGCATGGTTGTCGCTCGTCTGATCAGTGCGCCGCTGAAGGCCATGACCAAGAAGGCCTCCGAAGTCGCTGAGTTCGGCCTACCGAATCACATTGCCGCTATCAACAACCTCGGTCCCGAGGATGACATGCCAGAGCTTGAGACCTTCCCGGTCGATTCGAAGGACGAAGTCGGCCAGCTGGCCATGGCCTTCAACGCCGTTCAGGCCTCGGCCGTCACTATGGCGGCCCAGCAGGTGCAAGCCGCCCGTAACTACGGTGACAACCTCATTACCATCGGACGCCGCAACCAGAGCCTGGTGTTCCGCACCCTGGGTCTCATCTCCGAGCTCGAAAGCAACGAACGCGACGCCGGCACGCTGGAGAACCTGTTCCGTCTCGACGCCTTGACCACCCGAATGCGCCGCCAGGCTGAATCGTTGCTGGTGCTCGCCGGTGACAAGCCAATGAGCACCTCGGGCGCTCCGGTTGAGATCTCCGACGTCATTCGCGGCGCCCTCTCGGAGGTCGACGACTACCAGCGCGTCGATCACTCCGACATGGAAGACGTCTCGGTCCGAGGCCGCTACGTGCACAGTGTCGTGCACCTGTTCGCCGAACTCATCGAGAACGCAATCACCTACTCGCCGCCGACATCGCGAGTTACGATGCTCGGCCGCATGACGCAGTACGGCTACCACATCGCCATCATCGACCGCGGTCTGGGCATGGGCGCCGACGAGCTGACCGATGTCAACCACCGGTTGAACAACCCGCTGTCGTTCGACCTGTCGCCTGTACGTGTTCTCGGCCACCACGTGGTGTCCAAGCTGGCCGAGCGATTCAACATCACGGTCCAGATGCACGACAACATTCCCAACTCGGGCGTTACCGCCGGCATTCTGTTGCCGCACGAACTGTTGGCGCTCGATGAAGCCAAGGAGCCCCGCCGCCAGCCCAAGGCCGTTGAACCCGTTGAGGAAGCACCTCTGGCGTTTGAGCCCGCCGCACCGGTTGGCCGCCGCGCCGCCCGGCGCGCTGCCGCCGAACTTGCTTCGGCTGACGCAACCACGAACGCGGACCGTTTCGAGGTCACGGTTCCCCCGTACGACCACGCTGCCGACCCACTCGCCCAGTACCAGGTAGCCGACACGGCTGTTCGCGACGAACTTCCGTGGGCAAGCGCACCCTCGTACGAGGCACCGGCAGCGTCAACGGCTGCCGACTACCGGTACGACAGCGCACCGACCGGCTACCAGCTTGACGAGACGGTGAGCGGCTCGCCGTTCGAGACGCCACACAGCACCTATCAGTTCCCCGTGGCCGAACCGGCTCAGTCGTACCCTCCCGCCTACCAAGCCGCGCCGGCCTACGACGCCGCCCCGTCCTACGACATGCCCCCGGTGTTTGAACCTGCGGCTTCGGTCACCGAGTTTCTGTCGCCCTGGGCCGTTCCGGCGGTCGACAACCGTATCGACGATCTCCCCGACCCGGCCGACGATCCGCTCTACATCTCCGACGAGCCCGTGGAAGATGCGCCCATGACGAAGACCGGTTTCCGTAAGCGCATCAAGGGAGCCCAGGCGCCCGACACCGGCCCCACCGATGGAGCTCCGGCGCCCGAGCGAGACGCGGCGGCTTTGCGCTCGTCGCTCGCTGGCCTGCAGAGCGGTTTCGACCGAGCGAAGCGCGGCTGACGTAACCAATCATGTCGAACTATTCAGAGTCTCCTCCCGGCGGCGGGTTTCCGCTTATCCGGCCATTTCTGAACCGTTCAACTTCCACGTCGCTGTCGGAAACCACAGCGGGAGGTGACAGCGTTCGGGCATATGTCATGACGGGTGGCCGCGCCAAGTCGAACGCGAAGCTGGACTTTCAAGCAATGCTGAGCATCATTGCCGGCTCGCAGGACAAAGCCGGTCAGCTCACGTTCGAGCGAGCCAAGGTCTATGAGTCCTGTCGAGCCGAAGCGCTCTCCGTCGCCGAGGTCGCGGTTCGTGTTGGTGTCCCCATCGGCGTCATTCAGATCCTTGCTGGCGATCTCATCGAGGAAGGCTTTCTGAAGCCGCATACCGCTGATCGCAACCTTCATTCTGATATTGCATTCTTGGAAAGGCTGTCCCATGGCATCCGTGCTCTCTGATCACGCGCCGACT